>JAIMJL010000018.1:18432-39172 GCA_020693225.1 Sandarakinorhabdus sp. | reverse complement strand
CGGCCCGCAGCTGCAGAAGCTGGACGCCACATCGCCGATCGCCGAAGACGCCCGCCGCCTGCTCAGCGATCACCTGCCGCGCCTCGTCAAAAGCTACGCCGCCGTGCCGGAAAGCCACCGCGCCAGCGCCGAAGCCACCGCCCACCTGCGCGACGGGCTGAAGGTCGTATCCGCAGAACTGCACCAGATGCAAACCAGCATCGCCCGCGACAGCCTCTCGGCGCTCGAAGTCGAAGGCCGTTTCCTCGAAAGCCGCTACAAAAGCAAAGGAAGCCCGGAAAGCTGAATCAGCGCACGGACCAGTTCGAAAGAAGGAAAACGCGATGGCGGTGTTCGCCGCCGCTCACAGCGGCCACAAACCGGCGGTCAGCGGTCACCAATTGCTCATCGCGCCGGATCGCCAGCGCAAGATAGAAGCAGTCGTAGACGGGATGGCCAAGCGAAAGGGCCAGGTCGAGCGCATCTTCCACCAAGTCTGCCGACGAGACCAGATTCGGCACGAAGATCGGAAGCATTCGCAAGGACTTGGTTCGGCCAGACACCTCACCGCGCCGCAATTTGCTCCAGATTGCGCTGGCCACCTCCACCAGGATGAGGTCTGGCGCGGCGATGCCTTCAGCGAGCACAACCGCCTGCGCACGATCGCTGCCATCCTCCGGAACCAGCAATTTCACCGCCACACTCGCGTCAATGATCACCGCTCGTCGCGTGCCTCGTTGATGAGAATCCAGCCCTCGGTTTGCTGCACGCCCGGTGCGACGAGCCGTTGTGCTTCCTGCATCATTTCGTCCAGCATGGCCCGCTTTTCCTCCCGCGTCAGCTGCGTTCCGCGGGCAATCGCCAAGCGCGCCTCCGCCTCCAGCGAACGCGAAGCCACTCTGGCGCGCCGCTTCAGAGTTTCGATGATGCTGTCATCCAGATTGCGGATCAAAATCTGTCCCATTGGAAGTTGATAGCGCAGTGCTATCAACGGCGCAATCAGCCCTTCTTCAGATGCCGTCGCCCCAGCAGCTCGGCAATCTGCACCGCATTCAGTGCCGCCCCCTTGCGCAGATTGTCCGATACGCACCAAAGCGTCAGACCATGCTCCACGGTCGGGTCCTTGCGCACCCGGCTCACGAAGGTGGCATAGTCCCCCACGCACTCGATCGGCGTCACATATCCGCCGTCCTCGCGCTTGTCGATCAGCATGATACCCGGCGCCTCGCGCAGCAGGCTTTGCGCCCGCGCCACCGAAATCGGCTGGTCAAATTCCACCGAAATCGCCTCGCTATGGCCCACAAACACCGGCACCCGCACGCACGTCGCCGAAACCCGGATGTCGGGGTCCAGGATCTTGTTGGTCTCCTGCGCCATCTTCAGCTCTTCCTTGGTATAGCCGTCATAGCCGGACTCTGGCCCCACAAAGCTGTCGATATGCGGGATCACGTTGAAGGCGATCTGCTTGGTGAACTTGGCATGCGTCTTCTGGTCGCCCACAAACACTGCGCGGGTCTGCTCGAACAGCTCGTCCATGCCTGCCTTGCCGGCACCCGACACCGATTGATAGGTGGACACGATCACCCGCCGGATTCCCGCCGCGTCATGCAGCGGCTTCAGCGCCACCACCATCTGCGCCGTCGAGCAATTCGGGTTGGCAATGATATTGCGCGCCTTGTAGCCGTCGATGGCATCCGGATTCACCTCCGGCACGATCAACGGCACATCCGGCTCCATCCGATACAGCGATGAATTGTCGATCACGACGCATCCGGCAGCGGCCGCTCGCGGCGCGTGAATGGCGGTCGGGCCGGAGCCGGCGGCAAACAGCGCCATGTCCCATCCGGCAAAGTCGAAATGCTCCAGATTCTGCACCTTCAACGTCTTGTCGGTGTCGCCAAAATCGATGATGTCGCCCTGCGATCGGCCCGACGCCAGCGCCGCCACTTCGTCCAGCGGAAATTCCCGCTCGGCCAGGATGTTCAGCATTTCGCGCCCGACATTGCCGGTCGCGCCCACAACGGCGACACGATACCCCACTTTGCACACTCCAGACATATTTGCAGCACAAGGCCGGCGGCGGGGTTAGCCTAGTCTCGCTGCCGGGGAAAGTGCAGGCTTGACGGCGCATGCACGCATGTGCCTGATGAACGCAGGCATTCCAGAGGAGACGGAACGATGGCAGCAACTGCGGCAGGTGACGCGCTGAACGAATTTCTCGAACATCGCTGGTGGGCCATTGCCCTGCGCGGCCTGTTCGCGGTCATCTTCGGCATCATCTGCTTCGTCAACCCGCTGCTGGCCGGGCTGTCGCTTGTGCTGTGGTTCGGGATTTTCTCGCTGATCGATGGCATCGCCGCGTTGATCGGCTCAATCGGCAAAGCCCGGCGCGGCGAGCGATGGGTCTGGCTGGCGGTGGAGGCCGTTGCCTCGATCATCATCGGCGTGCTCGTGCTCGCCATGCCGGCAATGTCGATCGTCGTTCTTTATCTCATCATCGCCATCAAGACACTCGTCACCGGCATCCTGCTGCTGCTCGCGTCGGTCAAGCTGGACGGCGAGCATGGCCAGGGCTTCATGATCGGCGGGGGCATTGTCTCGCTGCTGCTGGCCGCCGCGCTGTTCGCCGCCCCCTTTCTGGGCGCGAAAATCCTCGTCTGGTGGATCGGGGCCTGGGCCCTTGTCTTCGGCATCGCGCTGATCGCGCTCGGCTTCAAACTGAAGTCCTTCATCCGCAAATAGCGTCAAAGGTCAAAATGGCGGGGAGCATGCTCCCCGCCAAGTCCGGATATCAGTTCCGCTGCGCCCGGAAGAAGGGCGGAATCACCGTCGCATCGTCGCTCTCGTTCTGCTCCGGTTCCGGCGCCAGCGTCTCGATCGGCTGGTCTTCCACGCGCGGCTTGCGCGACCGCGACATCATCCGCTCGAACAGCGTCAGCTTGCGCTCCGGCTCCGGTTCGGCCGTCTCGGCCACCGGCTCAGCCCGGCGCGGCTCGCCCAGCGGCAGTTCAGCAATCGGCGCGAAAATGGTTTCCGGACGGGTCGCGGGCGCAATCTCCTCCACCGGGGTTTCCAGATCGAGAATATCCTCGTCGCTCATCACCGGGTCGTCGGCCAGCAAGCTGGCTTCCACCCGCGCGTCCGCTTCGGCACGCGCCGCTTCGGCCCCGGCAAACCCGTTGCCAGGGGTGCCGAAAATGCCCGCCGACATGGCCCCGTCCAACGGCGCTGCCGGCGGACGGATCCCGCCACCGCCACCGCCGCCGCCGGGAAAACCGGGCCCGCCCGAAGGCGGCGGCGGGATTTCGCCCGCACCCGGCGCAGCTGGCGGCACCAGCCCGCCGATGCGCGGGCCAAACATGCCGCCGGTCGCCACCGTCTTGTGACTGTCGGGCACAATTCCCGGCAGCGCGCCCTGGCTATTCTCGATGCCGGTCGCCACCACCGACACCCGCATGCGGCCATCCAGATCATCGTTGAAGGCCGAGCCCACGATGATGTTGGCATCAGGATCCACCATCTCGCGGATGTGCTGCGCGGCTTCCTCCACTTCCATCAGGCCGAGGTCCTCGCCGCCGGTGATGTTGATGATCACCGCCTTCGCCCCGCGCAGCGACACTTCATCGAGCAGCGGGTTGGAGATCGCCTTTTCCGCCGCCTCGATGGCGCGACGCTCGCCGGATGCTTCGCCGGTACCCATCATCGCCTTGCCCATCTCGCTCATCACGGTGCGCACATCGGCGAAATCCAGGTTGATAAGGCCAGGCAGCAGCATCAGGTCGGTGATGCCGCGCACGCCCTGGTTCAGCACCTGATCGGCCATCTGGAACGCCTGCTTGAAGGTCGTCTGCTGGTTGGCGATCAGAAACAGATTCTGGTTCGGGATGATGATCAGCGTGTCCACATGCCGTTGCAGCTCGGCAATGCCCGCTTCGGCCGAGCGCATCCGCTTCAATCCCTCAAAGGCAAAGGGCTTGGTCACCACGCCCACCGTCAGCACGCCGCGCTCGCGCGCCGCACGTGCCACCACCGGCGCCGCGCCGGTGCCGGTGCCACCGCCCATGCCGGCGGTGATGAAGCACATGTGCACCCCTTCCAGGATGGTATCGATCTGCTCGATTGCTTCTTCGGCGGCGGCCGCGCCGATTTCCGGGCGGGCGCCGGCGCCCAGCCCTTGCGTGATTTTCAGGCCCAGCTGGATGCGCGTTTCCGCCGGCGAGCTGGCCAGTGATTGCGCATCGGTGTTGGCCACCACGAAATCCACGCCGGAAAGCCCGTCGGTGATCATATTGGCAACGGCATTGCCGCCGGCACCCCCCACCCCGATCACGCTGATGCGGGGCTTCAGTTCAACAAGGCTGGGTTTCACGAAGTCAAAGGCCATGGAGTATCTCCCTCTCAGATTTGTTTGCGAAGCATTTGGAACAGGCGGGCGAAGGTGGAACCGGAGTCCGAAGGCTGGCGGCCACCCTTGCCGAAAGCCTTGAGCGGGGTGCGGGCGAGGTCGAGCCGTGGCTGGCTGCCATGCAGCACAAGGCCCGCAAGGGTTGCAAAGGCCGCGGTCGATTGCGCTTCCGGCAGGCCGATCAATCCGCGCGGCCGGCCGATCCGCACATTGCGGGCCAGCGCGCCTTGCGCGAAATCGGCAATGCCGCGCAGCTCCGCGCCGCCGCCGGTCAACACCACCTGGCGTCCGGCGGTGCCGGAAAAGCCCATTTCATTCAACGCAACCGCCACTTCGCCGAACAATTTGTCCAGCCGCGATCGGATCACGGCGATCAGCTCCGCCTTGGTCACCCGCCGCAGATCCTGCCCGTCATCCGGGTCCAGCGGTGGCACCTCGATCATGTCATGGTTGTCGCGCGGGGATGCGGTCGCGGCGCCATGCAGCGTCTTCAGCCGCTCGGCAGCCGCCCGCCGCGTGGCGAAATTGGCGGCAATATCCGCCGTGATGTCGGCCGCACCCATGCCGATCGCCGCAAGGCCCGCCAGCATGCCGCCGCAATGCAGCGCAACGGTCGTCACCCCGGCGCCGATTTCCACCACCGCCACGCCAAGCTCGCGCTCCTCGGCATTCAACACGCTGGCCGAAGTCGCAACCCCCGATGCCACGATGGCCTCCACCCCCAGATGCGCGTTGCGCACGGCAAGATCGAGGTTGCGGCAGGGCGGTGTGGCCGCCGTGATCACATGGATGTCAACGCCCAGCCGGTTGGCATGAAAGCCGCGCGGATTGATCACCCCTTCCAGGCCATCGATGGTGTAAAGCGTCGGCTCGGCATGCAGGGTGGAGCGCCCGCTGCGGGTGATCTGCGCGTCGATCCGCTGCCGGCCGGTCGCCAGCAGGGCGGTCACATCATCCTCGGCGATGCGATGCCCGGCAATGTCGATTTCCACCGCGGTCACATCGCTGTCCAGGCCGCCCGCAGACAGGTTCACCAGCACAGATTCGATTTCCAGGCCCGCCGCCTTTTCCGCCTGCATCATCGCGGCGCGGATCGCCGTTTCCGTGCGCCCCATATCGGCCACAAGGCCCCGCTTCAGCCCGTTGGACGCGCGCACCCCGCAACCGATCACCCGCGGCGGATTCTCGCCATCCGCCATGGCAATCAGCGCCGCCACCTTCGATGTGCCCACATCCAGTGCTGCAATCACCCGCTCGGCGCGGGGCTTCAGCAAATTGGTCGGGTTCAGAACCGCAACCGCCATCAGATCACAACCTCTCTCGTTACCGCTTTTTCCGTTCCCGCCAGTTGCAGTTTCGGGCTCGCCGGGCTTGCCCCAGCGCCCGTATTCGGCTGGGCGCGCGGCTTGGCCGTGGCGCCCACCTCTCCCGAAACCCGCACCACCATCTTTTCCGGGATCCGCAAGTCAAAGCGCACGAAGCCGCGTCCCAGCAAGGGCGTCTCCCGCTCGATTGCTGCGAATCGCTGCAACGCCTGTTGCGCCGCAGCGCCCTCCGGCAGCGAAACCGTCTCGCCGCTTTTCATGCGCAAATCCCAGCGGCGATCCCCCACCCACACGGCGGCTTCCAGCGCCTGCATCAACTTCGGCTCCTGCGCCACCAGCGCCAGCAGGTGCACGGTTTCGGCATTCGCAGACCGCCCCACCACCTGCGGCAGATGCGCAAAGTCCTCCAGCCGATCCGAGGGCAGAGGCGTGCCCGTCGCGTCGATCAACTGGAACACGCCCTGGTGCTGCCACACCGCTACCGGCTTCTTTTCCACGATTGCAATCACCAGCCGGTTCGGCCAGCGCCGCGAAACGCTGGCATCCTGCACCCACGGAAGTGCTTTCACCCGCGCGCGAATGGCATCGATATCGGTCAGCAGCATCGAATCGCTGCCGCCTTCCAGAACCTGCCGATAGATGGACAGGCGCGGCTGGTTGACCGCTCCCTCGATATCCACCTGCCGCACCACAAAGCCGGCGTCCGCTGCCAGCGTCGCTGCCTCCAGCGTCGCCCGTTGCGGCCAGCCGGCAAGCGTCACCCAAACCGCAACAGCGGCAATCCCCAATGTTCCAAAGCCCCAGCCCAGCCAGCGCCAGGCCGCCTGCGGCGACACCGGCACGGCAACAGCAGCCGGCTTATTCTGCGCTGCGGCGGGCTTGCGCTTCGTCATGCCACCGCCCGATCGATCAACCGGCCCACGAGCGCGGCATAGCCAAGCCCCACCGCCAGGGCCTGCTCCGGCACCAGGCTCAAAGGCGTCATCCCCGGCTGGGTGTTCACTTCCAGCAGAAACAGGCCCTCTGCCCCAAGCGCCGGGTCATAGCGGAAATCCGCCCGCGAAACACCACGGCACCCCAGCAGGCGGTGCGCGTCCGCCGCCTGCTGCATGGCCAGCGCCGCCACATCGGCGGCAATCTCCGCCGGGCACACATGCTGCGTCAGCCCGTCGGTGTATTTCGCATCATAGTCATAGAAGCCGCTCGCCGGCTTCAGCTCGGTCACCGCCAGCGGCTGCGGTTCGCCGTCCGGGCCTTCCAGCACCGCAACGGTCAGTTCCAGCCCGGCAATGAACGGCTCCGCCAGCAATTCCGCATAATGCAGCCACGGACCCTCCACAGCGCGACCGATCGGGCTGCCATGGTTGCTGCTGTCGGTCACAATGGCGACGCCCACCGAAGACCCTTCGTTCACCGGCTTCAGCACAAAGGGCCGCGGCAACGGATCGCCGGCAAACAGGCTTTCGCTGGCCACCACCCGGCCCACCGGCATCCGAATGCCCGCCGGCACCAGCAGCCGCTTTGTCAGCTCCTTGTCGATGGCGATGGCCGAGGTCGCCACCCCCGAATGGGTGTAGCGCAGCCGCAGCAGGTCCATCAGCCCCTGCACCGTGCCGTCCTCGCCCGGCGTGCCGTGCAGCGCATTGAAAACCACGTCCGGCTGGGTCGCCAGCAGGCGGCTGGCAAGATTTGCCCCCGCTTCGGCAGACGCTCCCATGTCCAGCCGCACAACATCATGCCCCAGGGCTTCGCAGGCATCGGCAATCCCGGCGCCAGACACCAGGCTGACCTCGCGCTCGGCAGACCAGCCGCCCATCAGAACGGTCACCCGCATGCCGGCGTCCCCACATGCTGGCCCACATGCTGGCCCACCCGCTGGCCCACCCGCTGGATTTCCCATTCCAGCGCCACCCCGCTGTGCGCCAGCACCCGCGCGCGAACCGCCTCGCCCAGCGCCTCGATGTCAGCCGCCGTCGCGTCGCCGGTGTTCAGCAGGAAATTGGTGTGCTTGTCCGAAACCTGCGCGCCGCCAAGGCGCAAGCCCCGGCAGCCCGCCGCATCTACCAGTTGCCAGGCCTTCATGCCCGGCGGGTTCTTGAAGGTGGAGCCGCCGGTGCGGGACCGCAGGGGCTGCGATGCCTCCCGCTCGGCAGCAATCCGGTCCATTTCCGCCGCAATCGCCGCCCGGTCCCCCGGCACCGCATCGAAAACCGCTTCGGTCACGATAGCGCCATCGGGCAAATCCGAATGCCGATAGGAAAAGCCGAACCGGCTGGCCGGCCAGGTCTCGCGTCTGCCGTCCCGCGTCACAACGCTGGCCTCGATCAGCCGATCTGCCACTTCGCAGCCATAGGCCCCGGCATTCATCCGCACAGCGCCGCCCACCGTGCCCGGAATCCCGCGCAGAAACTCCAGCCCCGAAAGCCCGGCGTCGCGCGCGGCAGACGCCACCGTAATCCCCATCGCCGCCGCCCCGGCCCGCACCCGCGTGCCTTGCACCGAAACGCCGGCAAACGCCTTCGGCAAGCGGATCGTCAACCCGGCAACCCCGCCGTCGCGCACGATGAGATTGGAGCCCACGCCCACGGCAAACACCGGCACATCGCGCGGCGTCTCCGCCAGCAGCGCCGCCAGATCCTCCACATCCGCCGGACGCACCAAAGTCCCGGCCGCGCCGCCACAGCGAAACCAGATGAACTCGGCAAACGACGCGCCATGCTCCACGCTGCCGCGGAAGCCGTTCGGAATGGGCACGCCAGGCGTGCGGGGTAGGGCCACCGCCATCATGCTTGCAGCGCCTGCTGCAAGCCGGCCGGCAGATTGGCCGCCCATTTCGTGATATCGCCCGCGCCCAGGCAGATCACCATGTCGCCCGGCCCCAGCAGCGGGGCAATCGCTGCCGCCAGCCCGCCTTCGCCGGCAACCGTCAAAACCTGGCGATGCCCGGATCGCTTCAAGGCCTCGGCCAGTGCATCGGAGGTCACGCCCTCGATCGGCGGTTCACCCGCCGCATAAACGGGCGCAACAATCACCGTATCGGCATCGTTGAACGCATGCCGCCATTCCTCGAACAGGTCGCGCAACCGCGTGTAGCGGTGCGGCTGCACCACGGCCACCACCCGCGCCGTCGCCCCCTCGCGCGCCGCCGCCAGCACGGCCTTCACTTCCACAGGGTGATGGCCATAGTCATCGATGATGGTAACCGGCTCGCCGCCCGGCATCGCCACTTCGCCCACCTTGGTGAAGCGCCGCTTCACCCCGGTAAAGCGCGCGAACCCGGCCCGGATCTCGGCATCGCTCAGCCCCAGCTGATCGGCAACCGCGATCGCCGCCAGCGCATTCTGCACATTGTGCCGCCCCGGCATGGGCAGGATCAGCCCCTCCAGCGTGCGCTCGTCGCTGCCATGCGTGCGCAACGTCACATCGAACCGGTTGCCGCCCGGCACCGGCTCCACCCGGTCGCCACGCACATCGGCCTGGCCGGCAAAGCCATAGGTCACGATGCGCCGGTCGGCCACGCGCGGCAGCATCGCCTGCACTTCGGGATGGTCCAGGCACAGCACCGCCGCGCCATAGAAGGGCACCTTCTGGATGAAGCTCCTGAACGCCTCGCGCGCCGTGTCGAAGTCGCCATAATGATCCAGATGCTCCGGATCGATGTTGGTCACGATGGCAAAGGTCGGCGGCAGCCGCAGGAAGCTGCCGTCGCTTTCGTCGGCCTCCACCACCATCCACTCGCCAGCCCCCAGCCGGGCGTTCGAGCCATAGCTGTTGATGATGCCGCCATTGATCACCGTCGGGTCCAGCCCGCCGGCATCCAGCAGCGCCGCCACCATCGAGGTCGTCGTCGTCTTGCCATGCGTCCCGGCCACGCACACGGTCGATTTCAACCGCATCAGCTCGCCCAGCATCTCCGCCCGCCGCACCACCGGGATGCGCCGTTCCAGCGCCAGATCCACTTCCGGATTGCCGGGCCGGATCGCCGTCGATGTCACCACCACCGCCGCATCGCCCAGATTTTCGGCGGCATGGCCGATGTGCACAGGGATGCCGCGCGCCCGCAGCCCGGCAATCACATAGCCTTCCGCAATGTCCGAGCCCTGCACCGCAAAGCCCAGATTGGCCATCACCTCGGCAATGCCCGACATGCCGATGCCGCCGATGCCGATGAAATGGATCGGGCCGACATCGCGGTTGAAGCTGCCGGAACCGGTTGCCGCACGCGGCCGCAGATCGGTCATTGCGCCACACTCCCCGCCACTGCGCGCACTTCTTTTTCCACCAGATCGGCGAGCCGTTCCGCTGCATCCGGGTGCCCCAGCGCCTTTGCCGCCGCAGCCGCTCCCGCCAGCGCCTCGTGCGATCCCATGAAGCCGGTCAGATGCCCCGCCATGGTGGCAGCCGATGTGCTGTCTTCCGGTAGCATCACGCCCGCCCCCGTCGCCACGAAACCGGCCGCGTTGGCGGTCTGGTGGTCATCGGTCGCCGCCTTGTAGGGGATCAGGATGGCCGGCCGCCCCATCGCCATCAGCTCCGCCATCGTGGACGCGCCCGCGCGCGACACCACCAGATGCGCCGCTGCCATCCGCTGCGGCAGGTCGGCCATATAGGCCAGGGCTTCCGCCTGCACGCCGGTCGCCCGATAGGCTTCCACCACGCCGGACAAATCCTCCGGGCGGCACTGCTGCTGCACCACCAGCCTCGCCCTGAGCTGCGCCGGCAGTGCCGCAATCGCCGCCGGCACCAGCGTCGAAAGAATGCGCGCCCCTTGGCTGCCGCCGATCACCAGCAGCCGGAACGGCGCATCGCCCACCGGCACCTCATAGGGCAGGTCGCGGGCATCATTGATCGCTTGCCGCACCGGATTGCCGGTCACCACCACCTTGCGCTGCAGCGCGCCATCCACCCGGCCGGTCTGCGCATAGGTCAGCGCAATCGCGCTCACCTTGTTCGCCATATAGCGGTTCACCCGCCCCAGCACCGCGTTCTGCTCGTGCAGGATCACCGGCAGCTTCAGCGCAATGCCGGCCAGCATTCCGGGCAGCGCCGGATAGCCGCCAAAACCAATTACCGCGTTGGCACCCACATCGCGGGCAATCCGCTTGCCTTCGGCCCGCCCCTGCCGAACACTCAACCAGGCCCTCGCCCAGGCAAGCGGGTTCATCCCCGATGCCGTGGCGGCAGCGATCACATGCCGTTCGGCACGCTCGAACAAGCCCGGAAAGCGCAAGCCCCGCGCATCGGTCAGCAAGGTCACGCGATGCCCCCGGCGCAGCAACGCGTCCGAAAGCGCGTCGGCTGGGATCATGTGCCCGCCGGTCCCACCCGCTGCAATCACCAGCGAAAGCGTCATGCCGCAACGCTCCCGGTGTGCAGATAGGGCGAGGCCTTCAAATGGCGGTTGCGCCGCGTCAGCGCCAGCAGCAGCCCCATCGCAACCGACGTCGCCAGAAAGCTGGAGCCGCCATGGCTCACAAACGGCAGGGTCATCCCCTTCGATGGTGCCAGCGCCACATTCACCGCCATATTGATCAGCGCCTGCCCCCCGAATTGTGCCACAAGCCCGGTTGCCGCAATCAACACAAACGGGTCATCCTCATCAAGAAGTTGTAGCAAAACCCAGATTACAATCGCAAGATATAGTAGAGCAAGCGCAAAGCAGGCGATCGCCCCGAATTCTTCGCCGATCACCGAAAAAATATAGTCGGTCTGCGCTTCCGGCAGCCGGAACTTCGCCGTGCCCTCGCCGGGGCCGGTGCCGTACAACCCGCCCGACCGGAAGCAGTCGAGTGCCCGATCCACCTGATAGGTGTCGCCCTCGCCATGTAGAAAGCCGTCGATGCGGTTGCGGATGTGCGGCTCCACCTGATAGGCCAGCAGCAGCCCCAGCGCCCCCAGCAGGATCACCCCGAACACGATCAGCAAGGGCAGACCGGCAAGGCAGGCCTGCACCAGCCACACCGCGATGATCAGCGCCGCCTGGCCGAAATCCGGTTGCGTCACCAATAGGCCCACAATGGCCAGCAAAACCACGCCGCCGATCGGAATCACCGGCAGGCTGCGATCCTGGAATCGCGCCGCAAACAGCCAGCCGGTCGCCACGATGAAAAACGGTTTCAGAAACTCCACCGGCTGCAGCTGGAAGCCGCCGATTGCCAGCCAGCGCACCGCCCCGTTCACTTCCGCGCCCACAATCGGCACCAGCCCAAGCCCAAGGAAAAACAGCAGAAAGCCGCCCAGCGCAAACCGCCGCGCGGCATCGATGGACAGCATCGAAACGCCCAGCATCAGCGGCACGCCGGCCGCCACCCAGAAAAGCTGGCGATAGAGAAAGTGCAAGGGCTCGATCTGCACGCTGCCGCCAGACAGCCGGAGCGCCGCCGCCGGCGACGCCGCGGCCACGGCCAAAATGCCAAGGCCGATCAGCACCATCACCATGGCCAGCAGCGGCCGGTCGATGGTCCAGAACCAGCGCGCAAAGGGCGAGGCATCGGCGCGCCCCAGAGACAAGGGGTTCTTCATGGCCGCAACCCCTCCACCGCCGCCCGGAACGCCTGCCCGCGCGCCTCGAAATCGCGGAACTGGTCGAAACTCGCACACGCCGGGCTCAGCAACACCGTATCGCCCGGCTCGGCGGCGGCAGCCGCCTCCGCCACCGCGCGCTCCAATGTGCCGCTCACCGCCACCGGCACCCGCATGCGCAGGATATCGGCAAACAGCCCGGCCGCCTCGCCGATGGTATAGGCCGCCTTCACATGCTGCAGGTGCGGCAGGCAGGCGTCCAGCTCCTGCGTCTTGGCCTGTCCGCCCAATATCCAGTGCACGTCCGCATAGGCCTGCAAGGCCGGCGCAACGCTGGTCGGGTTGGTCGCCTTGCTGTCGTTCACAAAGCGCACCCCGCCGATGCTGGCCACCTGCTCCATCCGGTGCGGCAGGCCGGGGAAGCTCTGCAGCCCCTGCTCCAGCGCCGGCTCCGACACGCCGAGCAGCCGCGCCGCCGCCACCGCACAGGCAATATTCTGCGCATTGTGCGGCCCCGGCAGGGCCGGCCAGCGCGCCTGATCATGCGCCGTCACATCGGCAAAAGACACCGGCGTCAAGCAAACGGCGGGCGGCAGTTGCGCCGCAATCGCCCGGGTGAAAGCGTCATCGGTTGCCACAATCGCCCGGCTGCCCCGTGCCTGCCCCGGTGCCTGCCCCGACACCTGCATCGCAAACAGCCGCGCCTTCGATGCCGCATAGGCCTCGATCCCGGCATAGCGGTCCAGATGGTCGGGGGTCACATTGGTCAGGATCGCGATATCCGCCGCCACCGTTTGCGAAAGATCGATCTGGAAGCTGGAAAGCTCCAGCACATAGGTTCCGCCGGCCGGCAGTGGCGGCTGGTCCAGGATCGGCAGCCCGATATTGCCGCCCAGCCGCGCCCATTGCCCCGCCGATGCCAGCAGATGGTGCAGCAACGCCGTGGTGGTGGATTTGCCGTTGGTGCCGGTGATGCCCACCAGCCGGTGCGCCGGCAGGGTCGCCCGCGCGCGCTGGAACAGCTCGATATCGCCCACAATCGCAACGCCCGCCGCCCGCGCCCGCGCCGCCAGCGGATGCCGGTTCAGCGGCACCCCCGGCGAAACCACAAGGCCATCCAGCCCGGCAAGATCCGCCTGCATCGGATCCGCCAGACGCACGTCCGGCACCGCAGCAACGGCCGCCTCGCGCGCGGCGGCCGCATCGTCCCAGGCCAGAATCTCCGCCCCCGAACGCGCCAGAAAGCGCAACGCCGAAAGGCCGGACCGCGCCAGCCCGTAAACGGCCCAGGTCTGCCCCGAAAGATCGGCCCGCATCACCGCAGCTTCAACGTCGCAAGGCCGGAAAGCGCCAGCACCAGCGAGATGATCCAGAAGCGGATCACGATGGTGGATTCCGACCAGCCCAGATGCTCGAAATGGTGGTGAATGGGGGCCATCTTGAACACCCGCTTGCCGGTCAGCTTGAAGCTCGCCACCTGCACGATCACCGAAACCGCCTCCAGCACGAACAGCCCGCCCACCAGCACCAGCACCAGCTCATGGTTGGTGATCACCGCCATGGTGCCGATCGCTCCGCCCAGTGCCAGGCTGCCGGTATCGCCCATGAACACCGCCGCCGGCGGCGCATTGAACCACAGAAAGCCAAGACCGGCCCCCATCAAGGCCCCGCAGAACACCAGCAGCTCGCCCGCGCCGGGCACGAAATGCACCCCAAGATAGGCAGAAAAAACTGCATTCCCAACAAGATAGGCAATAACGCCGAAGGTCATCGCGGCAATGATAACCGGCATCGTCGCCAGCCCGTCCAGCCCGTCGGTCAGGTTCACCGCATTGCCCGCCCCCACGATCACAAACGCGCCGAACAGGATATACAGCAGCCCCACATTGGTGCCGGCATCCTTCAGGAAGGGGTAATAAATGGTGGTGCCGGTAAAATTGGAAATATAGGCCACCGCCAACCCGGCGATCACGAATTCGCCCAGCAGCCGCATGCGCCCGGTCACCCCCTTGGCGGATCGCTTCGTCACCTTGTTGTAATCGTCTGCAAAGCCGATCGCGCCAAAGCCCAGCGTCACGAACAGGCAGGCCCACACGAACGGCAGGTCCCATTCCATCCACAGCAGCGTCGAAACCGTCAGGCAGATGAGGATCATCAGCCCGCCCATCGTCGGCGTGCCCTTCTTGGTGATCAAATGGCTGGCCGGCCCGTCCTCGCGGATCGGCTGCCCCTTGCCCTGCTTCGATCGCAGCCAGGCGATGAAGCGCGGCCCGATGATCAGCGCCAGAAACAGCGCCGTCATCATCGCCGCACCCGATCGGAAGGTCAGATAGCGGATCACGTTCAGCGCACCCGGAAAGCCCAGCCATTCTGCGATCAGATAGATCATGCCGCCCCCCTCAAACCGCTCACAACCCGCCCCAGCTGCAGCGAATTGGACCCCTTCACCAGTACCGCATCGCCACCCCGCACGGTGCTGCGCGCCCAGGCCAGCGCCTCGTCGGCGGTGGCGAAATAGGCCGCGCCATCCAGTTTCAGCGCCTGCATTTCCGCGCCCACCAGCGCCACTTCGGCCACCCCGGCGGTTGCCAGCGGTGCCTTCAGCGCGGCATGGAATTCGTCGCTCATCGCGCCAAGCTCGCGCATCGCGCCCAACACCGCCACCCGCCGCTTCGCCGGCACCGCGCCCAGCACCGCCAGCGCCGCCGCCATCGAAGCCGGGTTGGCATTATAACTTTCGTCAATCAGCAGGGCCTCGCCACCTGCCACCGCCAGGCGCACCCTCGCCCCGCGGCCGGGCAGGTCGGTCAGCTCCGCCAGCGCCAGCCCGGTCTCCGCCAGATCGCCGCCCGCCGCCTTCACCGCGGCCAGCACCGCCAGCGCGTTGGAAACCCAGTGCGCCCCGGCCATGCCGATCCGGCAAACAAGCGTTTCCCCGGCCACATCGGCGGTCAGCTCGGTGCCGTCCGGCCCCGCCTGCACCGCCAGCGCACGCACCGCGCCGGCCGCGCCAAACGCCAGCGGCTGCAACCCCAGCGCATCGATCTTGGCCCGCAGGATCGCCGCATGCGCATTGTCCGCCGGATAGATCGCCGTCCCGCCCGGCAGCACGCCCTCGAAGATTTCCGCCTTGGCCAGCGCAATATCGGCTTCCTCGGCAAAAAAGGCGCGGTGCGCGCTCGCCACCCAGGTCACAACTGCCACATGCGGCTGCACCATCCGGGTCAGCGCCGAAAGCTCGCCGCTATGGTTCATCCCCATCTCGAACACGCCAAAGCGGCTGTCCGCCGGCATCCGCGCCAGCGAAAGCGGCACCCCGGTGTGGTTGTTATAGCTCTTCACCGATGCATGCGTGGCATCCGGCTGCACCCGCTGCAGCGCCCGCCTGATGGCTTCCTTCACGCCGGTCTTGCCCACGCTCCCGGTCACCCCGATCACCGTCGCTTCCGTCCGCGCCCGCGCCGCCATGCCCAGCGCCTCCAGCGCCCGCAACCCGTCACTCACCCGCACATGCGGCGCGTCCACTGGCCGCTCGACCAGCAAGCCCGCCGCCCCGCGCGCCACCGCCTGCGGCACAAAATCATGCCCGTCCGCCGTTTCGCCGCGCAACGCCACAAACAGTTCGCCGCCCGCAATCTCGCGGCTGTCGAACGCCACGCCCTCCACCGCAAAAGCGCCGGAAAGCTGCCCGCCGCTTGCCGCCGCAATGGCCGCGCCTGTCCACAGCGGCCTCATGCCGCCGCCTCGCGCGCCACGGTCACATCATCGAACGGCAGCACATCGCTGCCCACGATCTGCCCCTGCTCATGGCCTTTTCCGGCCAGCAGCACCACATCGCCCGCACGTGCCTCGCGCACCGCCGCAGCAATCGCTTCGCGCCGCCCGCCGATTTCGCGGGCGCTGGGTGCCGCTGCCAGTATGTCTGCCCGAATGGCGGCAGGCGCCTCGCTGCGCGGATTATCGTCGGTCACGATGGCCACATCGGCATCGCGCACCGCAATCGCCCCCATTTGCGGGCGCTTGCCGCGATCGCGGTCGCCGCCGCAGCCAAACACCAGGATCAGCCGGTTCGCAGTGTGCGGCCTGAGCGCCCGCACCGCCGCCTCCAGCGCATCCGGTGTATGCGCATAATCCACATAAACCGGCGCACCCGTTGCCGTGATCACCGCCCGCTCCAGCCGGCCGCGCACGCCGGACATCCGGGTCAAGGCCGCAAGGGTCGCCGGCGCACTGCCGCCGGTCGCGATCACCAGCCCGGCGGAAACCAGCGCATTGGCCGCCTGATAGCCACCGATCAGCGGCAGGGTGATGCCGTGCTCGGCCCCGGCATGGGCTAGCGTCAGGCTCTGCCCCAGCAGGGTCGGCACCCGCTTCAGCAAACGGATGAAGTCGCCATCCGGCCCCACCGTCAGCACATTCGCACCCGCCGCACGCGCTGCCGCACACACCCGTGCGGCATAGTCCGCACCGGCAGCTTGCGCATCCATCCACACCACCGCCGTGCCGCCCGGCTGCAGCACTTCGGTAAACAGCCGCAGCTTGGCCTGGAAATAGGATTCCATGTCGCCGTGATAATCCAGATGATCGCGGGTCAGGTTGGTGAAGCCCGCCGCTGCCACCGGCAATCCCTCGGTGCGATATTGCGCCAGCCCGTGCGAAGACGCCTCGAACGCCAGATGCGTCACGCCCTCGCGCCGCAGCCCGGCCGCGTTGGAAAGAAAGGTCACCACATCCGGCGTGGTCAATCCGCCGGAACCCGCCTTCACCTGCGCGTCGGAGGTGGTCACCCCCAGCGTCCCGATGCTGGCCGCCCGCTCGCCCGCCAGATGCCAAAGCTGGCGGCACAGCTCCACGCAGCTGGTCTTGCCGTTGGTGCCGGTCACCGCAACCGTCATAGCCGGGTAGGGCGCATAATAGCGCGCCGCGAGCGCGGCAAAATCCCGTCGCGGATTGGCGCTCTGCACATGCAGCGCGCCGTCCACCTTGGCTTCGGCGCGCGCCACAACGGCCACCGCCCCGCGCGCCACCGCATCGGCGATAAAGTCCTCGCCGTCGAAGCTGCCGCCCTGAAACGCGCCAAACACGCAGCCGCTGGCAACTTTGCGATTGTCGATCGCAAAGCCGGTAATGCCGGGCCATATTGCATCGAGCGCGCCGGTCATCGCACCACCCGCGGGTTGTAAAGGCCCTCGAACGCCGAGGTGTCCGGCTCCCGCCCGGTGTCCGGCGCAACCCCCAGAACCGGGGCAATCCGCGTCACCACATTCTTGAACACCGGGGCCGCCACCGATCCCGCCATGCGCGAGCCCTTGGACGGATCGTCCACCATGGTCACCACCACATAGCGCGGATTGTCCATCGGAAAGGCGCCGGCAAAGGTGGTGATGTTGCGCCGCCGGTCATAGCCGCGCGCCCCGCTCAACACCTTCTCCGCCGTTCCGGTCTTGCCGCCCACCCGATAGCCTTCGGCATCCGCCTTGCGCCCGGTGCCGTCCCGCACCGCCAGCCGCAACATGCCGTTCAGCAGCATGGACGTCCGCTCGGTAAACACCCGTGTACCCTGCACGCGGTTGCCGTCTGCCACCTTCAGATAGGTCGGCTCGTGCCGGATCCCGCCGTTCACCAGCGTCGCATAGGCGCTTGCCAGATGCAGCGGCGTCACGGCAATGCCATGCCCGAAGCCCACGGTCATCACCGCCGACTGCCCCCAATTGTCGTCGGCGGGATACAGCGTCCGCCCGCGCTCCATCAGTTCGCCCGGCGCGCGGTCCAGAAAGCCCAGCTTCTTCAGAAAATCCTTCTGCACCGCCGCGCCCATCCGCTCGGCCATGCGCGCGGTGCCCACATTGCTGGAATGGATCAGCACTTCCGGCACCGAAAGCGGATAGGGCTTGGGATGCACATCGGTGATGCGAAAGCGGCTGATGTGGATGGCGCTGGTCGGGAAGCGTTCGTCCAGCGATTTCACCGCGCCGGAATCCAGCGCCATCGCAATGGTGAAGGCCTTGAAGGTGGAGCCCAGTTCATAAACGCCAAGCGTTGCCCGGTTCATATGGCTCGGCATGCCGGTCAAACCGCCCGGCGAATTGCTGTTGAAGGTCGGCAAGGAGGCCAGCGCCAGGATTTCGCCGGTGTGCACATCCAGCACCACACCGGCGGCCCCTTCCGCTTCGGCCAAAGTCATCTGCGCCTGCAGTTCGCTTTCCAGTGCCTGCTGCACCCGGGCGTCCATCGCCAGCACCACCGGCACATCCTTCAGCCGGGGATCGGTCAGCCGCGCATCCAGCGCCCGCTCGATGCCACCCTCGCCGGTGCCGTCCAGCCCGGTATAGCCGATCAGATGCGCCCCCAGCCGCACATTGGGATACAGCCGCTCGGCCTCGCGCTCCAGCGTCAGGCCCGGATCGCCCAGCTCGCGGATTTTCTGCGCCTGTTCCGGCACGATGCGGCGCGCCAGATAGCGGAACTTGCCCGGATGGGTGAGCGCTGCATAAATCGCCGCTTCCGGCCGGTCCGGCAAGATCAACGCCAGCCGCCGGGCCAACACCGCCTTGTTGCTCTGGATGTCAAACGGCCGCGCGGCCACCGCATAGGCTTCATAGCTGGAGGCCAGCACCATGCCGTTGCGATCGTGAATTTCCGCCCGTGGCGCCGTCGCTGCCGCCACTGCGCCGCCGCGCTGCGGCGGGCCATCAAACAACGCCAGCTCGCCCAGCCGCAGCCCCAGCATCAACACCAGCCCGGCAAACAGCAATATGCCATAGGCCAGCCGCTGCCGCGCCACGCCCAGCGCCATCTGGCGATGGCCTGGGAGGCGGATATCGGCCTGGCGGGCGGCGGCGGGGCTCATTCGCCGTCAGTTGCCGCCGGAGGGGGCGTCGGGCATTTCCACCTGCCGCAACAGGTCAACCGGCGCCGGCTCCGCGCTGGCGGCTTCGCGCGCCATGGCATCGATGGCCGCCACCAGCACCGGATCCATCGCCACCGGAGCGGACGGTGCAGCCACGGTCGCACCTTTCGCCAGCGGCGGGCTTTGCGGACGCGGCAGAACGGCGGCGGTCAGCGCGCGGGCCGGCGCCTCCGGCGCGCCCGGACGCGTCGCCACATCGGTGCGAAGGGTCAGTTGCAACGTTGGTGCCGCCGCCGCGACGGGCGCGGTGACGGAAGGCTGCGTGCCATAGGCGGCCAGATGCAGCGGATTGCCCAGATATTGCTTCGCGGTGATCGGCTGCAACGCCAGCACTTCGTCGTTCCAGCGTTGCAGCTGCGGCAAACGCATCCGCACCCGAAGCTCGGCATCCAGCGCCTTCAGCTCACGTTCCAGCGCCACATTCTGCTTGGCCAGCTTCACGGTCGCCGCCCGCTCCGCCGAAACCTTCAGGCTCAGGCTATAGCTGGCAAGCGCGATCGCCAGCGTCCCTGCCACCATGATCCCGGCCGCTGCCCAGCCCCGCCGCCCGGCGCTTTTCTGCCGTGGCTCCGGCGCAAAGCGCGGCTGCCTGGCCGGTGCTGCTGTTTGGAATGCCATCATGCTGCCATTCCCTTCCCCGAGGCTGCCGGTTCGCTTCTGGCCCACACAGGGGCGGCGCTGCGCCGCGCCACCCGCAAGGTGGCCGACCGCGCACGCGGATTGCGCGCCACTTCCGCGTCCGAAGGCCGCCGCGCCTTCAGCGGCATCTCAAAGGTTGCCGCCGGGCCGGTCTGCGCGCGCGTCGGCGCATGCCGGGACGCATTGGGCAGGCTACCCGAACGTTCCGCCAGAAACCGCTTCACGATGCGATCCTCCAGGCTGTGAAAGCTCACCACCGCCAGCCGTCCGCCCGGTGCCAGCACCGCTTCCGCTGCCTCCAGCCCGCGCGCCAGCTCGCCCAGTTCGTCGTTCACATGAATACGGATGGCCTGGAAGCTGCGGGTCGCCGGGTCGCGCTTCTGATCCGGCTTGGGCCGCAGCGCCCGGCGAATGGCGGCCGCCAGCTCGTGTGTGCTGGAAAGCGGCCGCGCCGCCACGATGGCCCGGGCGATGCGCCGCGAAGCCGGTTCGTCGCCGTAGTGAAACAGGATGTCGGCGATCTCCGCCTCGCCGGCGCTGTTGAGAAAATCCGCCGCTGTCATGCCCGATCCGGAAAGCCGCATGTCCAGCGGGCCATCCGCCTGAAAGCTCAAGCCATAGGCGGCGTCATCCATCTGGATGGAGGAAAATCCCAGATCGCAGGCCACCGCGTCTGCGGTTCCCGGCGTCACATGGCTGGCCATGGCGGAAAAGGCCGCCACATGCAGCTGCAGCCTGCCGCCGCTGGCCGCCACCTTGCCGGCGGCTGCTGCCACCGCGCGCGGGTCGCGATCGAACCCGGCCACCCGCGCCCCCGCCGCCAGCGCCGCATCGGCATAGCCGCCGCCGCCATAGGTGCCATCCACATACAGCGCGCCCGGCTGCAGTGCGAGCGCCTGCATCACCTCGTCCAGCATCACCGGAATATGCATCAAGGCACTCATGTGCCGCTCTTCCGCA
>JAIMJL010000018.1:0-18273 GCA_020693225.1 Sandarakinorhabdus sp. | reverse complement strand
GGCACTCATGTGCCGCTCTTCCGCATCAAGGCACTCATGTGCCGCTCTTCCGCATCAGCCCGCTCATGCGCCACCGCGCTGCGCAACCAGCGCCCGAACCACTTTCAAAAGCCGCGGGTCCTGCCCCTCGCGCGCCAGCATCGCCGCCGGCGACCACAGCTCGAAATAATCCCCGGCGCCCAGAAACAGCGCATCGCCTTTCAGCTCGCCCAGTTCCAGCAGGATCGGCGTCAGGATGATCCGGCCGCTGTCGTCATATTTCAACGTGTCGGCCATGCCGAACAGATCGCGCGCCGCCATGCTGCGGCCGGGGCCGAAATCGCCGGCGAACCGCGCCGAAAGATCGGCCTGGATGCGCTCGAAATGGGTCACATCGAAGCCCATCAGGCAGGGCGCATGCTCGGCCGCCGCCAGCACGATCGCCTTGGTCGCCGAGCGAGTCTCCACCGTCTCCCGCAGCGGCGCAGGCACCGACAAGCGATGCTTTGCATCGATGCCGTTCACATAAGCGCCTGAAAAATAGCCGCGAATCACGCTTCCCCTTGTCCAGGACGGCAGCGTCGGCGTGCTTGGTTTCGGGCGGGGGATCAGCCAGAAATCCGGTCAGCCGCGCGACCTGTCCCTGTGGAAAAGGGATAGCATGGGCTTTCATGGATATTCAATGGGCTTTTATGGTCTGTTTCGGTTTTGTTTCCGTAACATGTTGAAAACAAGGCAGTTTAATTCGCGCTCCGAAACAGGCCAAAGCCGTGCAAAATCTGTGGATAAGTGTGCGGACAAGTGGCTGCGAAGGCTGCTCATGGCAGCCCTCCCTCGATCCGGAACGCATAGGCGCGCGCCAGCCGGATCGCCGCAATGCTGTCCGAGGTCAGCCGCACATGATAGCGCCCGTCGCCGGCCGGTATCGCCTGCACCTCGATGATCGCGCCGTCGCGCAGCGTCGCCTGCACATAATCCGCACCGGCCCAGTTCACCGTCCGCGCCGGCACGAAATCGGTCGCCGAAAGCCCGGCCAGCAAAGCGCCCAGCGCCGCCACGTCGCGCGGCGCAAGCGCCGTTGCCCCGCCCGGCGTAATCCTTCGCGCTGCAACCAGCTCTTCAGCCACTATTGTCGGCGGCTGCAAGCTGGACCAGGCCGAAGGCCAAAGCGGCAGCGCCGGCGCCTTCGCAATATCCAGCCGCTGCTCGCCCGGCAGCCGCATTGCCTGGTCAGTCCAGAAGCGGGCATGCCCCACCATTTGGCCGGTCGCATCGCTCAGCCGCACCTCAATCCCCTCGCGGTGCGGCAGCGGGCTATCCGCTGCAACGGGCGTCCCGCGCAAACCGCGCAGCTGCTGCACCGCCGCTGCAATGCGCGCAGCGTCCCCCGGTGCATCGTCGGCCGAAAGCAGCACCCAGCGGCCATTGCCCCGCCGCTCCAGCACCACCTGTGCGCGTTCGCGGGCAATCTCGATCCGGGCAACATCGCTCGCCACGCCAAGATCAGGGAAAACCGGCTCGGTGCCCGCATCGCGCCAAAGCGCCAGCCCGCCAAAGATCAAAAACGGCAGCAGCAACAGCGCCAGCACCAGCCCGCGTTGCCGGAAAGCCTCGCGCACAGGACTCAGAGCTTGGTGGGCGCTTCGCCCCGTTCCAGCGCCGAAAGCGCCGCTTCCGGCACGGCAGCCATCGGCTGCTCGTTGCCCACCGGCCCGGTAGATGCAGGGTCTGCCGTGCTTTCGCCAGCGTCAGACCGTCTGTAGCTGCCCGAAACGCTCGGCCCGGCCGACATCTTCTCGCTGGATGGCGCCACGCCCAGCTGCGCCAGTGGCTCACCCGGCTCCTTGCCCGGCAAGTTGCCCGGCAAAGCCGTCGGCGAAGGGGCAAAGGCAACGGAGGCCATCAAGGTGAAAAGAAACACCAGTCCAAGGCCCGTCAGGCCTGCTCTGACACGATTCATACCGATGTATTTACCAACCAGCCGCCACCTTGTCGACCCCGCGCAGGTTGGGAGGCCGTTCACACCGGCTCTGGCAACCCCTTCGCCCGGCACCAGTCCGCATTCCAAATGGTGGAAAGATAGCGGCTGCCCGTGTCGCACAAAATCGTCACCACGCGCTTGCCCGGCCCCAGCTGCTGCGCCAGCCGTTCGGCCCCAGCCACATTGATGGCAGACGAAAGTCCCAGGTGCAGCCCGTCCCGCCGCATCAGTTCGTGCAAAATCGGAACAGCCTCCCGGTCGGAAACCCGGAAGGCCAGATCGATCGGCGCGCCGTCCAGATTGGCGGTGATGCGGCTCTGCCCGATCCCTTCCGAAACACTGCTGCCCTCCGCCTTCAATTCGCCGCTGGTAAACCAGCTATAAAGCGCAGCGCCGTCCGGATCGGTCAGCGCAATGGTGATCGCCGGGTCATGCGCCTTCAGCCCCAGCCCCACCCCGGCAATCGTGCCGCCGGTTCCCGCCGCGCACGTAAAGCCGTCCAGCCGCCCCCCGGTTGCCGCCCAGATTTCCTCGGCGGTGGTCTTGATGTGCGCCATGCGGTTGGCAACATTGTCGAACTGGTTGGCCCAAACCGCCCCTGCCGTTTCTGCCGCCAGCCGGCGCGAGGTGTGCACATAATGCCCCGGATTGGCATAGCTCGTCGCCGGTACCAGCACCAGCTCGGCGCCCAGCGCGCGCAGCATGTCCTTCTTTTCCTGCGACTGGGTTTCCGGCATAACGATGATGGTGCGATAGCCCAGGCTGCCGCCGATCACCGCCAGCCCGATGCCGGTGTTCCCTGCCGTCCCCTCCACGATCACCCCGCCCGGCTGCAGCGCACCGCTGGCTTCCGCGTCGCGGATGATGAACAGGGCGGCGCGATCCTTCACCGATCCGCCGGGGTTCATGAATTCGCACTTTCCCAGTACTTCGCAGCCGGTGCGCTCGGAAGGCCCCTTCAACCGCACCAGCGGGGTATGCCCCACCAAAGCGGCAATATCGGGGGCGGCAATATCGGATGCAATCTGGCTCATGCGAGGGTTCATACCAGTCCAATCGCAGCTTGCCACTCGGCAATGTTTGCGCGATTGCCCTTTCGCATCATCACATCCTCAAGCGCAGACCGGGCCCGCTGGACTGACATGCCCCTGAATCGCCCTTTCCCGTTTCTACTCGCCGGTCTGCTCGCCGGCAGTCTCGCCGCCTGCAACCCGTCGGCCAGCGAAGAGCCGCCATTGCGCGTGGAAACAGTGGCCTTTGGCGCCCGTCAGGCACTGATCGCCGATTCCACCGGCCGCGGCCTCACCGCGCGCGATTCCGAAGGCCGCGTCGTCCCCGGCCTCGCACAAAGCTGGCGCGTGTCTGATGATGGCCTGTCGATCGTTTTCCGCCTGCGCGAGGCACAATTCGCCGATGGCCGCCGCGTGCTGGCCAGCGATGTCGTGTCCTCCATCAACCGCGCCCGCGGCGTGCGCGGCCCGGATCTCGTGCGCGCCATGCTGGCCGGCGTGTCCGCCGCCTCCTCGCCGCTCGACGGGGTGATCGAGCTGCGCCTCGCAACACCGCAGCCGGAACTGCTGGAGCTGCTCGCCACCGCCGCGCTTGCCATCCGCCAAGGCAATGCCGCCCGCTCCAGCGCCGGCCCCTATCGGGTCGAGCCGCAACCCGCGCCCGCTGCCGCAAAGCCGGCTGCCGCCGGTCCACCGCCGCTGGTAACCCTTATGCGCAGCGACACTTATTTCGCCGCCGCCGATGTTGCCATCGCCCGCGTGGCGTTGTCGCGCGCCACGCCGGAAGAGGCCATCGCCCGCTTCAATCGCGGCGAAATCGATATCGTGACCGGCGGCACGCTGGAAGGCATCGGCGCCGCCCGCGTGCTGGGCCGCCGCGATGCCTTGAAGCTGGAGCAACAGCGCGGGGTCATCCTGCTGCTCATCAACCAGAAAAGCGGCCCGCTGAAGGATTTGCGCGTCCGCACCGCGCTCAGCATGGCGGTCGATCGCGGCGCCATCGGCCCGGCCGCCTTCGGCAGTGCCGCCGCAGCGGCCGTCCCCGGCCTCACCCCGCTCAGCCTCAAGGGCTATACCCAGGGGCCGGTGCCCGATTGGGCCGCCTGGCCGCTCGTGCAGCGGCTGGAAGAAGCCCGCCGGCTGCTGCTGGAAGCCGGCCACGATCCGCTCGATAAGCGCCTTAAAGTGCAGATTGCCATCCCCGACTCGCCCGAAGCCCAGCGGCTGGTGGATGGCTTTGCCGATGAATGGGCGGCCATCGGGGTCGATATCCTGCTCGCCCGCCGCACGCCGGAGTTTCACGCCGAAGCAGTGCAGAAGGCGGATTTCGAAATCGCCCTTGCCACCCGTATCGCGCCCGTCGATTCGCCGCTGCCCTTCCTGCAGCCCTTCACCTGCGCCGCCAACCGGCACGGCGCCTGCCTGCCCGAGGCCGACGCGCTGCTCGCAGCCAGCTGGAAGGCCCCCACATTGGCCGATCGGATGGCCGCGCTGGCTGCCGCCGAACGGCTGTGGACCGCCGACAGCGTCGCCATCGCGCTGGTGCAGCCGGTTGGCTGGTCGCTCGTTTCGCCGCAAATTGCCGGCTGGACTCCCAACCCGTCCGGCGTACATCCCTTGCATCCGTTGCTGCGCCTGCCCGATAGAAAGCTGATCCGATGACCGCATCCGATATCGTGATTGTTGCCGCCCGCCGCACGCCGATGGGCGGCTTTCAGGGCGATTTCCGCGATGTGCCCGCGCCCGTTCTGGGGGCCGCCGCACTCGCCGCCGCGGTGGCCGACGCGCGGTTGGCTGCCACAGAGATAGACCAGCTGGTGATGGGCTGCGTGCTTCCCGCCGGCCTCGGCCAGGCCCCAGCGCGGCAGGCGGCGCTGAAGGCCGGCCTCGATATCGGCACCGCCTGCGTCACGGTGAACAAGATGTGCGGCTCCGGCATGAAGGCGGTGATGGATGCGCATGATGCCCTGAAGGCAGGGTCTGCCGAAATCATGGCCGCCGGCGGCATGGAATCGATGTCCAATGCGCCCTACCTCTTGCCGAAAGCGCGCGGCGGCATGCGCATGGGCCATGGCAAGGTCATGGATTCGATGTTCCTCGATGGCCTGGAAGATGCCTATGAGCCCGGCCGCCTGATGGGCAGCTTCGCCGAGGATACCGCGCAACTCTATCAGTTCACCCGCGCCGCGCAGGACGCTTTCGCCATCGAAAGCCTCGCGCGAGCCAATGCCGCCATCGCCAGCGGCGCCTTCGCCGCCGAAATCGTCCCCGTCGCGATCAAGAGCGGCGACATCCGCATCGATGAACAGCCCGGCAAGGCCAGGCCGGAAAAAATCCCCACCCTGAAGCCCGCCTTCGCCGCCAACGGCACCGTCACCGCCGCCAACGCCAGCTCGATCTCCGATGGCGCCGCCGCCCTCATCCTGATGCGCGCCGATACCGCGGAAGCACGCGGCCTCGAGCCGCTGGCCCGCATCCTTGGCCACAGCGTCCACGCGCACGCGCCCAACAGCTTTGCCACCGCCCCCGTTCCCGCCATGCAAAAGCTCCTGCACCGCCTCGGGCTGCAAGCTGCCGATATCGATCTGTTCGAAGTCAACGAGGCGTTTGCCGTCGTCACCATGGCCGCCATGCACGATCTCGGCATCAGCCAAGACAAGGTGAACATCAACGGCGGCGCCTGCGCGCTCGGCCACCCCATCGGTGCCTCCGGCGCCCGCATTCTCGTCACCCTGATCCATGCCCTGCGGGCGCGCGGCGGCGGCACCGGCATGGCATCGCTGTGCATCGGTGGCGGCGAAGCCACCGCGCTCGCCCTGCACGTCTGAGGAGATCCCAATGGCCAGCCAATCCCTCGAAGCCGACGATATCGTTTCCCGCCTGCGCACGCTGCTCCCCGCCGACAGCATCCGCACCGACGACGAATCCCGCCGCTTCTACGCGACCGACATCTACGCCACGCGCAAACTCCCGCTCGCCGTCGTCACGCCGTCCACGGTCGAGGAGGTGCAGGCCATCGTCCGCGCCTGCGCGGACTATCGCTCCCCCATCGCCATCCGCGGCGGCGGCGCATCCTACAGCGATGGCTACACCCACAACGCCGCGCGCGGCGTCACTTTGTCTGTCGAACGGCTGACTCGCATCCTCGAAATCGACGAAACAGACGCCACCGTCACCGTCGAAGCCGGCGTCACCTGGAAACAGCTGCACGACGCGCTCGCCCCGCTCGGCTGGCGCACCCCCTTCTTCGGCCCCTTCTCCGGCCTGCACGCAACCATCGGCGGCGGCCTGTCGCAAAACAGCGTCAGCCACGGTTCCGCCGCCCACGGCAGCGCCGCCGAAAGCCTGCTGAGCCTGGAAATCGTCACCGGCACCGGCGATCTGCTGCAAACTGGCAGCGCCGGCTCGGCGGTTGCCGATCCCTTCTTCCGCCACTTCGGCCCCGATATGGCCGGGCTCTTCACCGGCGATTGCGGCGCGCTCGGCATCAAGGTCCGCATCACCCTGCGCATGATCCGCGCCGCCCCGGCCTGCGGGTATGCCAGCTTCCGCTTCGACACCTTCGAACGTCTGCACAGCGCCATGCGCGCCATCGCCATCGAAAAGCTGGACGACGAGCATTTCGCCATCGATTCCGTCATCCAGCAAGGCCAGCTGGAGCGGCAGGGAGGGGTCGACGCCAAGGTCGGCATCGCCAGATCGGTCATGGCGAATTCCGGCTCCTTCCTCTCCGGCGTCACCACCCTGGCGAAAATGGCCGTCGGCACCGAAGCCCTGAAAGTCGCGCCCTATGTGGGCCACTGGGTGCTGGTAGGGGTGAACCAGGCCGAAGCCGACGCCCGCCTCGATCGCCTGCGCGCCCTCGCCAGCCCGCACGGCGCGGAAATCCCGCCCACCGTGCCAACGGTCGCCCGCGCCATGCCCTTCGCCCCGTTCACCAACATCCTCGGTTCCAAAGGCGAACGCTGGGTGCCCGTCCACGGCATCTTCCCGCACAGCAGGGTGGCGGGCTTTCACCACGCCCTGCAAGCCCTGCTGCAAGCCAACAAGGCGGTGCTGGAAGGCCATGGCATCCGCCTCGGCGGCATGTTCCTCTGCCCGGCGCCCAACGCCTTCCTCTACGAGCCCTGCTTCTACTGGCCCGATGCGAAAAGCATCTATCACGAGCGGGTCTTCCCCGCAGACGCGCTTGCCGCTTTGCCGGAGCATCCCGCCAATCCCGCCGCCGCCAACGAGGTCAAGCGCCTGAAGGCCGAGATCATCGATCTCATGCACAGCCATGGTGCCGCGCACTTCCAGGTCGGCCGGGTGTATCCTTATGCCAGAGGCCGCAACCCGGCGTCGCTGCTGCTGCTCCGCGCCGTGAAAACGGCGCTGGACCCGCACTATATCCTCAGCCCCGGCGCGCTCGGCCTGTAGCAGGCTGCCGTGCCGTTCAGCCGCGCCGCATCACCACCGGCATCTCGCGGTAGCCATGCACGAAGCTGGAGTGAACACGCTCAACCTTGCCGGCCAGCTCCACGGTCATCCGCCGCTTCTGCATTTCCTCCAGCAGCACATTCAGCTGCAATTCGGCCAGCCGGGCCCCCACACAGCGGTGAATGCCGAAGCCGAACGAAAGATGCCGCCGGGCATTCTCGCGCAGCGGATCAAACACATCGGCATCGCGGAACACGCTTTCGTCGCGGTTGGCGGAAAGATACCACAGCACCACCTTGTCACCGGCGCGGATCAGCCGGCCGCCGATCTCGCTGTCCTGCACGGCCGTGCGGCGCATGTGCGCCAGCGGCGTCTGCCAGCGCAGCAATTCCGCCACGCCATTCGGGATGCGCTCCGGGTTGGCCATCATCCCCTGCCAGTTGGCCGGGTGCAGATTCTGCGCCATGATCGCGCCCGACATGCTGTTGCGTGTGGTATCGTTGCCGCCCACGATCAGCAGGACCAGATTGCCCAGATACTCCTGCGGCGTCATATCCCTGGTGGCATCGGAATGGATCAGCATCGAGATCAGATCCGGGCGCGGCTCCTTGTCCTTCCGCTCGTTCCACAAATTGGTGAAATAGCCGACACATTCATACAGGATTTCCCAGCGCTGCTTGTTGCGCTCGGGATCAACCACCGATTCGAAATCGGTCGCCCAGTCCGACCATTTCGTCAAAAGCCGCCGGTCCTCCCACGGGAAATCGAACAGCAGCGCCAGCATCCCGGTGGTCAGCTCGATGGAAACCTTGTCCACCCAGTCGAACGTCTCGCCAACCGGCAGCGAATCGAGCAATTCCGACGTGCGGCGGCGGATGTCGGCGGCCTGCCGCACCATTTCTGCCGGCGTGAAGGCGGGCGCCACCGTTCGGCGCTGGCCGGTGTGCTGCGGCCGGTCCATGGCGATGAACATCGGCAGCGGCGGTTCATCGGCCGGATTCTGCACATTGTCGCGGTCGGCAATGGTGATCCCGCCCTTGTCCCACGAAGAGGAAAAGATTTCCGGATGCCCCTCGGCCTCCATGATCTCGCGGTGGCCCACGATCGACCAATAAGGCCCATAGCCCGACTCGGGGCAATGGTGCACCGGGCCGGCGGCGCGCATCCGGGCGAAATCAGGGAGAACGGTGTAGTCCACCCACTTCTCGATCGCCGCGACATTGGTGTCGATGTTGCAGACCGTGGGTTCAAGCGCCAACGTTGCCATATTTCACTCCCGCTTCGTTGACAGGAGCTTAGTCCGCAAGGGTCGCGAGTCAAGAGTGCGGAGTTTTACTCCGCAATTTTTTCCGACAGCGGCGCCGCCTCCAGCGCCTCCCGCGCCTCGCGGTCCATTTCCCATTTCGAAACCACCGCCGCGGCAATCGAATTGCCAACCGCGTTGGTGGCAGAGCGGCCCATATCAAGGAAATGGTCAACCGCCAGGATCAGCACCAGCCCGCCGGCCGGCAGGTCGAAGAAAGTGAGCGTCGCGGCAATCACCACCAGGCTGGCGCGCGGCACGCCGGCGATGCCCTTGGATGTCACCATCAGCAGCGCCATCATCCCCAGTTGCTGCACAAAGGTGAATTCCACGCCATAGGCCTGCGCGATGAACAGCACGGCAAAGATGCAATACATCATCGAGCCATCCAGATTGAAGCTGTAGCCCAGCGGCAGCACGAAGCTGGAAATGCGGTTCGGGATGCCGAAGCGGTCCAGCGCCTCCAGGATGCGCGGATAGGCGGCTTCCGAGCTGGCCGTGGAGAAGGACACGATGAACGGTTCCTTCACTTCCGCCATCAGCCGCACGGCGTTGTTCCAGCCGATAACCGCCGCACAGGCGAGAAAATTGAACAGGATCAACAGCAGCAGCGCCACATAGAAGCCGCCCATGAACAGCCCGTAGGTCTTCAGAACCGCAAGCCCCTGCACGGCAATCGTCGCGGCCACCGCGGCAAACACCGCCGGCGGGGCAAACAGCATCACATAGCTGGTAATCTTCAGCATCAGCGCCATCAGCGCCTCGGCGCCATGCAGCAGCGGCTTGCCGCGCTCGCCGATCGCCGCCAGCGCAATGCCGGCAAACACCGAAAACACCACGATCTGCAAAATCTCGTTGGTCGCCAGCGCCTCGAAGATGGAGCGCGGCACCAGATGTGTGATGAAGTTCTTCAGCGTGAATTTGTCGGTCGCAAGCCCCGTCGCCGCATCCGCCGGCGGCAGCGGCAGGTTCAGCCCGGCGCCCGGCTGCAGCCATTCCACCACGAACAGCCCGATGAACAGCGCAACCACGGAGGTGGCAAGGAACCAGGCGATGGCACGCCCGCCGATTCGCCCCAGCGCTGCCACATCTCCACCCATATGGCCGATTCCGGAGATCAGCGCCGACAGCACCAGCGGCGCGATGATCATCTTGATCAGCCGCAGGAACACATCGGTGATGATCGAAAGCCCTTCGGCAACCGCCTTCGCCTCGTCCGGGCTCATCCGCTGGTTCACGACATACCCAACGATCAAACCCAGCACGAGCGCGGCCAGGATCCAGGCGGTCAGTTTCTTCCCCATCTCGCCTCCATCCAAGCGTGTCGCCCGCCCCTGCCAGCCAAATCCCGCAGGCGCAAGGCAACCGCCGGGCAAAAGCCATTTCGGGCCTCGCAAGTGACAATTTTGGTTGACAGATTAGATTGTCGCACTAGCTTGACACGGGTATGAAACCGCGTGGTTCACGCCTTGCAAACAGGCTGGCGCGAACAGGTTGACGCAAGGGTCATGCATGCAGGGATGGGTGGCGTGCCTCAGCCATTCCCGCTTCGAATGGCTCGCTTCGCGGGTCACGAATGAGCGATACGAAAGACTCTGGAAGGGAGTGATGCTGTGGCAGATGACAACAAGGTTTGGCCAACGGGGCTGACAATCAAGGAATCCGAAGAGCTGCATGAACATGTGATCTTCGGCGCCCGCCTGTTCTTCGGAATTGCGGTGTTCGCGCACATCCTGGCGTATATCTACACGCCCTGGCTGCATTGAGAGAGGACTGAACCATGAACCAAGGGAAAATCTGGACCGTCGTCCACCCGACCGTCGGGCTTCCGCTCCTGCTCGGCTCGGTCACGGTGATTGCGCTGCTGGTGCACGCATCGCTGCTGAACAACACCAGCTGGTTCGCCGGCTACTGGGAAGGCGCTGCCGCCACGTCGGTGGCCGCCGCTCCGGCATCCACCGTCGTGGCCTCGGCCAACACGGGAACCGTTCAGGCCAACTGAGCGGCCCGCAAGGCAAAGCCAAAAGGGGCCGGACTTCGCAAAGAAGCCCGGCCCTTTTGCTTGGCTCCCACGCCTGTAGCCGTTATCGCGCCGCCGCCGTCTCGCGCCCCCGCAGCAACGGTGCCATCGCCGCCAGCGCCCACAGCAGCAGCACCACCTCCAGCGCAAACACCGCCATATAGCCCGGCGCTTCCGGCGAAGAGGCCGCACCCGAAAACGCCCCCGAAATCCGCACAAGGTCCCGCAACGTGCCGCCCAGCGCCGCCCCCAGCCCGGCGGCCGACGCCTGCACCGCTCCCCATGCGCCGAGCGCCAGCCCCACTTGCGCCTTCGGTGCCAGATTGATGGTCGCGGTCAGCGTGCCATGGCCAAACAACCCGGCCCCGAAGCCGATCAGCGAAACCCCCACGGTGAACATCTGGATATTCCCCAGCGGTGCCGCCAGCATCACCAGCAGAAACGCCGGCACCCCCACCACCGCGCCATAGTTTGCCATGCGAAACGGGTCCTCGCCGCGGCTCAAAACATAGGATGCAATGGCAAAGCCCAGCAGGCTGCCGGTCGCCAGCGTCGCCGTCAGGCGGGTGGTCGCGCCAACCGTCATCCCCAGCAGCTGCCCGCCATAGGGTTCCAGCAGGATATCCATCATGCTGAACGCAAGGCTGCCGATGCCCACTGCCGCCAGCCGCCGCGCCGTCCCGGCCTCGCGGATAAAGCCCTTCCACGCCATTTTGAACTTCGCCGGCGGAGCATAAGGCCGACCACGGCGCGGGTTGCGCGTCTCCTGCTTCCACAGCGCCACGAGGTTCAGCACCACCGTCACCACCGCAGAGCCCTGGATCACCTGCACCAGCCGCCCATGGGTATAGTCCGCGAGCAGCGCGCCAAACACCAGCGCGCTCACGATCGAGCCCACCAGCAGCATCACATACATCAGCCCCACCATCTTCGGATGCGATTCGATCGGCACCAGGTCGGTCGCCAGCGCGAGGCCCACCGTCTGCGTGATGTGCAGCCCGGCCCCCACCAGCAGAAAGGCCAGCGCCGCCGCCGAAGGCCCGATCCACGCCGGCGCATGCGCCGCCGCATTGGCGCCGGAAAGCACGATCAACGCAAAGGGCATGATCGCCAGCCCGCCGAACTGGATCATCGTGCCGCGCCAGATGAACGGCACCCGCCGCCAGCCCAGCTCGGACTGGTGCGTGTCCGATCGAAAGCCGATCAGCGCGCGAAACGGCGCAAACAGCAAGGGCAGGGCGATCATCACCCCCACCAGCGCCGCCGACACCTTCAGCTCCACGATCATCACCCGGTTCAACGTGCCAACCAGCAGCACCAGCGCCATGCCCACAGACACCTGGATCAAAGACAGCCGCAACAGCCGCCCCAGCGGCAGATCCGGCGTCGCCACATCGGCAAACGGCAGAACCTTGGTGCCATAGCCCATCCACAGCGCCATCATCCGCTGGTTCACGCGATTCATCAGCCCGGCATCTCCCACCCCATAAGCCGGTGTCATTCACCAGTTTCAGCCCGCTGTGAAGCGGAAACATCCCGCCAATCGCCGCTTTTTCGCGCTATCGGAAAGCGCCCGCCAAGCCGCGAAAGCCCGGCTCCGAAAGCCTGGCCCGGAAAGCCAGGCACCGGCCCCCGGGTCCGCAACCCAAACCCGCCAGCTCTCAGGGAAGTCGCTGGCCAGGGGTCAGCGGATCAGGCACCGGAGAAAGCGCTTTCAAACCGGTCAGCCGCTCGGCGGCAATTCGCGCCCAAACATTCGCCAGTGATCGGAATTCCGACGTGTTGGTGGCCCGGTTGCTCGAGCCCGGGATGCCGCGTGTCTCGCGCCGGTCGATAATCCGCGCCAGCAAGGCATTGGTCTCGGAGTCGCGGGCTTCAAGGATGAGCGTTGCCTCGCCGGCGTTCGTGGTAAACGTCCGCGAACGCCCGGCAGACATGGTGTCCGGCGCATTCACAAACAGGTCGGCCACCGCCGTATCGATCCGCAGCACATCCGGCCCGGCGCGGGTCACAACCTCGAATCCGGCATCGGCAAAGGCGCGGGTGAAGAGATCGATCGTGCCGGCGCTCACACTGTCCTTGATCCGGGCCACATCGGATTGCGTGACCTGCTGGCCAAGCGAGCGCGAGCGATTCATGGCGCGCATCCAGTTCGGCTGAAAGGCCACCTGCGGCTCAACAAGCATCACTTTCGTGTACGGGCGAAAATCGGCACCCGGCCGCAGAAATGCTGCATCTATCCGCCGCGCATCCACCGCAACAAGGCCATCCCAGCTGTCCGCAGGGGCCGCCTGCTGGCCCTGAACGGGTGACGCCAAAGCAGCAAGCAGAGCCACTGCTGCCAAAGTGTGTCTGGTCCTTGTTCGCATCATTCCCTCCATCTCCACACAAAACTCCTCCACACGACACTCCACGCAAAAACGCCAAATGCTCCGTCGGCCCGGCAGTCCTGGCAAGGAGCCAGCCCCCTCCCTCAGCCTGCCGGCACGTCCGGCACCGGCACCCGCCGCATCGGCTGGAACCGGCCGAGCGAGCAGGTCGCTGTGCTCCCGCCAACCCCGCGCGGGGTGATGCTGTTGCCGGTGCACAGCTGCGAGGTGCGGCTGTTGTGGCGGATCGACTGGTTGAACATAAGCCCCGAACAGCGGAACGGCAATGCATTGCGATACACCCGGCTCCCGGTCGTCTCGAAATCGATCGTGCGGTCATCCACTATGCGCGTGCTGCGAATCCGGCTGGTGGAGATGCACGCCACGGCCGGCCCGTCCCCCACCCACACATTCCGCGGAGCCGGCGCATCCCGATCCTGTGCGCACCCGGCCAGCAGCAAGACCAGCGACACACCCAGGCAGCAGCGCCGAAGCTTCGCCCGATCCCGCATGCGCCAACCCTCAATACCAGGTCGCATCCCGTTTCCCCTGCTATCCGGCTCGCATACAGAAAAGTCTCATCAGAAGCGGAACTGCACCCCCAAAGTCGGCCCATGCGTCAGCACATCATACGCAAAACGTTCCAGCCCCGCCCCGCTTTCATATTGCGTGTAGATCAGCCGATAGCCCAGCTTGGCGCGGATGCTGTCAGACAGGCGAAATCCCAGTGTCGGCCAGGCCTGCACCGTGATGTCCGATGCGATGCCGAAGCCGCCCACATCCGCCAGCATGGTAAAGTCCGCCGTGCGCGACAAGGGCAGGTTCACCCGCATGCCGATGATCGGATCCACCCAGCTTTCCGATCGGCTGGCCGCGCGTGGATTGCCAAGCGGGCCGGTGCCCGACAGCTCCACCCCCAGATCATTCACGCGAACCCCGGCATACAGCTCGGCGTGGGTTTCGATGCGCACCAGTGCCGTCAGCGAATAGGCGCCCTGATGCCCGCCGATGCGGTCAACAAAACCGTCCCGCCCGGCGTCGAGGTTCATGTAGGTCCCGTCAAACGCCAGCCCGAAGCGACCGTTGTTCACTTCCAGCAGCCCCATGATGCCCCAGTTCAGATTGCTGAAAATATCTGCCGGACTCTGCGAAACCCGCACATCAAAGGGGCCGATGCCGGAGCTTCCATCCATGAACGGCGCCATGAAATAGGGCTCGAACACGAACTGCCAGCGGGACGCATCCGATGTGCCGGAGTCCTGCGCCTGTGCAGGCGCCGCAAACGCCAGAATGGCAGCAGCAAAGGTCACAATCAAACGCATGGCAAATCTTTCTCAACAGGGTGTTGGATAATCATGTCGACGGCCGGGCAGATTTCAGGGCCGCAGAAAGCAGGGCGATCATCACCGCTTCAGCGATCATCGGCGGGAAGGCGTCCGGGCCGATGCCATCGGCCAACAGGCTGACAAAACGCCCGAACAACGCAATGCCCAGCAGGGTGATCGGCACCAGCAGCCAGTCCGCCTTGCGCTGCGCTGCCCCCAACAGGGCAAACGCCCCGCCGGTCAGGAAAAAGCCTGGAAAGTCGGCGCGGATCGTTGCCAGCCCCTGGCTGCCGATCGGCGAAAGATAGAATTGCGCCGCCATGAATTCCGGACGCACCAGAAAGGCAAGTCCGAGGCCCATGTTCACCACCGCAACGGCGATGACAGCATAACGCAGGGCAGGGTTCATCATCGCTCTCCTAAAGGCGGATCAGGATCAGGAAGATTGCCACCAGCCCGATCAACAGCAGCACAATCGCCGAAAGCACGATCAACGACCGCTGCATCGGCTGCTGCCCGTGCAGCACCGGATCCGTCAGCAACTTGCCATGCTCGGCCCGCAGATTCCGCATATAGCGCATGTCGGTCAGCATGCCGGCCAGCAGCAGCAGCACCCCGAAGATCACCAGAACAAGCCCGAAGCGGGCCGGCGCCTGATCGGGCACGGCATGCCCCAGCGCCTCGGACTGCGACAGCATCTTGAAGAAGGAAAAGATGGTGAAGCCAAAGCTGATCAAAGACAGCGACGTGCGCATGATCGCCATCAACGTGCGATCAACCGCAATGCGCGTGCGCTGATAGGCCAGTTCGGTGCGCAGCGTGGCCAGGTCATTGGTGTTGAAGACAGGGCCGCTTGCTGGCAGCGTTTCGGTCGTTTTCATCCAGCTTCCCGCACCACGATCCAAGGGATCGGGCAACCGCCCGACACCGGTCAATCAATGGTCAGCTTCGATGGCGGAAATCTATGCAGTTTGTGCCTAAGGCCACAGTTTCAGGTTGTGCCTAAGGCCACAGGTTCGGGGTCGGCGGTCAGGCCGCCCGGCGGCGCGCCAGTGTCTCGCGCGGCAGCTCGCCAAACTGCTGCCGATAGCGGGCCGCCAGCCGGCCAAGTTCAGGGATCCCCCATTGGTGCGAAACCGTGGTCACCGTGCGCTCCGCTTCGGCCGGCGACGCCAGGTCCTGGCGAATGCGGTTCAGCCGCATCTTCAAGACATAGGATTGCGGCGTCTCGCCCAGCACCTCGACAAAGGCCCGATGCAGGGTGCGGCGCGACGTAATGGCCGCCTCCACCAGATCGTCAATGGCAATCGGGGCGTCCAGATGCGCTTCGATCCACGCCCGTGCGCGCGCCACGATCCGAAAATATACACTTTGTGGCAAGCCATATGCGATCCGTTGCTCAACCTGCTGCACGCCCGCCAGCTGCCGCACCGTCGCCGCCACGATCATCGCCTGCAAGGTCACGCCCGGCGGCAGGGGCAGCCGCTCCCCCTGATGCCGCAGGCCAACAAGCTGCCGCAGCTGGCCCAGGGTCGCTTCCGCCACGCGCCCGGGCACCACGCCGCTTCGGTTCAGTCGGCGAGTCTCGATGCTGACCCCTTCACGCTCCGCCTCCCGGTCCAGTTGCTCGTGCGAAATGTCGATCACGGCAAAACTCATTGCGCTTCGATTCACCGCGTCAACGGCCTCGCCGGGCTGATAAACCCCCACCATACCGGTCTCGATCGGGTGCATCCACTGCAGCCCGGTAACCGGGCTCTCCAGCGCGATCGAAAGCACCAGATTGTCGGTGGAAGCCGGGCCGCGCATCTCGAAGCTGCCAGACGATGCCGTGCAGGTCACCGCATAGCGCGGCGTCCGGCAGGCAATCACGCTGCCCCGGATCGCCCCCGCCGACAATTGCCGCGAGGTCCAGCCCAGGTCAGGCCGCAGGCCCTTCAAGCGGCTCCAATGCTCTTCCAGCGATTCGAAGCCGTGGCGGTGCCAGTCATCGCTGACTGGCAGCAGCTGCGGTCTGCCAGGCATGGCCGCATCGATCGTCACATGTTCATCCCTCGCAGTGCCACGCTCTCTCTGCCCAGCAGATGCCAGCCAACACGCCAGCCACAGCCCCGCCGCGCACAACCACCGCCGCGCACTCCGGCTGGAGAATAGCAGAGCATGCAGATCGTGCCAATCAGGCCTTCCGCACGGCTACGCCCGTTGCTCGCCGCACCCAACCGCCGCAAAGTGCCGCAGCAAGCAGTCAGAAGGGCCGGGCATCGGATCTGCCATGATGGATGGGCCAAGCAATGCCTGCCTCACCGCTGGTGCGCCGACCGGCCAGAGGCGCACGCCATGACCCACATGACCGACAGCGAAATGCCGGCATGGGTGGAAAAGGCAACCGCCGTGCTGCTGTCGGTCGCCGGCATCAGCACCGCCTGGGCCAGCTACCAGGCCGCCTTGTGGAATGGCGACCAGATCAGCCGCTACAGCGAAGCCAATGCCCACCTCACAGTCGCCTCACAGCTGGACATCCTCGCCGGCCAGGCAGCGGCCTTCGATACCATCCTGTTCGCGGCATGGGTTGCGGCCACCGATTCCGGCAACCCGGAACGTGCCCGCTTCCTCGAAGACCGCTTCAGCCCCCAATTCGCCATCGCGTTCAAAGATTGGCGGCAGCATTTCGCCGCATCCGCCCCGCAACAGGCCCCGCAGGATACCGCCCACGCCGCAGACCCGCCCGGCATGCCGCAACCCCTCTATCGCGAAACTCGCGACGCGCAAGCGCGTCGAACGGCAGCAAGCACCGCCTTTGCCGCCGGAGACCAGGCCAACCGCACCGGCAACGCATTCGTCGCCGTGTCCGTGCTGCTGTCCACCGTGCTGTTCCTCGGCGGCATCAGCCAGATCCTGAAGCGCTTCCGGCCCCGGCTGGCAGTGCTTGGCCTGGCCGCCCTGCTCGGCATCGGCGCGCTGATCTGGCTCAAGGCCCTGCCCACCGCCGCCTTCTGAGCGGCGGCGCGCTGAACAGCCAGCCGCGTCAAACCCCGCCAGACCCCGCCTGTTCCAGCTTTTCCAGCACCTTGGAAAGGTTGAAGCTCGCCGCCTTCTGCCGCGGCGGAAACTTCAGGAAACTCTGCAAAAACTGGCCCACAATCGGCTGCGCCGCCAGCATCAGGAAGCTGCGATCGATCCACCAGTCATAATAGGTGTTTGATGTCACATCGGCATGCTCATATGGGTCGGTGCGCAAATTGAACAGCTTTGGGATCCGCAGCTCGACCAGCGGCTCCGCCCAGATCTGGCACGTGCCCTGCACCCGCTGCTCCATGAACAGCACCTTCCAGTTGTCCACGCGCACGCCGGCCAGATCGGCATCATCGGTCCAGTAGATGAACCCCTGCCGCGGGCTCGGCCCCTTGCCGGTGATGTGATCCAGCTGGTTCATGCCGTCGATATGCACATTGAATGTGCGCCCGCCCATGGCATGGCCCTCCAGCAGCTTCTCCTTGATATCCGGTGCCCCGCCGATCGCCGCCAGGGTCGGCAGCCAGTCAAGGTGCGCCACGATGTCGTTCGATACAGACCCCGGCGCCACATGCCCCGGCCAGCGGATCAGGCACGGCACGCGATAGGCGCCCTCCCAGCTGGTGTTCTTTTCGCTGCGGAAAGGCGTGGTGCCGGCATCGGGCCAGGTGTTGCAGTGCGGGCCGTTGTCGGTGGAATACATCACGAACGTGTCGTCCACGATGTCCAGCTCTTCCAGCAGCTTCAGCAGCACACCGATGGTGCGATCATGATCGATCATCACATCATGATATTCCGATTGCCAGCGCCCGGCCTGCCCCCGGCTTTCCGGCTTGCAATAGGTGCGGAAATGCA
>JAIMJL010000017.1 GCA_020693225.1 Sandarakinorhabdus sp. | reverse complement strand
GGCCGTCCTTGCGCATGTCGGAGCCGCCCCAATAAACGCGGTTCACCGGATCCCGGCGGATCGCCTGATAGCCGCCGACATCGTCGCGGGTGGTTTTCAGCACATGCCCGCGCCTTTGCAGTTCGGCGCGGGTTTCGGCAGAGATCTGGCTTTCCAGGAACAGCGACGTCTGCTCGATGCCATCCCCCGGGTCGGCGCCGCCGATGTGGCGGAAGCGCGGGGCGTCGCCGGCCTGCTGCACATCCATGCCAAAATCGATCATGTTGACGATAACCTGCGCCTGGCCCTGCGGCTGCATCGCGCCGCCCATCACGCCAAGCGCCGCCCAGGCCTCGCCGTCTTTGGTCACGAAGCCGGGGATGATGGTGTGGAACGGGCGCTTCATGGGGGCTATCACATTGGCGGCGGCGGGATTCAGGCTGAACTGCGCTCCGCGGTTCTGGAACATGAAGCCGAGCGTACGCCCGCCAGCCTTCGCGGCGACGATACCGCTGCCCATGCCGCGATAATTGGACTGGATCAGGCTCACCATCATGCCATCGCGGTCTGCCGTTGCCAGATAGGTGGTGTCGCTGCGCTCACCCGGATCACCGGCCGGCATGGCGTCGGGATTGGCCCTATCCATCCGGATGAGGGCTGCGCGTTCGGCGGTGTAGGCGTCTGACAGCAGACCTTTGACCGGCACCGGCACCTTGCGCGGGTCGGCAATGAACTTTGCGCGATCGGCAAAGGCAAGCTTTTTCGCTTCCACCATCAGATGCACATGATCGGCCGAGCCGAAGCCCATGGATTTTACATCGAATCGTTCCACCAGCCGCAGGATTTGCAGCGTGGCAACGCCCTGTGTGGCTGGCGGCATCTGCCACACGACATGGCCGCGATACGGGGCGGAAATCGGCACGACCCATTCGGCCTTCATCGCGGCAAGATCGGCCAACCGCATCGGGCCGCCAGTTGCCCGCATATGCGCGTCAATCGCCGCACCGGTGGCACCAGCATAGAAACCCGCTGCGCCCTTGGCGCCGATGGCTTCCAGCGTATCGGCGAGATCGGGATTGCGGAAGATTTCGCCGGCCTTTGGCGCACGTCCGGCTGGCGCATAGACTTGCACGGCAAGATCGTGGCGGGTGATATCGGCTTTCGCCGCTTCGAACCGGCCCAGATTGGTGGCCCATTGCCGGGCGATGACGGGGGAAACCGGAAAGCCGTCGCGGGCCAGGCGAACAGCGGGTTCCAACACCGTGGCAAGAGGCAGCTTGCCGAATCTTGCATGCAGCGCCTCCCATCCAGCCACCGCGCCGGGGACGGTGACCGGGTCCAGCCCCATCGGGCGGATGGTACCGGACGAATTGCGTGCACGCATGGCCGCAACGTCGGTGGCTGCCGGTGCAAAGCCCGAAGCATCGAGGCCGGCGAGCGCCTTTGCCTGCGGATCCCAAACAAGGGCAAAGAGATCGCCGCCAACGCCGTTGCCCACCGGCTCGACCAGCCCCAGCACCGCATTGGCGGCAATGGCCGCATCGACGGCGGAGCCCCCGGCGCGGAGGATTTCCAGCGCCGCCTGTGTGGCCAGCGGCTGCGCTGTTGCCGCGATTCCATTCTGCGCCAGAACCGCCGATCGGGTCTGAAAGGGCGGATCGCCGGGGCGATCTCCGGCGATGGCAGTGGTGGCAAGCGCAAGCAGCGCCGCTGCAACAAGGATTCGCATGATCATCTCTCCTGGCAACCCTTGAAGCAGCTTTTGCAGCCTTACGAAATGCGTGAGTGTCGCAGGCAGTGGAGGAGGGCTAGGATCATGACTGAGGGAGACAGCTTATGGCCGATATCGATCCGGGATTGAGCCTGCACGAACGGCGCGCGCGGATGGCGGCCGAGGTGCTGGAAGGCATGGTGGACCGGGCGGCTTCCGGCCGCACGGATCGGGCAGAGGGCGCGCTGGCGTTGCACAAGGACGTGTATACCGATCCGGTGAGGTTCCAGGCCGAAAAGCACAAACTCTTTCACCAGATGCCGATTGTGGCAGGGCTTTCGCAGGACATCGCCAATCCCGGCGATGTGATGCTGTTCGAGGCGGCCGGGCCTTCGATCGTGGTGGGGCGCGGCAAGGATGGCGAAGTGCGCGCCTTTCGCAACATCTGCACCCACAGGGCAGCCAAGCTGCTGCTGGGCGAAGAAGCCGTGTGTCAGCGCAAGCCGCGGCTGACGTGCCCTTTTCACGCCTGGACCTTCGATCTGGAGGGCAAGCTGATCGCCCAGCCGGGCAAGGAAGGCTTTGCCGGGCACGCCGATGGCGCGCGCGACCTGATGCCGGTGGCGGCGCGCGAATGGGCGGGGCTGATCTTTGTGCAGATTGAAGGCACGATGGATCTGGACGCGCATCTGGCCGAGTTTGCGCCAGTGCTGGAGATACTGGAGCTGGAAAAGGCCGAACCGGTGAAGCGCGGCCATATCGATACCGCGTCGAACTGGAAATATGCGCTGGATACCTATGGCGAAGGCTATCATTTCGCCGCGCTGCATCCGAACAATATCGGCATTACGCACATGAGCGACGTGGCCTTGTTCACGCCTTATGGCCGGCATCACCGCATTTCCTTTCCGGAAAAGCGCATGGCCGGCCTGGCAAAAATCCCGCGCGCGCAGTGGCCGCAGTCGGACTATGGCGGCGTGCATCTGCTGTTCCCGAACACGGTGATCTTTGTGGGGTCGGTGGAGCCGGGGAAAACCTTTGTGCAGCTGTTCCGGCTGTTTCCCAGCGATGTGGGTCAGATGCGCTGCCAGTTTGCGGTTTATGCGCCGGGCGGGGTGCGCGACGCGGCGCACCGGGCGGAAACGGAAATGGGCTATGATCTGACCGAGCAAGTGGTGCGGACCGAGGATTATGCGCAAGCCGCGCAATCCTATGCCAATTTGCTGGACGCCCCGGCGGACTTCCGCGTGATACTGGGATCGAACGAAATCGCGCTGCAACGCCTGCACCAGAATATCGCCGCAGCCATCGCTATGCCGCTTTGAGTGCCTGCCGGGCCGTACAAGCAGCCCGGCACTGATACATCAGAACTCGAAGCCGAACTCCACGCCCCAGCTGCGCGGCGGCCGCGCTGCGGAGAAAGTGAACAGGCCCGCTACCGGCAGGGTGGACGACAGCCCGCGGTCGTCGGTGAGGTTGCGGCCGAAGATGGCGGCGCGCAGCTTGGCACCATTCAGATCGAAGATATATCCGGCACTGGCATCAAGCAGGTTGCGGGGCTGGGCCAGACCGCGCGGATCGTTGCGGGTGGGGTCTGCGGGATCGCCCACGATGGTGGTTTGCAGGCTGGCGACATGGCGGAAGGAGGCTGCCAGCGCCAGCTCGCCGGGGCCTACCGGGATGCCATAGTCGGCGCCGATCGAGAAGCTGAGATCGGGAGTACGGCGCAGGCTGCGGCCGGAGATATCGGTAACCACCCCGTTCACAAGCGAGCTGAAGCTGTCATATTTGGCGTCGAGGATGCCCAGTGAGCCATTGACCGTGAATCCCTCGGCGAGGAGCGCGCGGAATTCCGCCTCAATGCCCTTGATGGTCGCCTTGGCAGCATTTCGCACCACCGTTTCCTGGCCGGCCGGCGGCGGTGCCTCGATCACAACCTCTTCCTGCTTGTCATTGAATTTGGTGAGGAAAGCGGCAACGTTGAAGGTGATGCGATTGTCCCAGAACTGGGTTTTCAGGCCCAGCTCATAGCTGTTCACCGTTTCTGGATCATAAGGCGTGTTGGCCGACGAAAGGGTCTGCGCGCGGCCATTCAGGCCGCCGGCGCGATAGCCCTGGGCGAAGCTGGCATAGAGCAGGTTGTTGCTGTTTTCCCCGAAACTGTAGTCCAGCGAGGCGCGCGGGGTAAATTTCGACCAATCGGCCTTCGGGGTTGCGATCAGCGCGGTAATCCCGGTCTTGAACACGTCGTTGGACATGTTCTTCTTGTCCCAGGTGTAGCGCCCCCCCACCGACAGCCGCAGCGCCTCCGTCAGCTTCCACTGCACATCGGCGAACAGCGCGGTGGATTTGGAATAGTGGTCCACGATGTTGCCGCCCTGTGCCGGCAGGCCGGCGGCGGCCTGCAGGAAGGGGCCAAAGAAGGTGGACTGATCCAGCTGGTAGCGGCTGTTGAAATAATAGCCACCGATCACGAAATCGATCGTGTCGGTAACATTTCCGGCCAGTCGCAGCTCCTGCGTGAACTGCCGGTAGCGTTGCTGGCGCAGCGTGTCGAAGAAGTCGATCGAGGTGGAATCGAAATCCTGCCGCACGGATTCGCGACTGGTGCGCCAGCCAGTGACCGAGGCCAGCACGAAATCACCGAAATTGTAGCTGGCGTTGATGGTAACATTGTCGCCCTCGTTGCGCGCCAGGCCAGGGACATTGCTGAAGCTGGTGTAGAGATCATCGCCGATGTTGCGATCGCATTGTTCGTCGGGGATGCCTGTGGGCCGGATAAAGACCCCGCCGCCAACGGGAACCCGCAGGCAGATGAGATCAAGGCCTGTTACGCTGGTGGCGGACTGGTCGATCTCGGTGCGCTCGTTCACATGCTCGTAGGTGGCGGTTGCTTCGAAATTGCCGATTTCCAGCAGGGCGGTGGCGCCGAAATTGTCATAGCGTCGACCGCCATGGTCCGGGCCGAGCGTCTGGTTGTCATAATAATCATCGCCCTGTGTGTGGAGCCAGAACCCCTTCACGGCCAGCACGTCACCGATCATCGGGGTGTTGACCACCGTGCGGAAATCCAGCCGCCCGCGGTCGCCGATCGTGACCTTGGCTTTCACACCCAGCTCGCCGGTTGGCCGGGTGCGGCGGATGTTGATGACGCCGGCGGTGGTGTTGCGCCCGAACAGCGTACCTTGCGGGCCGCGCAGCACTTCGATGGACTCAAAATCGAAGAAATCGAGCAATTGCCCGGTGTTGGTGCCAATGTAGATACCATCAATCAGCACGCCGACGGCGGGATCGAAGCTTTTTTCGATATCCTCGAAGCTGATGCCGCGGATGGAGATTGCGGCCGCCGATGGGCCGGCGTTGACCGGGTCGATCACCAGGTTCGGTGTGCGGCCGACAAGGTCGCGGATATCGGGCGCTGCGGCATTGGCCAGCTCGGTTGGCGAAATGGCGGTGACGGCGACCGGGGTAGACTGGATCGATTCCTCGCGCCGCCGTGCCGAAACGATGATGTCTTCCAGACCGACCGCCTGCGGTGCAGCGGCTGTTTGCGCAAAGCCTGCTTCGGGCAAGCCAAGCAGGGCAGAGGCGGCGACGGATGCGAAAAGGGCTGTGCGCAGCACACAGCGATCGGATGTCATAGCTCAACTTCCTCCCAATGGATGAATGCCTTGAACGGCTTGATTTGCATATCTTGTCCCCGGAAAGCCCGCTGCTGCGCCACTGCCAATGAAGGCAGGTCTATCGGGCTGGCCTGCATGCGGTGGTTGCTTGCGGCGGCTGTGTCTTGCACCACCGCCGCAGTTTGGACATTAAGGTGCCATGTGGCTGTTGAAACGCTTGCTGGAAAAGGCCGTGCGCGAGGGTGCTCTGCAGGTGACCCGCCATGACGGCAGCATCCTGCGCTTCGGCAATACCGATGCCGACCCGGTTCGCATCCGGCTGACCGACAAGGCTACGGAAGGCCGCATTGGTCGCAACCCGGCGCTGGGCGCGGGAGAAGCTTTCATGGATGGCCGCCTGATCGTGGAGAGCGGGGACATCATGGACCTGCTCGACCTGGTGGGCCGCAATCTCCGCTGGGATCGCGGCAACACGCTGCGGGTGAGCCTGTGGAACCAGCAGCGGCTGGCGGCGAAATGGGACGAGCTGAACGCCCGCACCCGGTCCAAGCGGAACGTGGCGCATCATTACGATTTGTCGGACTCGCTGTATGACCTGTTTCTGGATGCCGAGCGGCAATATAGCTGCGGCTATTTCCGGCCCGGCAATGATGGGCCGGACAGCGATCTGGACCAGGCCCAGCGCGACAAGCTGGAGCATATCGCGAGAAAGCTGCGTCTGGAGCCGGGCCAGCGCGTGCTGGATATCGGCTGCGGATGGGGTGGCATGGCGCGGCATATTCACCGCGTATCGGGCGCTGAAGTGCTGGGGGTCACGCTGTCGCAAGAACAGTTGAAATATGCGCGGGCCAAGGCCGAGAGCCTGGGGATGGCCGACAAGGTTCGCTATGAGCTGATGGATTATCGCGATGTTCAGGGGCCATTCGACCGGATCGTTTCGGTGGGCATGTTCGAGCATGTCGGGCGGCCCAATTATTTCGCCTATTTCGACAAAGTGGCGGAGCTGCTCACGCCCGATGGCGTTGCGCTGATTCATACGATCGGCCGATCCAGCGGCAAGGGGGCGACCGATCCCTGGACAGCGAAATATATCTTTCCGGGCGGCTACACTCCGGCGCTGAGCGAAATCATGCCGCATATCGAGCGGGCGTTCCTGTGGACAACGGATGTCGAGGTATGGCGCCTGCATTATGCCAAAACGCTGGAGCATTGGCTGCGGCGCTGCCGGGCCCGCAAGGCCGAAATTGTGGCGCTTTATGACGAACGTTTTTTCCGCATGTGGGAATTCTACCTCGGCGGCGCGATGAATGCCTTCCGGTTCGATGATCATGTGGTGTTTCAGTTGCAGCTGGCACGTAAGCGCGACGGGGTGCCGATCGCGCGTGACTATCTGCAGAATGGTTAATGGCCTCCCACTTTTGTGCCGCAGCGCAATATGATGTGGACAATCCGGATGGAGGGGCTAGCTTTCGCTCCTGCGTCCTTGATGATGCAGCGGCGATCCGGGGGTGCACCCTTCAACTGCATCGGTCGTTGCAAGGAAAGTGAAGCGCTCGGAAGGCTTTGAACAGTATGCTCTACAACGCGTATGAAGTGGGCCGCAGTTGGATGGCCGGTGCCAGTGCGGCTGCCCGACTCAGCTCGGACTGGTTTTCAAGCCCCGGGAATCCCTTTGCCTATCTGGGAGCCGGCGAAGTGGCGGCGGCCGCTCTCGATGTGTTCGCGCATGCAGCGGCACCGCGCGGCAAGCCGGCCTTTGGCCTCGCGTCCACGATCATCGATGGCAGGACGGTGAAGGTCAACGAAGTGATCTTCGATCGCAAGCCGTTTGGCCAGCTGAAGCGGTTTGAGCGGGTCGGCGCCAATCCCGAGGATCCGAAGCTGCTGATCGTGGCGCCGATGTCGGGCCACTATGCCACGCTGCTGCGCGGCACGGTGGAGCGCATGCTTCCAAACCACGATGTTTATGTCACCGATTGGCGGGATGCCAAGCTTGCGCCGCTGTCCGATGGGACCTTCGATCTGGATGACTATGTCGATTATGTGATCGACTGGCTGGCGCAGATTGCCCCGGAAGGCACGCCGCGTCCGCATGTGCTGGCGGTGTGCCAGCCTTCGGTTCCGGTCTATGCGGCGGTTACCGTCATGTCCGTTACCAGGCATCCGTCGCTGCCCAAGACTTTGACATTGATGGGTGGGCCTATCGACACGCGCAAGGCCCCCACGGCGGTCAACACGCTGGCGATGCAGCGTCCGCACAGCTGGTTTGAACAGAATGTGATTGCAACGGTTCCGGCCATTTATCCGGGCAGTGGTCGCAAGGTCTATCCGGGCTTTCTGCAGCTTGCCGGCTTCATGTCGATGAATCTCGGCAATCACATGGTCAGCCATTTCGAGATGTACAAGCATCTTGTGCAGGGTGATGATGAGTCGGCCGATGCCACCAAGGCATTTTACGAGGAATATCGTTCGGTCTGCGACATGACCGAGGAATTCTACTTGCAGACAATCGATGTGGTGTTTCAGAACCATCTTTTGCCCAAGGGCGAGATGCGGCACCGCGGCGTGCGGGTCGATCCCAAGGCGATCAAGGATGTGGCAATCTTCGCCATCGAGGGCGAGCGCGACGACATTTCAGGCATTGGCCAAACCAAGGCCGCGCTGGATATCGCCACGGCGTTGCCGAAGGACATGAAGCGCTACTTCATGGTTCCCGGCGTTGGTCACTATGGCATTTTCAACGGCCGCAAGTGGCGGGAGATCATCGCGCCGGAAGTGGAACGGTTCATCCGCGGCCATGCGCCTGCTGTGCCTCTGCACGGCAAGGGCAAGCATCAGAGCCATGTGGACATGGCCCCGGGTGCCGGGGTGGAGTTCGCATAGAGCATGTTTCGATCTCGTGGAATCACGAGCACCGAAAACCCATGCGGAACATCAAAAGGGTAGAACGAGACTCGCTCTAAGTCGCCAGCGCCTCGGCTTTTTCGGCCACTTCCAGCCAGCGCATTTCGGCGCTTTCCAACTTCGTGCGCAGATCGGTCAACTCGGCTGTAAGGGATGCGAAACGGGCGGGAAACTGACCATAGAGGGCCGGGTCAGCCAGCTGCTGCTCCGTTTTGGCTATCGCCTGTTCAAGGCTTGCGATGGTTTGCGGCAGCTTGTCCAGATCATGCTGATCCTTGAAACTCAGCTTGCGGATCGGGCCTGAAGCCGGACGTTCGCGCGCCGGGGCTTTGGGCCCAGAGTGTGATGTCTGGGCGGCCCTGGCCCGCCGGGCCTCTTCCAGTTCGCGAAAGCCGCCGGCAACGATGTCCGCCTTGCCGCTGCCATCGAGGCCGATCGCCATGGTGGTGGTGCGGTCCAGAAAGTCGCGATCATGGCTCACGATCAACACCGTGCCTTCATAATCCGCGATAACTTCCTGCAGCAGATCCAGTGTTTCGAGATCGAGGTCGTTGGTCGGTTCATCCAGCACCAGCAGATTGGATTCGCGGGCAAATTCGCGCGCCAGCAGCAATCGCGAGCGTTCGCCGCCGGAAAATGTGCCGATGCGAGCATCGACTATGCCGGGCGCAAACAGAAAGTCCTTCAGATAGCCCTGGATATGCTTGCGCTCGCCGCGGACGGTTACCCAGTCCCCGCCATCGGCCAGAATGTCGCGTACCCGCTTGTCCGGCTCCATCAGGCGGCGCTGCTGATCGATGGTAACGCCGGTGAGCGTTTGCGCCCGGCGGACGCTGCCGCTGTCCGGCTCAAGTTCGCCTGTCAGCAGGCGCAGGAGGGTGGTTTTGCCCGCTCCGTTGCGGCCAACAATGCCGATGCGATCACCGCGCTGGATGCGGATCGAGAAGTCCTTGAGAATGGCGCGGTCGGCAAAGCTTTTCGAAATGGCTTCCGCCTCGATGACCATTTTGGACTTCGCATCGTCGGTGGCGAGGCCAAGCTTGGCGACGCCCGGCCCGCCGATCATGGCTTTGCGCTGGGCGCGCATATCCTGCAGCTTGGCCAGCCGTCCCTGGTTGCGCCGGCGCCGGGCAGTTACCCCGCGCTGCAGCCAGTGCAGCTCGAGGCGCAGCTTGGAATCCAGCTTTTCGGCGGCGCGGGTTTCCTCGGCATAGACGGCTTCCGTCCAGGCCTCGAAGCCACCGAAGCCCACCTCCTGGCGCCGCAGTTGGCCACGATCCAGCCACAGGCAGGCCTTTGTCAGCCGGGTGAGAAAGGCGCGATCGTGGCTGATGACGATAAACGCGCCGGCATAGCGCGCCAGCCAGGCTTCCAGCCAGTCGATCGCTTCCAGATCGAGATGGTTGGTCGGCTCGTCCAGCAGCAGCAGATCGGGGCTGGAGGCCAGGGCGCGGGCCAGCGATGCGCGGCGGCGCTCACCGCCGGATGCCGTGGCGGCAGGCGTGTTCAAGTCCAGCCCCAGCTGGTCGGCGATGGCTTCCACTTCATGTCGCGCCGGCGCATCGGGTCCGGACAGCGCGAAATCCAGCAGGGTGGCGTGACCTTGCACCGGCGGGTCCTGCGGCAACAGCACGACGCGCCGCCCCGGTTGGATGGTGCGACGGCCGGCATCCGGCTCGATCGTGCCGGCGAGCAGTTTCAGCAGGCTGGTTTTGCCAGCACCATTGCGACCGATAAGCGCCATGCGATCGTCTTCGCCGACGAACAGCGACAGATTTTCAAAAAGCAGCCCCTCGCCCTGATGCAGCGACAGATTTTCAACGGCGAGGATGGGAGCAGCCATAGCGGCGCGCATGTGGCACGGCCTTTGCTCCTCCGCAACGGTAGCGCGCCACCGGTGCCACTATTCAGTGGCTGTTCACGGCGCCGTTCCTATGCCAGTGCCCGGATGAGATGGCGATGACGAGACAGACAATTTGGCGTGCAGCAGGCGCGATCATGATTATTGGGAGCGTGCCCACATCGGCTCTGGCGCAGCGCCAATCGGATCGCGGTCACGCAGCGATTGCGGAAGGCGAGCGGCGTTTTCAATACACACAGGCCCGTCCGCTGCCGGAGCGCGGTGGCGGATCTGGTGGATATCGGGCGCCGCCGGCACGGCCCATGATGATCCAGGGTCGCGAGGTCTCTGACCAGGATCATGAGATCAAACGTCGGCAACAGGGTGAAATCATGCCGATGGAAAATCTGCTGCGCAGCGCACAGAGGGCAGGGCGCGGCGAATATCTTGGCGTTGAGCCGAACATCAGCAGCAACCGCTATCGATTCAAGTTCATGCGACCGGGCAGCAATGTCGTCTGGGTTGATGTTGACGCGCGCACGGGGCAGGTCGTTTCTGTCCGGGAATAGGCTCTTGCGATGCAAACCCGGTTATTTGGAGGCAAAATGCGCATCTTGATCGTTGAAGACGAGCCCAATCTCTCCCGCCAGCTGCGGCAGACTCTGGAGCAGGCCGGCTATGCGGTTGACAGCGCGATGGACGGCGAAGAGGGCCAGTATCTGGGTGAGACCGAGCAATATGATGCGGTTATCCTGGACCTCGGCCTGCCGGAGGTGGACGGGCTGACGGTGCTGGATCGCTGGCGCAAGGCCGGGCGAAAGATGCCGGTGCTGGTGCTGACAGCGCGGGACAGCTGGTCTGACAAGGTTGCCGGGCTGGATGCCGGTGCGGATGACTATCTGGCCAAGCCGTTCCAGTCGGAAGAGCTGATCGCCCGGCTTCGGGCGCTGATCCGGCGCGCCAGCGGCAATGCCTCGGCGGAGCTGGTGGCTGGTGATGTGCGGATGGATACCCGTTCGGGCCGGGTTACTCTGAACGGCGAGCCGGTGAAACTCACCGCGCAGGAGTATAAGCTGCTCTCCTATCTGTTGCATCACAAGGGCAAGGTTGTTTCCCGCACGGAACTGATCGAGCATATTTATGATCAGGATTTCGATCGGGATTCCAACACGATCGAGGTGTTTATCACGCGGATTCGCAAAAAGCTGGGTGCGGAGTTGATCACCACGATCCGCGGCCTTGGATACAGCCTGGAAGATTGAGGCGGTGGCCGAGCCCCTTGCCGGCCGTTTGCCGCTGGGGCACGGCACCGATGAGCCTGCCGTTCCGGTAGTGCCGCCGCAGGGCTGGTTGCGCACCGCAGCAGATCGGCTGTTGGGTCGCAAGCCCGGTGCGCCGGGCTCGCTGTCTCAGCGCATCGTGGTGCTGGCGGCCTTCTGGATTGCCATACTGCTGATTGTGGGCGGCGTGGCGCTGGATCGGGTGGTAACCGGCACCATCACCCGCAACTTCGACGAGCGGCTGGCGGAGGCGCTGCCGGCGATGATTGCAGCGGCCGAGCTCGATCCCTTTGGTGAAGTGCGGTTCAACCGGACACCGGTGGATCCGCGCTTTGGAGAGCCTTATTCCGGCCTGTATTGGCAGGTCAGCGGGGAAGGGCGGCTGCCCTTTCGTTCGCGCTCGCTCTGGGATCGTGAGCTGCCGGTCGATCTGGGCAGGCCGTGCATCGATATTTGCGCATCTCGCAGCGAGGAGTTTGCCAACGAGCCGCTGCGGGTCATCGAGCGCGATGGAATTATTCCGGGGTCGCCAGTTGTGTGGCGCTTTGCCGTCGCGCAATCGGCGCAACAGCTCGACAACCAGCTGGCCGATGTGCGGCGAACCCTGTGGTGGTCGCTGGGTGCGCTGGGCGCGGGGCTGTTCGGGCTCGCCGTGTTGCAGGCAACCGTGGGGTTGATGCCGCTCAAACGGCTGTCAACCGCGATGGCGGATATTCGATCCGGCAAGGCCGAGCGCGCGCCGACCGAAGACGTGCCGCCAGAGATTGCGCCCTTGGTTCAAGAGCTGAATGAGCTGCTTGATCACAATGAAAAAGCAGCTGAATCTGCCCGCATGCATGCCGGAAACCTGGCCCATGCGTTGAAGACGCCGATGAGCGTTCTGGTCAATGAAGCGAGCGCCGGCAGCCCGGACCTGGCCGATGCGGTGACGCGTGAACTTGCCACGATGCGGCGGCACATCGATCACCATCTGGCGCGCGCCCGCGCCGTGGGGCGGCGCAAGGTGTCGGCATCGCGGGCAGATGTCTGGCCGGCGCTGGAGCGGCTGCGCAACGCGATCGAGCGGATCTATGCCGAGCGTGGCGTGGTCATCGATCTGGCAGGTTTGCAGTCGGCGGTTTTTCGCGGCGAACGTCAGGATCTCGAGGAAATGGCGGGAAACCTGATGGACAATGCTGCCAAATATGGCGGTGGGCGGGTTTTCGTCACGGTATCCGAAGAAATGGGGCCAGCCGGGCCAATGGTTTGCATCAGCGTGGAAGATGATGGCCAGGGGATTCCAGAGGCAGAGCGGGTGCGTTTGTTCGAGCGTGGTGCGCGGCTGGATACCGGCAAACCGGGCACGGGCCTGGGGCTGGCGATTGTGCGTGACGTCGCAGAGATTTATGGGGGTTCCGTCGATCTGGCGGAAAGCGAAGACCTTGGAGGCTTGCTGGTGATGTTGAAATTGCCCTCCGGAGCAGTCGGGCGGGTCGCTTGAGCGGCAGCGGGTATGCCTTGCCCTGCTTGACTTTGGCGGGTGTGTGCGGCAATCGCCCCCGACCAATCGCCCGGTCATGGCCGGGCTCACGACCCATGGTATGCTGCCGTAGCTCAGTGGTAGAGCGCATCCTTGGTAAGGCTGAGGTCCGGAGTTCAATCCTCCGCGGCAGCACCATGGCGTCATGAAACTGGCTTTTTCCGAAGGGCGGTCCGAAGCGGCGGCACATTTTACCCGTCACGGCTGGGTGCAGCTGGACAGTTTCCTTGATGACAGCAGTGCGCGCAGACTGGAAAGCCACCTGCGCCACCGCGACGACTGGAACCAGCACCTGAACCAGGGAGAAAAGCTGTTCGAACTGGATCGCAAGACCCGCGCCGGGATGACCGACGAACGGCGGGCAGCTCTTGATCGAGCGGTTTTTGCCAATGCCCGCGACGGGTTCCAGTTCCGCTTCGAGGGTATCAGGGTGCCCGATCCGCCGGCCGAGCCGGAAGCCGGCCCGCTCGGGGATTTCGCCCGCCTGATCAATGCCCCGGCCACATTGGCTCTGCTGCGCGGCATTGCGGCAGCGCCCGCAATATCCTTCGGGGACGCGCAGGCGACGCTGTATTCACCGGGCGATTTTCTCACCACACACAACGACAATGTGGCCGGCAAGAATCGGCATGCTGCCTATGTTTACAGCCTGAATCCCGGATGGCGGATGGATTGGGGAGGTCTGCTGCTGCTCATGGATCGGGATGGTTCGGCGCGGGCGCTGGTTCCGGCAATGAACCACCTGACGCTGTTTCGTGTGCCGTGTGACCATAGTGTCAGCCTGGTGAGCGCCGCTGCTGCCCGACCGCGGCTTTCGATCACGGGATGGCTGCGCAGCCGGTAGATTTTCCCGAGGAACCTGTGTCTAGTGCCCGCCAGACGTGGGGGTAATGGTATGACGGCAAGTGCGGATCCGGCAAAGGGCGTAAAACTTGCCATCATAACCGTTGGTTTGGTGGCAGGCGTCGGGGCGCTTTATTTCGGCCGTGCGGTTTTCGAGCCACTGGCGTTTGCCCTGTTTATCATCGCGCTGTCTGCGCCGCTGATGCAGCAATTGCAGCCGCGTATCGGCAAAGGTCTGGCGCTGATCGTGACGGCGCTGGTCACGATCGGTATCATTTCCGTGTTTTTTGCGCTGATTGCCTGGGGTGTCCTGCAGGTGGGGGAGTGGGTGGTGGCCAACATGGGCCGTTTTCAGGCGGTTTATGCCAGTGTTGAATCCACGATGAGCGAACGCGGTGTACCGATGGAATCGCTGATGCCGGAACGGTTCGATCCGCGCTGGATCCTTGGGCCCATTGGGGCCGTGGTTGGCCAGTTGCGGCTGATCAGCGGGTTTGTTCTGCTGATTTTCGTGTTTGTCGTGCTGGGACTTACCGAAATGGAGGGGATGGCCCGGCGTCTGAAGCGGATCGAGGCTGAGCGACCGGGCATGCAGATTTCTGCGGTGGCGGCCGATGTGAGCGGCAAGTTCGGCCGTTATATGAAAGTGCGCTTTGTGATCAGTGCGGTGGACTCGGTTGTCTGCTATGTGTTTTTTCGCCTGATCGGACTTGAAGAGCCGCTGGCATGGGCCTTGCTGGTCGGGGTCATGAATTTCATTCCGTTCATTGGCCCTTTGATCGTGGCTGTGGCGATCGGGCTGTTTGCGGCAGCACAGTTCGGCAGCCTGTGGATGGTGATTGTGGCTGTTGGCGGCACCACTGCCATCAACTTCGTGCTCGGCAGCTATATCGAGCCGTTGATGGCTGGTAGCGCACTGTCGATGTCGGCCATCCTGGTGCTGTTTTCGGTGTTTTTCTGGGCGATTATCTGGGGGATACCCGGCGCCTTCATCGGGGTTCAGATCACCATCGTGATCCTCGCTGTTTGCCGGGTGCTGCCTTCGGCAAGCTGGATTGCGGACTTGTTTTCTGGTGACGGGGCGGAAGCCAAACTTGGCCAGCAGTGACCGTTTGCCCGCCGGGTTGACAGCCGGCCCTGCGGCCACATGCATTGCGGCACTGGATTGGGACAGTTGTGCGCTGGGCCCTTTCTCTGCCTGGCCAGCGCCCTTGCAGACAGCCGTTCGCATGATGCTGGCATCGCGCTTTGCCATGTTCATCGCATGGGGAGAGGTTTTCCCTTACCTCTACAACGACGCCTGCATTCCAATCGTTGGCGCCCGCCATCCGTTCGCCATGGGCAAGCCTTTCCGCGAGGTTTGGCCTGAGGTGTGGGAGGAATTGTCGCCGCTGCTGCACGATGCCATGCAAGGCAGGACCAGTTTCCATGAAAATTACCCTGTTGCGCTGGAGGTGGATGGCGAACTCGCGCCCCATTGGTATACCTTTTCCTATTCGCCGCTGTTTGATTCAGACGGACAGGCTCGCGGCCTGCTCTCGATCGCAATGGATACGACGGCTGCGATCCAGGCCGGCCGCCGACAGGATGTTCGCCGCGCGCTGGACGACCGGATCCGTGATCTGTCCAGCCCGGCCGATATTGCCGCGTCGGCAGCGGAACTGCTGGGGGCGCATTTCTCCTGCGACGCCTGCTTCTTCGCAGAACTGGAGCCAGACGGCGCTTTCGTCCGGCTGGACGGCAGCTGGAGCAACGGCCGCAGCCCGCCGCTATCTGGAAGACAACCGCTTGCTGACTTGCTTCCCGATGGAGCCTTGTCTGTGCCCTTGCTGAAGGAGGGCGTTCCGCATGTGCTGGTATGCGGGCATCGCGAAGCTGGCCGCTGGACTGCGGATGACGAGGCACTCGCCATGGCAATTGGCGAGCGGACCTGGGCTGCCATTGGCCGGGCGCGCGCCGAAGAAGCGGTGCGCGAGGCGGCGCGTGAGCTACGCCTGCTGACCGATGCGCTGCCTGTGCTGATTGCCTATGTTGATTCCGATCGGCGCTACCGCTTCAACAACAAGGCCTATGAGGACTGGTTCGGCAGGCCACGCGATCAGGTTGCCGGCAAGCATCTGGCTGAGGTGATCGGCGAAAAGGCCTATGCCGAACTGAAGCCGACGATAGATCGGGCGCTGGCGGGCGAACATCTGTCTTTGGACAAGAAGGTTCCCTTTCGCACCGGCGGCACCCGGAACGTGCATATCGATTATGTGCCGCGCCTCAGTCCGGCCGGGGAGGTTCAAGGCTATTATGCGCTTGTGCAGGATATTGGCGAGCGCATTCGTGCAGATGAGCATCGGCAGTTGCTGGTCAACGAACTCAATCATCGGGTGCGTAACACCCTGGCGGTTGTGCAGAGCCTGGCCGCGCAATCGTTCAAGAAAGGCATGCCGCTGGAGGCCGGGAGGCGGGCGTTCGAGGCGCGCTTGCGGACGCTGGGTGCCGCACACAACCTGCTGACATCGGAAAACTGGGACAGTGCAACGCTGGATCAGGTGGTTCGTGAAGCTGTTGCGGTCGCGGCAGACGGCCGACATTTGGAGATTTCCGGGCCGGCCGTCCGGCTGGCCCCGCAGACCGCGGTTTCGATCGCCCTCGCAATGCACGAGCTTTGTACCAATGCATTGAAATATGGTGCTTTTTCCGTGCCGGAGGGGTGCGTTTCCGTCGCCTGGACCGTGGCGGACGATGTGGCAGGGACCAGCCGATTGCAATTTGTTTGGGAAGAGGTAGGCGGCCCCGAAGTCAGGTTGCCAACAGCAAGGGGCTTCGGGTCCAGATTGCTGGAAACCGGGCTTGCCGCCGAACTTCGAGGACGGGTCAAGCTGGAATTTCTGCCGGCAGGTCTCGTCTGCCGGATTGACGCGCCGCTGCCTGCCGGCACATGACGCCGCCATGGTGAAGGGCAAGACAATTCTTGTGGTGGAAGACGAGGCGCTCGTCGCGATGCTGCTGCAAGATATGTTGCAGGATATGGGCGCATTGGTTGCCGGGCCGGAAGGCTTGTTCGATGCTGCGCTGGCGCGCGCCGAGCAGGATGTTCTGGATGCGGCAATCCTGGATGTGAACCTGAACGGCCAGTCGAGCTTTCCGGTCGCAGAGGCGCTGCGTCGACGCGGCATTCCTTATGCGTTCGCCACCGGCTATGGCCAGTCCGGCGTTGAGTCCGGACACGAGCAAGCCCCGGTCATCCTGAAGCCCTATACGTCGGACGAAGTGGAGCGCGCGGTGGCATCGCTGTTCGGCTGACGGGGCCATGCGAGCCGAAAGAGGCCGGGGTAGGGGGAACTTTCAGCCTGCCTGGGAGTTGATAGCGCAAAGGCAGCGTGCTGCCTTTTTGACAGCAACTTCTTCAGCAAGGACATTCCCATGGCTACAACGACCGCCAGCAAACCGATCGCCGACAGTGCGAAAGACAATCCTGCGCTCACCGCCAGGCAGCCGGATTTTGCCCCCGGCACCGGCCTTTCCAAGGCCGCCTATACGGCGGTTGCCGAATCCCTCGGGGCCGTGCTGGCTGACAGCTATCAGCTGTTCATCAAGACGCAGGGGGTGCACTGGAATGTGGCCGGTGCGAGCTTCTATGGTCTGCACAAGCTGACGCAGGAGCAATATGAAGACCTGTATGCCGCGATCGACGTGGTGGCAGAGCGCATCCGCGCGCTGGGTCACAAGGCGCCGGCCAGCTACACCACCTATGGCGAACTCAGCCGGATCCGGGATGAAGACAAGCCGCTGGATGCCGGGCAGATGGTTTCCATGCTGACACGCGACAATGGCCTGGTGTGTGAATCGCTACGGCAGGCGCTGGAAATTGCGGATGAACACAAGGATGTCGTGACAGCCGACATGCTGACCGCGCGGCTGGCCCGGCACGAGCAAAATGTGTGGATGCTGCGGATGCACATTGCCTGATTGACGGCTCTTGCTGCGCCGGTTGCCGGGCGAATGGATAACCCGGCAGCCGGCGACCCGTCAGTCGCTTCCAATCGGCAGCGGGAAAGCGAGCGACAGCATGGTTCCGGTTTCCGGCGCACTCTGGATGGTGGTTTGCCCTCCCATCTGCTTGCCGATACCGGCCAGCATGCGCAGTCCGCGTCCAATCTGGCCACGTCCTGACTGGGCACCGCCCGCCACCGCAAAGCCGATCCCATCCTCGGCAACCGTCAGCAGCCCCTGCCCGTGGCAGATCGTGAACCGGGTCTCGATCCGGCCACGTGCCGGCTTCGGAAAGGCGTGCAGCATGGCGTTGGAGACGGCTTCGACCAGCCACAGGGAAATCGATACTGCCGTATCGAGCTGCAGCGGGCTTTCGGCAAAGTCGCAGTTCAGCTCTATCTCCGGGCGATCCCGGTAGGTTCGACGCAATAGGCCGCACAGGTCTCCGAACAAGGTCCGGGAGGACAGAAGTTCCAGTTCACCCGCTTCATACAGCAGGCGATGCACCAGGGAGATGGTGGCGATCCGCAACCGCGTTTTTTCGATGAAAGCGGTTGCGGCTTCTCCGTCCAGGTCGGTGGAAGGCAAGTTGAGCAGGCTGGTTATCACCTGGAGATTGTTTTTCACCCGATGGTGAATCTCGCGAACCAGGGCTTGTTGCTGCTCCAGGGCAGCGCGCAGATCGATGTCTCGGGCCTGCACGGCTTCACTCATCCGGTATAGCCCGTTTGCCAGCGCCTGAAACTCCTGCGGCGCATGGCAGAAGCTTGCGTCGCGCGCATGATAGTCTCCGGCAGCAAATCGCTCCGCCAGCAGGCGCAAGGATGTCAGCCAGCGCAGGATCAGTTGGCTGCTCCCAAACCAGATTGCGATTGAGGCCAGCAGCACGGCAAAAAAGGGCGTGGTGGCGATCAGCCCGGCCTGCCACCAGCTCCAGCTGAACAGAATGGCATGCGGCATTGCATAGGCAATGTGCAGCGCATTGCGGCCATCAAAGCTGGTCACAAGGGGGGCCACGGCATAGCTCCAGCGGTGGCCTTCGGCGTCACGCACCTCCAAGATGGCACCGGATTGCAGCCTTATGTCCAGCGCGCTGAAGCTGACCGGCTCGCTGCTCAGCAGCGGTTTTCCCTCGCCGTCCAGCACAAGGGAGACGGCATCACTTTGCAATGTCCTGCTGCGCAGGCTGCGCTGCATCCAGCCGAGATCAATGCTTGCGGTCAACACGCCCTGAAAGCGGCTGCTGCCCTTGGCGTCGCCTGGAGCATGAACCGGAAGCACCGCGACAAGCACCTTGCGTTGCGACATGGTGCCCCAGTGCGGGCCACTGACGAAGAATTTTCCAGCCGTGTCGGCGACGGGCCACCAGGGCTGACCGACAACACTGGCCAAGGGTGTCGGCTGGGTGGAGGAACACAGCAGTGCCCCATTCGCATCGAAGCGGGACACATTGCTGAACGCCGAAAATCCGCTGCTCGCTTGCGCCAAGGCCATGCTGCAAGCAGGGCCACCCGCCTGCACATCAGTGGAATCGCTCAACAGCGTCAACAAGGCGCGCGCAGTTGTCAGCACTTCGGATTCGGCCCGGGCGGTGGACAAGGCGCGCTCCGACAGCTGCGCTTCCACCGCAGCGCGATCGCGATCCAGCACCACGAGACTGCGCGCTACACCCAGGATCATCAAAGGCACCAGCGCCAGGCCGATCAGCAGCAGAATACTTCGTCGCACGCTCCCGCGCGGCTGCAGCAAACGGTTCAGGGCAGCTTTCACGACACGGAATCGACTTCCCGTTGGCCGGCAGCCAGCGCAGGGGCCACAGCATCCGCCCCATCGAGAAACCGCGTCAAGGCGGCGCGCGCCCGCGAGACCCGGCTTTTGATGGTGCCGACGGCGCATCCCATGACGCTTGCGGCATCCTCGTAGCTGAGACCTTGCGTGGTTATCAGCACAAGCGCCTCGCGTTGGTCGATTGGCAAGAGGCCGAGTCCGCGCTCCAGATCGGCCATATGCAGTGCCGTGCCCTGATCGGCGGGTGACACCAGGGTTCGCGCCGCGAGATCGGGATCCCATGCCGCAAACCGCGAGGCGCGGCGGCTGATAGAATAAAAATGGTTGCGCAAGATGGTATAGATCCAGGCCTTGAAATTGGTTCCGGGGCGGTAGGAATCGCGGGCGGCCCAGGCTTTCACCAGCGCTTCCTGGGCAAGATCGTCAGCCAGGTCCCGGTTGCCACACAGGCCCCGGGCAAAGGAGCGCAGCGATGGGATGACCGCCACCAGTTCGGCCCGGAAAACACGGCTGTCGTCGGCGGGGTTCATTCGGTTTCCTCCACACCGGGAGGCGACCCGATGGGTGCGGGATTTTCTGCGGCCTTCGCATCGATCTGGTCCAGCAGGGCCATAAACTCTTCGGGGATGGCCTCATCGGCAACCGACTGGAAGAGCTTTTGCAGCCCTTGCGAGATCGGATCGGCAGTGCGCTTTGCCTTCCGTCCCATATCACTTCTCCCAGTCGGTATTCGGCTTTGCATTCCTTGTCCTTCCCCCGGCTTAACCTTGCGCACCACCAGCAAACTATCGGGCAGCGCACAGTATCGGGATGCAAACGGGTGGCAATGCATTAGGTTCCCACTCGGTGTGGAACTCTTTTGCGTCCTATGCGTTCTGTGCGCATTGGCTGCCCCTGTGCCACGGAGACCCGATGATGAAAGAACGCCCCGCAATGAAGGCCGCGCTCAGCCCGCATCTGGCACAGCTGCGGCGCTATGGCCGCGCGCTGACCGGGTCGCAGCGCCGGGGCGATGATGCGGTGCGCGCGCTGCTGGAGGCGTTGCTGGCCGATCCAATGCTCTTTCAGGAAGACAACGCCTCTGTGGTTGAGCTGTTCCGCCTGTTTCACCTTTTCTGCTGGCAGGATGCCGGTGCGCCACAGCCGCGCGCGGGGCTGCAAGCGATTGGGGAAGGTTTGCTGGCCGAGCTTCCCCGGATGCGCCGGGGAGCCTTGCTGCTTACGGCAGTGGAAGGCTTTTCGGTTCAACAGGTGGCGCAGATCCTGGGACGGGATTCGGCAGATATTGTAGATGACATCGCTGCGGCTCGGGCCGAGCTGGCGAGCCAGATGGCAGGCCGGGTGCTCATTATCGAAGACGAACCGGTGATAGCCATGCATTTGCAGGATCTGGTGGAATCGATGGGGCATGCGGTTGTGGGCATTGCCGCCACGCATGATGAGGCGATCCAGTTGAGCCGGGAGCATGCGACCGAGCTGGTGCTAGCCGATATTCGCCTGGCCGATGGCTCATCCGGGGTGGAGGCGGTGAAAGATATCCTGTCGCAGCATTCGGTGCCCGTGGTGTTCATCACCGCCTTTCCCGAGCGGTTGCTGAGCGGCGAACGGCCGGAGCCAACCTATCTCATCACCAAACCGTTCGAGGATGATATGGTGATCGCGACCATCGGTCAGGCCCTGCTGCTGCACCGCGAGGTGCATGCAGAGGCTGCCTGACACGCGTCATGCCTGCGGATGAAAATGGGCGTGCAGGGCTTCTGCTGTCGACTGGCTGATACCCGGAGCCTTCTGCAGGTCCTGCAGGCTTGCGCCCTTCACCGCGCGGGCGGTACCGAAGTGCATCAGAAGCGCCTTCTTGCGCGCCGGGCCGATGCCGGGAACATCGTCCAGCGTGCTGCTGGTCATGGCTTTTGCGCGCTTCTGCCGGTGCGCGCCGATTGCAAAGCGGTGCGCTTCATCCCGCAATCGCTGCAGGAAAAACAGCAGCGGATCATTGGGCGGCAGGGTAAATTCGCGGCCATCCGGGTGATGGAAGGTCTCGCGGCCGGCGTTGCGATCGGGGCCTTTGGAAACGCCGATGATCGGCACATCTGCGACGCCAAGCGCCGCAAGAGCGGAAACGACGGCAGAGACCTGCCCCTTGCCACCATCGATCAGCAGAAGATCGGGCCAGTCTCCGCCGTCCTTGTCGATGTCTGACACGTCCGGCTCGTGGTGACGTCCGCGCGCAGATGGTTCCAGCCGGGCAAAGCGACGGGTCAACATGGCGGTCATCATGCCGAAGTCGTCGCCGGGGGTGACATCGCCGGGCTTCATGTTGAACTTGCGGTAAGCTCCCTTGCGGAAGCCCTCCGGCCCGGCAACCACCATGGCGCCCAGAGCATTGGTGCCCATCACATGGCTGTTATCATAGATTTCGATGCGCTGCGGCGGGGCATCGAGCGCGAACAGGTCGGCCAGCGCTTCGACGTTGCGAGTCTGCGTGGCCGATTCCGCCAACCGCCGGTCGATGGCCTGCGCGGCATTGCGACTGGCCTGATCCACAAGCTTTTTCAAATGTCCGCGCACCGGGGTTTTCAGGCTGACCTTGCAGCCTGCGCGGCTGCTCAAGGCTTCCGAAAGCAGCTCGGCCTCGGTCAAGGCGCGGTCCAGCAGCAAGGTCTTGGCAGGTGTCAGCTCCGCGTAGAACTGGCCCAGAAAGGCAGTCAGGATTTCCGCTTCCGGCACACCTCCCGCATGCGCCGGGAAAATGGCGCGGTGGCCCCAGTTCTGGCCGCCGCGGATGAAGAAGATCTGGATACAGGCCACGCCTTCGCGCGTCGCCAGCGCGATGATGTCGGCGTCCAGCGCATCCGTTTCCGCGTTGATCGCCTGGGTGCCCTGAATATAGGTCAAGGCCCGCAGCCGATCGCGGAAAACGGCGGCCAGCTCATAGTCGCGCGCCTCGGCCGCAGCCTGCATCTGGTCGCCCAGCTTCTTCTGCACCTGCTGCGAGCGTCCCGAAAGGAAAGCCTTGGCGTCGCTGACCAGCTCGCCATAAGCCTCGGGCGTGACGCGGTCGACGCAGGGGGCCGAGCAGCGACGGATCTGGTGCAGCAAGCAGGGACGGGATCGGTTGGCCATGAAACTGTCGGTGCAGGAGCGCAACAGAAACAGCTTCTGCAGCGCATTCAACGTGGTGTTGACCGATCCGGCACTGGCAAACGGGCCGTAGTAGAGCGTCTTTTCCCGCCGGGTTCCGCGGTGCTTGGCAAGCCGCGGGAAGCCGTGGCTTTCGTCCAGTGCGATGAACGGGAAGCTCTTGTCGTCGCGCAGCAGCACATTGAAGGGGGGACGAAAGCGCTTGATGAGCTGCGCTTCCAGCAAGAGCGCCTCTGCCTCGCTGTTGGTGACGACAACGGTCATGCCGCGGGTTTGCGCCACCATTCGCTGCAAGCGGCGGGGTAGCCGCGAGACCTGCGTGTAGCTCGGCACCCGCGATTTCAGCGACTTGGCTTTGCCGACATAGAGGATGGCATCCTGCGCATCGTGCATGCGGTAAACGCCGGGCTGCGGGCCAAGCGTTGCTAGCGTGTTGCGAATGGCGGCCAGGCCCAGCTCAATGTCGGGGGTTCCGCCCTTCACCGTAAAGGTGGCGGCATCCTCGGAAAAACGATCCGGCGCATGCGGGTGGGCGGGGTCAGCCATGGCCCACCCGATATGGGCAGTTGCTCAACCCTGCAACAGGGTCACGCTCATACGGCGGTTGCGCGGGTCATAAGGGTCTTGCGGGTTGAACGGCTCGGTTTCGGCCACGCCCTCCAGGCGGGAGAAGCGGCTGGCATCGACACCGGCCGCTGCCAAGGCCTGCCTTGTGGCCTCTGCGCGCGCGGAGGACAATGTCCAGTTGTTCTGGCTGCCGCTGCGTGAGCCGGAATAGGGCAGGGCGTCGGTGTGGCCCCGGATGGCGATGCGGTTCGGCGTGCCGGCAATCGCATCGGCCACAATCTGCAAAAGCTTGCCGGCGCGCGGGTCCATGGCGGCGGTTCCGGCGCTGAACATGGAATAGTCTGCCTTGTCGATCAGCTCGATACGCAGGCCCTCCTTGGTCTGCACCATGCGCAAATGGCCCTGCAGCGACTTCAGCCCCGGATCGCGTTCCATCCGCTTGCGGATTTCGCTTTCCACCTTGCGCAGCTGGCCATCGTCGGAGGTTTTTGGTGCCCGTGCGCCATTGGCAGCCTGAAAGGGCGCCACCGGCATGATCCCGGCGCGCTTTGCATAGGGGGCGGCGCCGTCTGGCTGTTCGATCGATCGGCCACCCAGCACCCCGTTGGACCCTCCGGAAGTGGTGCTTTCCATCACAGTCGGCGCGAAATAGTCGGCGATGCCCTTGCGCTGGTCTTCGTTAGTAGCGCCCAACAGCCACATCAGCAGAAAGAAGGCCATCATTGCCGTCACGAAATCGGCATAGGCGATTTTCCATGCGCCGCCATGATGGGCGTCATGACCTTTGGCCTTCACCTTCTTGATGAGGACTTCCGGCTCCGGCAGCGGGCTCATTGCGTTCATATGGGGAACTTCATTTGGCGCGCAGACCTTCAAACACTTCGGTGAACTGCGGCTGGTTGGCCGGGCTGATGGCCGTGCGCGCCTGCTCCAGCACAATGGGCTGCGGCTGGTTGCGCAGCGAGGCGAGGATCACCCGGCGCACCACCTGGTAGATTTCGGCATCCGATTCCACGATCTGTTTGAGCCGTGCCGAGGCCGGGCCAACCATGCCATAAGCCAGAAAAACGCCAAGAAATGTGCCCACCAGCGCCGAGCCGATCATCGCGCCCAGCACGGCGGGCGGTTGATCGATGCTGCCCATGGTTTTCACCACGCCAAGCACGGCCGCAACAATCCCAAGCGCCGGAAGCGCATCTGCCAGTGTTTGCAGCTGGTTGGCGGCCTTCATTGCATCATGGTGGTGGGTTTCGATCGCCGTATCCAGCACGTCCTCGATGGCAACAGAGGACACTGTGCCGGTGCTGACCACCAGCAGCCGCAAGGTATCGCAAACCAGATGCACGAAGAAATGGTCGGCCTTCAGGCGCGGATATTCCGCCCAGATGGAAGAGCTTTCGGGCGTTTCCACATGTTGCTCCACGGCAACCGCGCCTTCGGATTTCAACAGCCGCATCAATTTTACGGTGAGGAAGATCGCCGCCAGAAAATCTGCCTTCTGGAAGCGGTTGCCCTTGAACACCCGGGCAACCCCGCCGCCGATACCCTTCAGCATCTTCATGTCGTTGGCCACGATCGTGGCACCCACGGCGGCTCCTCCGATAATCAGCATTTCGTGCGGCAACGCATGCAGAACGGGTCCGAGATTGCCTCCGGCGATGGCAAATCCGCCGAACACCATCAAAAACAGCACGACGATTCCAACAATCGCCAACATGTGCCGGCTGCTCCTCGATAGTGGTCGAGGGTTTAACGGGACAGGGGGGGGAAGGTTTAGCCGACGCGATCAGGCCGGCCTGTCAGCCAAGCCGATCGAACAACGTGCCTTCGAAGATGCTGGCGAAGCTTTGCTGCGCGGCGCTCAAGGTGAGCTGCAGCGATTGCAGCTCGACGATGGCCGCTGTGAAATCAAGGCCATTGGCGGCGGCAAGTCCTTCGGCCACATCCAGCCGAGCGGCGGCGATGCGATTGCTTTCGCCTTCCAGCCGGGCAAGCCCGGCGCCAATGGCCGCCCGGCCAACCAGCAATCGCTCATGCCCCTGTTCCAGTCCCTCCAGAACGGCCGCCAGTTCCGACTGGCGCAGGTCTGCGTAGGGCTCCTCGAGGGCGGCCTCCAGGCGATCGAGGGTGGCGAAGGTGCCGCTGGTTGCATCGCCGAACAGTTGCGGGCCGCGCGGTGCGGACGCGGTTCCGACATTGGCGGCTTCTGCGCCGGGGGCATCGCCGAAACCCTGCCACAGCATCGCGCCGAGGCTATCGGCAGCATAGGCCGGGCCTGCGTCGCGACTGCCGGCAAAGAGGAAGCGGCCGCTGTCATCGCGGGTGTTGGCGCTATCCAGCACTTGCTGACGCAGCACCTGCACTTCGGCCAGGATCACCCGCCGGTCTTCGGGCGAGGCGGTGCCGTTGCTGGCCGTCAGCGTGAGTTCGCGGGCACGCACCAGCGCATCGGTGGCCGTGGCTGTGGCGGTTTCCGCAAAGTTGAGCCGGCTGGTGGAGCGATCCAGCGCGCGCTGTTCGGCGGTCAGCCGGTCTTGCGCGCGGGTGAGCAGGGCGGCACGATTGGCCGCAGCCGGGTCTTCTGATGGTGTGGTGAACCGCTCTCCGCTGCTGATCTGCGCTTGCAGGCGCAGCATGCGATCCTCGATCCGCGCCATGCGCTCGGCCTGAACAGGGATCGGCGCGCGGGTGTTGACGAGTGTAGGCATGGCTCTTTCCTATTGTGCGGCGGCCAGGATGGCATCGAAGGTTTCGCGCGCGGTCTGGATGATGCGGGCGTTGGCTTGGTATGCCTGCTGCAATCGCAGCATTTCGGCAGCTTCGCTGTTCAGATCGACCCCGGATGCTTCGTGATAGGCTTCTGCCGCGGCGTCGCGGTTGCCACGCGCGGCGTCTTCGCGGGTGCGGGTTTCCGAGAGTGGCACCGAAACTCCGGTTATCATCCGGTCATGGGCGTCGGCATAGGTGCCGCTGGTCCCGCCGGACTCCTGCAGCCGAAACAATGCGAGCGCGATCGCATTGCCGCCATTCCCCGCACTGTTTCGTTCGATGGCGAAGCTGTCTCCGGCATCCGGCGTGCCGGCGATGCGCACGGCAAATCCATCGCCATCCAGCCAGTCGCCGGGCGCGCCGTTGGCCAGCAGCGTTCCCAGCGAATCCCGCAGTTCCAAGGTGCCATCCGCCATGCTGGTGACGGCAAAGGGGCCAGTAGCGGGTGGAACGGAGGCTGCGCCGATACGCACTTCCGCAGTCGCCTGGCCGGTGTTGGAAGGCCCGGCATCCGCAAGCCAGCGTGGCGCGGTGGCGATGTCTTCGGACGAAATCGGCCGCAAGGCGATTCCCGCAGCGCCTTTTCGCGGGACAAGGTTAAACCGGTCGCCATTGGCCGCAGCACCCTCACCGTCGACTACAAGCCCGTCGAGCGTGAGGGGCAGGGGGCCCGCAACGCTGGCCGACAGGTCTTCGCGCGCCAGGGTATAGGCGGTTCCGTCGAAAGACAGGACCATAGGACCCGGAGAGGTACCGTCGGCAACCACCGCAGACAGGCGGGCGTCTCCGCCATTGGCGCGCAGCGGCTGAATCGCGAAAATGGTGGTGGCAAACAGCGCCCCGCCATCGGCTCCATTCAGATCCACTCCCTCCGCGTGAACCCGGTTCATGTCCTCGGCCAGCCGGTCTGCGATCCCATCCAGCCGCAACTGCGCCTGATCGAGCAGCTTTGCGGCCAGTGAAAGACCGTTCAGACTGCCGCCCGTCAGGGTGGCAGGGGTGTCTGCGCCCTGCGGGCCGACCCGCAAGTCAAACCCGCCGCCAGCACCCGGCACGAGTCGCACCGATTGCGCCCGATCACCCTCCAGCAAAAGGGGCCCGCCGGCGTCGGGCACCCGAACATTCGCCATGCCGCGCGCATCGAAGCGGACATCGAAGCGGATCAGGCCAGCCATTTGTCCCAGCAGCCGGTCCCGCTCGTCTGCCAGCACAGCGGCAGCCCCGCTGCCCGCCGACGATCGCCGAAGCTGGGCATTCAGCGACGCAAGCGATTGGGTGAGGCCATTCAGGGTGCGTGTTTCGGTGTCGGCTTCGCGGCCGATATCGGCGCGGATTCGGTCGAGATTGGCGCTGCTGGCGTTGAACCGATCAGCCAGGGTTTCGGCTCGGGCCAGAAAGGTGGTGCGGGCGGCGGGACTCGTCGGATCGCTGGCGAGATCCGATAGCGCGCCAAACAGATCACCCATCGGTTTGCCGATGGATGCCGGGCCACTCAGGCTGGATTCGAGCGTCTGCAACCAGCGCGCCGTGGCGCTCAGGCTGGCGACATCGGCCTCGCCCCGCCGCACCGTGTCGGCCCGCAGCAGATCGGCTGCGCGCTGGATGCCGGTGATCCGCACACCATTGCCGCCGATCGGGTCCAGCTCCAGCGGCCCGTTGCCAGTGCTGATGCTCGCCGGCGACAGTGTTGTCGTGCGTCGCACATGGCCGGGCGTGGACGCATTGGCAACATTGTCGGCAACTGCCTCCAGCGCCAGCCGATAGGCCTTTACGCCAGAAGTGGCGATCGTGAGCAGATCGGTCATTTCGCCTTGGTCTCCAGCATTCTGGCAACCCCCAGCGGACTGCCTGCGGCCAGCGTTTCAGCGAGGCGCCGATCGGCCATGGCGCGATAGTCCGCCTGCGGGCCATCGGCCTTCGGACGGGCGCTTTGCAGCACCTTCTCGATGAGCAGGGCTTCGAAGTCGCGACCGGCCTTGCGCAACTGCAAGGTTTCCGCCGACGGCGGGGTGACTGAAACGGGTTGCATCAGATCACCACCAGCTCGGCGCGCAGGGCACCCGCTTCTTTCAGCGCCTCAAGTATCGCAACAAGATCGCCCGGTGCTGCCCCAAGGGCGTTCACGGCATCGACGATTTCCGACAAGCGCACACCGGGCGCAAACAGGGCCATCCGCGCCGGCGACTGATCAACCTGCACCGTGGAGCGCGGGGTGATCGCCGTTTCGCCCTTGCTGAAGGCGTTGGGCTGCGAAACCTGGATATCCTCGGTTACGCTCACGGAAAGATTGCCGTGCGCCACGGCGGCGGGAAGGATGCGGACATTGCCCCCGATAACGACCGTTCCGGTGCGAGCATTTATCACCACGCGGGCCGGTGGCGGCGCCACATCGATGGTCAGCTCTTCCAGCCGCGACGCCAGCGCCACCTGCGCCGCAGCACCCGCAGGCGCATCGATCAGCACGGAAACGGCATCCACCGCGCGGGCGATCGCCCGGCCTTCGGCGGCGTTGATGCTGCGCGCCAGGGTCATCGCGGTGGTGAAGCTGGGTGCCATCAGATCCAGCACCAGCGAATCGGTGCCCCCGAAGGACGATGCGACGGTGCGCTCCACCATCGCGCCACCGGGAATACGGCCCGATGTGGGTGTATTGACCACCACCTTGGACCCATCCGCGCCTTCCGCGCCAAAGCCGCCAACGCTCAGATTGCCCTGGGCAATGGCATAGGTTTCGCCGTCCGCGCCTTTCAGCGGCGCCAGCAGCAAGGTGCCTCCGCGCAGCGATTTGGCGCGACCCAGCGCGGAAATGGTGACATCCAGCCGCTGCCCCGGCTTGGCAAAGGCGGGAAGCTCGCTGGTGATCATCACTGCGGCGGCATTCTTCAGCGCCGGGTTGATGCCGGGCGGAAGCTGCACCCCCAGCGCCGAAGTGGCCGAGCGCATCGATTGCACGGTGTAGGCGAGATTGTCGTCGCCGGTTCCGGGCAAGCCGACGACAAGGCCGTAGCCGACCAGTGCGTTGGCCCGAACGCCTTGAAACCGCGCCAGATCCTTTACCCTTTCGGCGTGCACCGGGGCGGCCAGCAGCAGAAACAGCAGAAGCAGCCGCATCAGAAGGGCGACACACGGTCGAAGAAGCGGGTGAGCCAGCCCTGCTTGGATTGCTGCGCCACTTCGCCGGTGCCGGCATAGCGCAGCCGCGCGTCGGCGACCCGCGTGCTCAGAATCCGGTTGTCTGGCCCGATATCTTCCGGGCGAATGATGCCGGTGAGTTGCACATGTTCCTCTCCGCGATTGAGCGTCATCCGCCGCTCGCCTGCCACCATCATGGCGCCATTCGGCAGGATGCGTGTGACCGTGACAGTCACTTCGCCCGACAGGCGATTGGATTGGCGCGCAGACCCTGTGCCCGAGAAGCTGGACGCAGAGCCGGCGGAAAACAGCTCGTTCGGAATGAGGTTGATCGGGTTCACGTCCGGCAAGGTCAGCGATCGGTCGGAGGTGCGGCTGCTGTCCTGGTTGGCGGATTTCTCTGCCTGCATGCGCTCCACCAGCAGGATGGTGACGATATCGCCCACCCGGCGCGCCTTGCGGTCTTCCGCCAGCATCAGCCGACCACCGCCCAGCGATGCCAGATAGATGCTGCCGGTGGCAGGCACCACTTCCGGTTCCGGGGCCAGAGCCGGGGGGATGGCTGCAACCCGGTCTTTCAGCGGATTGCTTCCCATGCATGCCGGAAGCAGCAGCAATGCCAGCAGGTTACATGTTCTGATTGACATAGCGCATCATTTCATCGGCCGCAGAGATCACCTTGGAGCTGATTTCGTAGGCGCGCTGGGTTTCGATCATTTCCACCAGCTCCTGCACCGCCGAAACATTGGATGCTTCCAGCGCACCCTGCCGGATACGCCCGAGGCCATTTTCGGCCGGATTGCCCTGTTGCGGCGCACCAGACGCTGCGGACTCGAGAAACAGATTCTCGCCGATCGGCTCCAGCCCGCCCGGGTTGATGAAGCCGGCCAGCGTCAATCGCCCGAGATCGGTGGGGGCAGTCTCGCCGGGCAGCATCGCCGACATCGTGCCGTCGCTGCCGATGGTGATGGCGGTGGCGCCTTCCGGAATCTGGATGCCCGGCGCCAGCGGGTGGCCTTGCGGCGTCACGATCCGCCCTTCACCATCGCGGGTAAAGGCCCCGGCGCGGGTGTAGGCGGCGCGGCCATCGGGCAGGGTCACTTCAAACAGGCCTTCGCCGTCGATCGCAAAATCCAGCGCATTGTCTGTAACGGTAAAGCCGCCTTGCGAATGCACGCGCTCGTTGCCGGCCAGGCGGACCCCCGCCCCGGTGGAAAGCCCCATGCCGAATTTGGCGTCAGCCCCGGCTGGCGCACCGGCCGGCCGCGTGGTTTGATATAGCAGGGTTTCAAAGGCTACCCGGTCGCGCTTGAAGCCCACCGTATTGGCGTTGGCGAGATTGTTGGAGATGGTGCGCAGGCGCGCATCCAGCGCTTCCAATCCCGATCGGGCAATGTGCATGGCGCTTGGCATGGGTGTTCTCCTATTGCACCCGCATGAGCGAGGCGGTGCCTTCGTCCATCTCGCGGGCGGCGGCGATCAGCTTGGTTTGCATTTCATAGGCGCGTGATTGCTCGATCAGCTCGACCAGACTGGCATTGGGATCGACATTGCTCTTTTCCAGCGCGCTGGTGGTCACGGTGGCCAGCAGGTCGGCCTGTTGACCGTCCGCCGCGCGAAACAGGCCGTCACGTTCGCGGCGGAGGGTGGCGGGATCGGGGGAAACCAGCTTCAGGCGGGAGACTTCCACGAACGGGCTCTGATCATTGGCCCGCGTTTCGATGGCCCCGTTGCGGGCGATGCGGAGTTCGGCAAATCCGGCCGCAATCTGGATGGGTCCTCCCTCGCTCATCACGGCATGTCCGTCTCCGGTGGTCAGGCGGCCATCGGCATCCAGCCGCAGATCGCCGCGCCGGGTGAGCGCCTCGGCTCCGGTGGCATCCGCAACCGCCAGCCAGGCGCCGCCGTCCATGGCAATATCGAGCGGATTGGCGGTGGCTTCCACGGTTCCGGCGCGCAGCAGATCATGCGGGGATTCGCCGCCACTTTGAACGCGGGTTGAAAGCGCGCCGCTGCCGCCGGCCGTATCCAGCCTGCCGCTGGACAGCGCTGCCATTTCGCGGCGGAAACCCGGCGTTTGCGCATTGGCCAGATTGTGCGCGGTAACTGCCTGCGCTTCCTGGTTGCGCTGCAGCCCGGTGAGGGCGGTATAGATCAGCCGATCCATCTTACGAGCGCAGCTGGATGATGGTTTGCAGCAGGGTGGAGGCGGTGTCGATGGCGCGGGCGTTGGCCTGGAAATTGCGCTGAGCAGAGATCAGACCGACCAGTTCTTCGGTGAGATCGACATTGGAGCGTTCGAGCGACCCGGATGCGATGTTGCCGAAGCCGTCCTGGCCGCCTTCGCCCACCAGCAAGGGGCCGGAACTCGGTGCGAGGGTCCAGCTGACATTGCCATTTTGCTTGAGGCCCTGCGGATTCGCGACATTGCCCAGCGCCAGCTTGGCGATGGCGAAGGATTCGCCGTTGGAAAAGCTGGCACGCACCACGCCGGCGAGATCAACACCCACACCTTCGAGGCGGCCGGGGGCATAGCCGTCCTGCTCGGTGAAGGTAACGGCGAAAGGCTCCGGCTGCGTTGTGCTGTCGGCATGGCTGATGCTGAAGCCACCGGAAAAGCCGACCGGGGCGACCGGATCGGTCAGTACCCCGGCTGCGTCGAAGGTGAGGATATGCGGGTTGGGCCCGGTGTCCGGGGCAAGCGGCGCATCGCCCAGGAAGGCATGCACCTCCCAATATTTGTTGCTGTCACCAAGCGGGCTGGGGATACGGCGATAATAGAGGGTGGCGGTGCTGGCGTTGCCGCTGGCATCATAGATGCGGGTGGAGGTGGCACCGTTGTAGCTGGCGGGATTGTCCCGCGCGAAGGCGGCGGAGGGGATGGGGGCGGTGGCCGGGAGGTTGGCTGTGAAGCGCACCGCGGTTGTTGCCACCGGCTCGCCGGAGGTGAGCGGCAGGCGCAGGGCTTGCAGGGCACTCAGGCCGACTGCGGTGGGTGAGCCGTCGCTGGTGACCGGCAGAACCTGCAGGCGCCGGCCTTCATTGTCCACAACCCAGCGATCGGCATCCACCGAAAAGGCACCGTTACGGGACAAGGCGAGGCTGTCTGCCGCATCGCCGCCGCCCTTCACGAGGAAAAAGCCCTGGCCGCCAATGGAGAGATCGAGCGCATTGCTGCTGGTGGCGGTGCCGCCTTGCGCGAACTGCTGCTTCACCGCGGCGACGGCCACACCCGCACCATTCACGCGATTGGCCGCTTGTGTGGCCGATCGGGTGACGATGTCGCCGAATTCCACCCTGGACTTCTTGAAGCCGGAGGTGCCGACATTGGCAATGTTGTTGGACAGGGCGGCGAGTTCGTTCTGGGCGGCGTTCAGGCCGGTCAGCGAGGTGAAGAAGGTCATGCGGAGGCTCCGTTGCGAATGGCGGTGACGCTGGCGACGCCGAGGCGTGCGCCGCTGTCCAGGGTGAGCAGGATGCTGCCGTCTGTGGCGAAGCCGACTTCGGATACGGTGCCGCTTTCGCCTTCCTTTCCGACCACTTCGCGGCCAAGCCAGGCGGGCGCAGCGGCGGTTCGATCAGAGCCGGCAAGCTGGGCAAGCGTGGACAGAGACTTGTTCATCTCGGTGATCCCCGAGACGGTGGAGAATTGTGCGAGTTGGGCAACGAAGGCTTCATTGTCCATCGGCGACAGCGGATCCTGATTTTTCAGCTGGGTGGTGAGCAGCTGCAGGAAATCATCCTGCCCAAGCGATTGTCGCTGTTCTTTGGTTTTGCCGGTTTCGGCGGCCCTCAGGCCCAAGGCGGTGATGTCCATGGCTATCTCCCCAGTCGCAGGGTTTCGAGGGTGAGCGATTTCGCGGTTTCCAGCACTTCGATATTGTTGCGATACTGGCGTGCGGTTTCCACCATCTCCACCAGCTCGGCGTTGGCATCGACCGCAGAGAGGTGGATATAACCTTCGGCATCGGCCAGCGGGTGGCCCGGCTCGAAACGGCGTTGCGGCGCGGCGTTGCTGCTGACAACGCCGACAACGCCGACCGTTGCCTTTCCGGTTGCACCGCCATTTTCGTTTTCGAAGAGCGTTTCGAACACCGGCTTCAGCGGGCGATAGGCTTCTGCCTCGCTGCGGGCGACCGAACCGGCGTTAGCCAGATTGGAAGCGGAGGTGTTCAGCCGCACCAGCTGTGCCGACATGGCGCGACCAGCAATGTCGAACAGGCTCATGTTGGAGGCCATGATCATTCGCCTTTCAGGGCGGCGGTGAGGCTGGAGATCCGCCCGTTCAGCGCCGAAAGTGTCGAGCGGTAGCGCAGCGCCGTTTCGGCAAAAGCCAGCTGCTCGGTCGCCAGCTCCACGGTGTTGCCATCCAGCGAGGGCTGCACCGGGGCGCGATAGTGCAGGCGGGCTTCGCTTCCCGGCTCAACCGCTGCGGCGAAATGCCTGCTGCTGGTGGTGGTGAGGGAAGCGGTCTTGCCCGTTGCGGCCCCGATCAGCCGGGCAAAATCCAGGTCGCGGGCCTTGTAGTTGGGGGTGGCCGCGTTGGCGATGTTGGAGGCAAGCAGGCCCATGCGCTCGCTGCGCAGCGCCAAGGCCGTGCCATGCACTCCGAAAAAGCGGTCCAGACGATCCATCGGGCCTGTCCTTCCTGCTGGCCACCCGGGCAATCCGGGTGCGCAGGAACCGTGCAGCAAGCGCCGTGCCAAGCGACTTGATCAAGGGAGGAGTGCCGGAATCCGGCGAAAGGTGCGGAACATATGTGCCGGTTCGATGCCGCCATCCGGCAAATCGGTGCCGCCCTTCCTATGCCGATCCGGCCCCGCTGCTGCGCTGCTTCTGCATGGCATTGGCCTTGCAGGGGACATGCTGATCAACGGCCGGTGCGCGGCCATGTGTAGGGGTCAGATATGCAGAAAATCGCACTTTGGCTGGCGGCGTCTCTGATGCTGCTTTGGTATCCGGTCCCGGCTGCTGCTTCGGCTGCCCGGCTGCGAGCGGAGGCCGAAGCCTTCGCCGGGCGGGGCGTTGTGCTTGATCCGCGAGTTCGCGTGCCGGATTGTCCGGTGTCACCCGGCCTGCGGTGGCGCGATGCGGGAGCTACGGCGCTGATTGCCGAATGTGCGGCGACCGGCTGGCAGTTGGTCTTGCCCGTTGCGACTGAACGGACTGCCCGCCCGGCGGCGCTGGTGCGGCGGGGTGATCCGGTGACGGTGCGGGCGGTGGGGAACGGATTTTCCATTCGACTGGAAGGCGTTGCAGAAGGCGAGGGGCGGCCGGGCGGGCGGTTGATGGTCCGAAACCTGCGATCGGGCGAGCGGGTTTCGGCCAGCGTGGCGGCCGATGGCCAGCTGTGGCTGGCCGGGCAGCCGCAAGCTGACTGATAAGTCTGACTGACAGCGGCGCTTAAGCGGCAGCTTGGCTGGTCGTTCTTACAGCCAGGCGATATCGGCGGATTCATGCCGGTTCGGCACGTCAGAGAAGCAACGCAGAGAAGAGAGACGAATGATGGCCAGCGGAATTCACGGATCTGGAGGCATGGTTGGTCAAAACGGCCTGAGCCTTGCCAAGCCGACGACGGCGGGCCAGCCGCAGGAAGGCCCTGCCGTGCTCTATCCTGGCGGGCCTGCGGCTGCCCGAAACGGCAAGCTTGGCGGCACTTCGCCGCTGCGGCCCGGGGTGGCTGGCCATCTGCCGGCGCCGTTGGGGAAGCCCGAAGTGAAGTCTGAAATGCGTGGGCTTGTTCGTGACATGGCAACAAGGCCACCGGTGGATGTGTCCAAGGTGGAGCGGCTGGCGCAGGCGGTACAGGGTGGCAGTTTCAAAGTGGATGCCGGAAAATTGGCCGATGCGATGATCGCCAGCCTGATGCCGGAAAAAATCCGCTAGAGCGATTCTCGTTCTGATTGCATCAGAACGGCCGCTCTATCCCTTTGATTTTCCGCATGGGTTTCGATGCTCGGGATTCCACGTGATCGAAACATGCTCTAGCGCTCCGGCCTGTAGGCTGGCAAAAATCAGGAACTCCTGCCTTCCTGCGTCGTGGCAGCCGCAACGGTCTTTCCGGATTTGCGCTGCTTTTCCATATCTTCCGACGCAATCCTGGCACCAACCAGAGAGAAGCGCTTGCGCTGTTTGAGCACCGGCTTTTCGATGCTGTGCCAGCTGAACATTGCAAACAGCGTGACCGGGATGATGGCGGCCAGCGAAAGCTGCCACCAGATCGCGAACCCGAACAGCAGTTGCAGCAGCTGCAAGATTGGGAAGTGGTAAAGGTAGACGCCGTAGCTATAGTCCCCGCGATCGAAGAACGGGATCTTCGGCAGTTTCACCAGACCGAGCCAGACCACGAGATAGCTGAGCGGCAACACGGTGAGCGCAATGAAGATCGGGCTATCAAACCAGATGTTAGGGGCAAACATGCCGCACGCCACCAGACCGGCGCCGACCAATGCGGCGATGCGGCCGCTAAACGGAATAAAGTGCTGCATCAGGTAGATCGCCGAGCCGGCCAGGAAGCATGGAACAAGCGACGCACCCTTGCTGAAGAGCGCAAAGGTGAGCAACTTGTCTGCCATCGCGAACCCGGTGCGAAAACCGATACTGTGCAGTAGCATGGCCACGCCGGTGATCAGCAACACAGAGCCCAGCACATAGGTCCAGCGCCGGATGATGCCGACCCAGATCATGGCGGACATGATAACATAGCAGGCGATTTCGTAGGGCACCGTCCACAATGCGCCATTGACGATGCCGGGCAGGGGATTGCCTAGAAACACCCCCGGCAACTTGTAGTGGATCCAACCAATGATATTGGCGAAGTAAACAAAGAACTGCCGATCGGTGAAATAGTTTGAAAGCGCAAAAACGGTGATGATCGGGCCGAGGATGAGCGCGCTGAAAAATATGTCTACGCCAAGCGCCGGAATGATACGGAAGGATCGGTTGAGGACATACTCCTTCAGCGGCAGCCTGAGCGCCGAGCCTGTGACCAGAAAGCCTGAAAGGGCAAAGAACATCGGCAGGATGGCAAAGGCGAAAGGCCAGATGAAACTGTCCTTGGCGGGATCGCTGCTGCCTTTCGTGATGGCGACGGCATGCCAAAGCAGGACCGCAAATGCCAGGACGATCCGAACGAAATCAAAGCCTGGCCCGAAGCCGCCGCACTGCTTCAGTCGTTGCTCTATTGTGACCACTGCCGTCTCCATTTGGCCGGGCGCGTTCGGGCTGTGCGTGTTGCCCGCAATGGCCATAAAGTCAAACGAAAAGAGGGTTGTTAGGGGTGCCTTGAAGGCGACATTTGCTGAGCCGCAACAATTTTGAAGACTGCTATGGAATTCGCTGCAGAAAGCGCGGCGGGCAGGGCGCTTCGGTGTGGCGGGGTTCACCTGTTTCGGGATCAGGAAAGGTGATAGAGCGGGCGTGCAGCATCATGCCGGCGGGGTGGGGTGTGCCGTAAACCGGGTCTCCGACGATGGCGGTGCCGGGAGCGAGCAGGGTGGCATGGACGCGGATCTGGTGGGTGCGGCCGGTTTCGGGGCGGAAGGCGACAAGCGCCAGTGCGCCCCGACGTTCGAGGATTTCCCAGCGGGTGCGGGCGGGCTTGCCGCCGCGCGAGGCCACCATACGCCAGCCGGCGGCGGCGCTGCTGATTTTGGCGAGCGGGGCATCGATGCGGCCGGATGCGGCTTGCGGCGGATTTTCCAGGATCGCCCAATAGAGCTTTTCGACCCTTCCTTCGGCAAAGGCGGTGGCCAGCTTGCGCAGGGCCGGGCGGGTTTTGGCGAGCAGCAGGCAGCCGCTGGTGTCGCGGTCAAGCCGGTGCGCCGGCTGCGGCGCTGGTCTGCCGGGTGCATAAAGCGGCAGCAACTGCTCCAGGCTGTGCGGCGTTTTGGGGCCGGGGTGGGTTGCAAGGCCGGCCGGCTTGTTGATCACCAGAAACCGCGTGGTTTGCAGCAGGATGGGTGGAAGCGTTTGCATTTCAATGTTTTGCGCCAACGCTGCGCCTCCCGTTGGCCGGTTGCTTAAGTCCCGGCAAGGCATGCCGTGAACTTGTCCCGAGGCTTCGACCAACTCGAACGCCCAAGCAAGAGGAATTGCGACGATGACGATCATCAACACCAATCTCTCCGCGATGAAGGCGCAGAGCGGAAGCCGGATGGCGCAGATGGGCCTGGACACGGCGATGGAGCGTTTGTCCACCGGTCTGCGGATCAACAGTGCCAAGGATGATGCCGCCGGTCTGGCGATTGCCCAGCGGATGACCGCCGATGTGCGGGGGCTTTCGGTGGCCATCCGCAACGCCGGCGACGGCATTTCGCTGGCCCAGACCGCGGAAAGCGCGATGGGCGAAGTGACCAACATGCTGCAGCGGATGCGGGAGCTTTCGGTGCAGGCGGCCAACGGCACGATCTCGGCGGACGATCGGCAGGCGCTGCAAGCCGAAGTCACCCAGCTGGTGAGCGAAATCGACAATGTAGCGAGCCGCACCAGCTTTAACGGTATCCGGCTGCTGGATGGCTCTTCCAACAAGCTGGCCTTGCAGACCGGCTCGCGCGCCGGGCAGACGGTCGGGCTTTCGATCGGTTCGGCACGCGCCGGCGATCTGGGAACCGGCAGCGTTCCCGGGCTGACGGCGACCGGCGCCTTTGAAACCTCGGCGGCGAACCTGGCTGCAAATCAGGCGTTGCAGGCCAATGATTTGCGGATCAACGGCGTGGTGATCGGCAGCTCGCGCAGCACCGATGACAATCTTTCCACGGCCGCCAAGGAATCGAGCGCGCTGGCCAAGGCAGCGGCAATCAACCGGGCAACGGCCGAGACCGGGGTTCGTGCCGTGGTGGGTGCCACGACCATGACCGGGACGGCGATGACCGCAGCGGCGCTGACCGGCACCGTGACGATCAATGGCGTGACCACCGGATCGATCACCACCACGACCAATGCGGCCGCTTCGCGGACGGCGGTGGTGGATGCCATCAACCTGCTGACCGGGCAGACCGGGGTGCGGGCCATCGACACCGGCGACAACAACCTCGGCATCCGGCTGGAAGCCGCCGATGGTCGTAACATCGAGGTGGATTTGACCACCCTGACCGCCGCCGCCACCGGCTTGAAGGTGGGCGCACAGGCCGGAACCTTCTCGCTGGTGTCTGACAAGGGCGGGCCGATCGTGGTGGATTCGGTTGGTTCCGGGCGGCTTTCGCGCTCCGGCCTGGCGGCGGGCAGCTATGACCGCGGTGTGTCAACCATGACCAGCGATGCGCGGGCGGTGGCCTCTTCGGCAACCGGTGCGGATGTGCGCACCTTGAACACCGGCGACCTGGTGTTGAACGGGGTTTCGATCCGGGCGTCCAAGGCGTCTGACGACACCTTCTCTGACACCACGGCCGGGTCCAGCACCAAGGCGGCCAGCGCGATCGCGATTGCCGCTGCCATCAACGAAAGCTCGGCGCAGACCGGGGTGACGGCACGGGCGGCGTCGCAGACCATCGATGCCACCACCACCACGGTGATCGGGGCGGACGCCACCGCGACGCTGGTGATCAACGGCGTTTCGATGGACATCGCGCTTTCGGCATCGGACACGGCGCAGGAAACCCGCGAGAATGTTGCCACCATCATCAACAACAACAGCGGTGCAACCGGCATCACGGCGGTGGACAATGGCCGTGGCGGCCTGAGCCTGACGGCAGCGGACGGGCGCAACATTTCGGTGTGGTTCGACAGCGACGAAGCGGCTGCGGCCAATTTCGGGCTGGCCGGCGCCACCATTGCCGGAACGGGCACCAGCTACACGGTGACCGGCGTGACCGACCCGACCGATGTGTCGGCGGCGACGGTGAACACGGCCTATGCGCAGGTGACGCTGGAAAGTGCTTCTGCCATCGACGTGCGGGCCGGCAGCCAGGGCTTTGCGGCGGCCTCGCAGTTCACCAATCTGGGCTTCGAGGAAAACCGCTATGGCGCCGATCTGGGCGGGCTGAAGGTGAAGGATATCAACATCTCGACGCAGGACGGGGCGACCGCTGCGCTGTCCTCTATCGACGAGGCGTTGAAATCCATTTCCATCAACCGCGCCGAGCTGGGTGCGGTGCAGAACCGGCTGGAGGCGACGATCAACAACCTCTCCAGCACCAGCACCAACACGGTGGCCTCGCGCAGCCGCATCCAGGATGCCGACTTTGCGATGGAAACCACCAACCTGGCGCGCGGGCAGATCCTGACGCAGGC
>JAIMJL010000016.1 GCA_020693225.1 Sandarakinorhabdus sp. | reverse complement strand
GAAGCGATCCGCAAGCTGCTGGAAGAGCTGGATCTGGCGGCGGAAAAGGTTGCGCTGCTGGAAGAGCTGGCGACCACCAAATCGGAACTGAAGCCGAAGAAGATCATCAAGCGGCTGAAGATCGTGGAAAGCTTTCTGGAATCGGGCAACCGGCCGGAGTGGATGATCCTGACCGTGGTGCCGGTGATTCCGCCGGAACTGCGGCCGCTGGTGCCGCTGGATGGCGGTCGCTTTGCGACCTCGGATCTGAACGATCTGTATCGCCGGGTTATCAACCGCAACAACCGCCTGAAGCGGCTGATCGAATTGCGCGCGCCGGATATCATCGTGCGCAACGAAAAGCGCATGCTGCAGGAAGCGGTTGACGCGCTGTTTGACAATGGCCGCCGCGGGCGGACGATCACCGGCGCCAACAAGCGGCCGCTGAAGTCGCTGTCGGACATGCTGAAGGGCAAGCAGGGCCGGTTCCGGCAGAATCTGCTCGGCAAGCGGGTCGATTATTCCGGCCGATCGGTGATCGTGACCGGCCCGGAACTCAAGTTGCATCAGTGCGGGTTGCCGAAGAAGATGGCGCTCGAACTGTTCAAGCCGTTCATCTACGCGCGCCTCGACGCCAAGGGTCTTTCGATGACCCTGAAGCAGGCGAAGAAATATGTGGAGAAGGAGCGCAAGGAAGTCTGGGACATCCTGGACGAGGTGATCCGCGAGCATCCCGTGCTGCTGAACCGGGCGCCGACGCTGCACCGGCTTGGCATCCAGGCGTTCGAGCCTGTGCTGATCGAGGGCAAGGCGATCCAGCTGCACCCGCTGGTCTGCTCGGCTTTCAATGCCGACTTCGACGGCGACCAGATGGCCGTGCACGTGCCGCTGAGCCTGGAGGCGCAGCTGGAAGCGCGCGTGCTGATGATGAGCACGAACAACATCCTTTCACCCTCCAACGGCAAGCCGATCATCGTGCCTTCGCAGGATATGGTGCTGGGGCTCTATTATCTTTCCATGGAGCGGCAGGAAAAGACGCCGGAATATATCGAGCTTCCCGACGGCACGAAGCGCGAGCGGCTGCCGATGTTTGCCAGCATGGCGGAAGTGCACCAGGCGCTGACCGCCAAGGCGGTGACACTGCACACGCGGATCGAAGCGCGGGTTCCGCAGACCGACGAGGCCGGCAAGACCTATCTGAAGCGGTTCATCACCACGCCCGGCCGCATGCTGATCGGCGAAACGCTGCCCGGCAGCCACAAGGTTCCGTTTGCGACCGTCAACCGGCTTTTGACCAAAAAGGAAGTGGGCGATGTGATCGACACCGTCTACCGCCACACCGGGCAGAAGGAGACGGTGCTGTTTGCCGACGCCATCATGTCGCTCGGCTTCCGGCACGCATTCATGGCCGGCATCAGCTTTGGCAAGGACGACATGATCATTCCCGCCAGCAAGGAAGAGCTGGTGGAGAAGACGCGCGACCAGGCCAAGGATTTCGAGCAGCAGTATCAGGACGGCCTGATCACGCAGGGCGAGAAGTACAACAAGGTGGTGGATGCCTGGGCGCGTTGCGGCGACCAGGTGTCTGACGCCATGATGAAGGAAATCAGCGCCAAGCCGATAGACAAGGAAAGCGGCAAGGAACGGCAGATCAATTCCATCTACATGATGGCGCACTCCGGCGCGCGCGGCTCGCAAACGCAGATGAAGCAGCTGGCCGGCATGCGCGGGCTGATGGCCAAGCCGAGCGGCGAAATCATCGAAACGCCGATCATCTCCAACTTCAAGGAGGGGCTGACGGTTCTGGAATATTTCAACTCCACCCACGGCGCCCGCAAGGGCCTGGCGGACACGGCGTTGAAGACCGCCAACTCGGGCTACCTGACCCGGCGACTGGTGGATGTGAGCCAGGATTGCGTGGTTCTGGAAGATGATTGCCAGACCTATCGCGGCATGATGATGAAGGCGATCGTGGAAGGCGGCGCCACCATCGTGACGCTGGGCGAGCGGATTCTGGGCCGCACCGTGTGCGACGACATCTTCGATCCCAAGACCAACGAGCTGCTGTTCGCGCGCGATGTGCTGCTTGAGGAAAAGGATGTGAAGCTGCTGGAGGATGCCGGCGTTTCGGAAGTGAAGATTCGCTCGCCGCTGGTGTGCGAAGCCAAGCAGGGCGTGTGTGCGCGCTGCTATGGCCGCGATCTGGCGCGGGGTACGCCGGTGAACATCGGCGAGGCGGTTGGCGTGATCGCGGCGCAATCGATTGGTGAGCCGGGCACGCAGCTGACCATGCGGACCTTCCACATCGGTGGCGCGGCGCAGGTTTCCGAGCAATCGTCGCATGATGCGCCGGTTGATGCGAAGGTGACCTATCGCAACCTGCCGGTGATCCAGGACAGCCGCGGCCGGCAGATCGGCATGGCCCCGACAGGTGGCGAGCTGGTGCTGGTGGACAGCGAGGGCCGGGAGCGTTCCACGCACAAGATTCCGTTTGGCGCGGTGATTGCCGTGGCCGACGGGGCGATGGTGACCAAGGGCCAGCGGCTGGCGGAGTGGGATCCCTATACGCGGCCGATCATCACCGACAAGGCGGGGATCGTGAAGTTCCAGGATCTGGTGGATGGCCAGACTTTGCGCGAGGAAACCGACGACGCGACCGGCATTGCCAACAAGGTTGTGGCGGAATGGAAGGCGGCCAAGGCCAAGGATGACCTGCGGCCGCGGGTGACCCTGCTGGACGCGGATTCGGGCGAAGCCGGGCGCTATCTGTTGCCGGTTGGTGCCATTCTCTCGGTTGCCGAAGGGCAGCGGGCAGATGCTGGCGATGTGCTGGCGCGGATCCCGCGTGAGGCGGCCAAGAACCGCGACATCACCGGCGGTTTGCCGCGGGTGGCCGAGCTGTTCGAGGCGCGCATTCCGAAAGACAATGGCGTCATCGCGAAGATCGACGGGCGGGTGCAGTTCGGCAAGGATTACAAGGCCAAGCGCAAGCTGGAATTGCATCCGGAAGACGGGTCGGAGCCGGTTGTCTATCTGCTGCCCAAGGGCAAGCACATCTCGGTTCAGGAAGGCGATCTGGTTCGCAAGGGTGACTTTATCGTTGACGGCCCGGCCAACCCGCACGACATTCTGGACGTGCTGGGCATCGAGAAGCTGGCGGAATATCTGTGTGCGGAAATCCAGGAGGTCTATCGCCTGCAAGGTGTGAAGATCAACGACAAGCACATCGAGACGATTGTTCGGCAGATGCTGCAGAAGGTGGAAATCACCGAGGATGGCGAGACCACGCTGCTGAAGGGTGAACAGGTTGACCGCGAGGAAATGGACCTGATCAACGAGAAGGCGGTGGCCGAAGGCAAGCGGCCGGCTTCCGGCAAGCCGGTGCTTCTGGGCATCACCAAGGCGAGCCTGCAGACCAAGAGCTTCATTTCGGCGGCCTCGTTCCAGGAAACGACGCGGGTGCTGACCGAAGCGGCAGTGCAGGGCAAGACCGACATGCTGCAGGGCCTGAAGGAGAATGTGATCGTGGGTCGGCTGATCCCGGCCGGCACCGGCGCGGCGCTTGGGCGGATGCGGGTGACGGCGACCAGCCGCGATGCGGCGCTCCGGGCGCAGCAAGCGGCGATTGCGGCGGCGATGGCACCCGCCGAGGGCTGAGCAGCGACGCAGCTTGCAACGGGAAGGTTTGGCGGGGGAAAGGGCTGACGGGGGAAACTTTGTCAGCCCTTTTTCATGGTTAATTTGTCGATATTCTTTACAGTTCGGCGTTTATGACATGCGCCGCAAACTCATAAGTCTCTGATATTATTAGATAGATTTTTTCCTTCGCGCTTGGCACGCATCTTGCAGAGCACTGGCAGCCAATCTTCAAGGAGGAAAATCATGATCAAATCACTCACGGCGCTCGCCATCGGCGGCCTGCTTGCCATCCCGGCTCAGGCATCGATCATCTCGCTGAACTTCGAGAATATCGCGCCTTATCCCAACGACAACAATGTGTTCATCCAGGAATTCTACAACGGCGGCACCAGCAGCATCGGCACCAGCGGCACCAACTATGGCGTTTCGTTCGGTTCCAATGCGCTGCTGATCTGCCTCAACTCCACCACCGTTTTCTGCTCGAACACCTCGCGCGGCGGCCTTGGTGACTCGGCTTCGCAGCAAGGCAGCCTGTTCTTCCTCAGCGGCTCGGAAACCTACCTGAACGTTGCGGCGGGCTTCACCACCGGCTTCTCGTTCAACTATGTTTCGTCGGTTTCCGGCAGCGTTGGTGTTTATGATGGCCTGAATGGCACCGGCAATCTGCTGGCGTCGGTCGAACTCGCGCCGAATATCTCCGGTTGCCCGGCCTATGCGGCGGGCTTCTGCCCGTTTGGCCCGGCCGGCGTCACCTTTGCCGGCACCGCGAAATCGATCAGCTTTGGTGGCGTCGCGAACCAGATCGTGTTTGACGACATCACCTTCGGGACCGAAATTCCCGGTGGCGTTGTTCCGGAACCCGCCAGCTGGGCGATGCTGATCACCGGCTTCGGGCTGGTTGGGTTTGCAGCGCGTCGTCGCCGGGCTGCTGTCGCCGCCTGATTGCTTCGATTGGACACAAAAGCGGCCGGATTGCTGTTGCGATCCGGCCCTTTTTCGTGCCGCCATACCGCCACAGTTGCGGGCTAGCACAGGGCCATGGACAGACAGACCCGGCCGGATGCGCTGCGCGTGGCGCTTTTTTCGGGCAACTACAATTATGTGAAGGATGGCGCCAACCAGGCGTTGAACCGGCTGGTTGGGCGGATCGAGGCGCGGGGACTTGTGCCGCGCGTGTACTCGCCGGTGGTGGACGATCCGGCCTTTCCGCCAACGGGCACGTTGATCGGTGTACCGTCCGTTCCGATTCCGGGGCGCGGCGAGTATCGGGTGGCACTGGGCCTGCCGCCGGCGGTGCAGGCCGATTTGCGGCGCTTCCGGCCCGACATCGTGCATCTCGCGGCACCAGATTGGCTGGGGCATGATGCCAAGCGCTGGGCCATGCGGCGCAAGCTGCCGGTGGTGGCTTCCGTGCACACGCGGTTTGAAACCTATTTCGACTATTATCGCATGGGCTTCATCCGGCGCGGCGTGGAGCGGCTGCTGAAGAGCTTTTACGGCGATCTGACCGAGATTTATGCGCCATCAGAGAGCATGGCCGAGGTGCTGCGGGCCGACGGCTATTCCGACGCGGTGCGGATCTGGAGCCGCGGCGTGGATCGGCACATCTTTCATTCCGGTGCGCGCGACATGGCCTGGCGAAGGTCGATTGGCATTGCCGACGATGTGCCGGTGATCGGCTTTGTTGGCCGGCTGGTGCTGGAAAAGGGGCTGGATGTGGTTGCGGAGGTTGCCGGCGCGCTGCGGGCGCGCGGGGTGGCGCACCATATGCTGGTGGTGGGCGAAGGCCCGGCGCGTGGCTGGCTGGAGGAGCGGCTGCCGGCTGCGACCTTTGCCGGGTTCCTGACCGGCGCGGACCTGGCCAGGGCCTATGCCTCGTTCGACATGTTCCTAAATCCATCGGTTACCGAAACCTTCGGCAATGTTACGCTGGAGGCGATGGCTTGCGGGATTCCGCCGGTTGCAGCTGCGGCGACCGGCAGCAGCTCGCTGGTGGCTGACGGCGTTTCCGGCCGGCTGGTGCCGCCCGGCGATGTGGGCATGTTTGCCGATGCGCTTGCAGGCTATGCCGGCGATCCGGTGCTGCGGGCGGCGCACGGTGCTGCGAGCCTGGAGCGGGCCAGGGCGTTTGACTGGGATGCCATCAATGATGCGGTGATCGATCGCTACATTGTGCTGTGCAAGGCTGGATGAAGGGCGCGAGACGGCGAGGCCTTCTCATTCGCTTGGCAATGCCCTATATAGAGGCGGTCATCCTTCGGGATGAAGATGGCGATGAATGATGCCGTGGAATAGACGCAGCGGACCCGGGGGCGGTACCCGGCGGCTCCACCATTTCTACTGGCGCGGCCCCGAGATGCTTCGCACCTGGGGGCCTTGCGAGCGGTAATGACGGGGCCGAACTAGGATCGACGTGTGTTCAAAGACGGTGTTTTTGCCCGGGCTGAATACCCCGTAAAATGTTCAAAAACCTTAGATGCCAACGATAACTCGGCATTTGCGATTGCAGCGTAACTAAGACCCCACAAGGTCTGGTTATAACGCTTGAGCAGGGTTCGGGCCGAACCCGGTAACAGAATCGGATTCCAGCGGCCCGGGGGGGCCGGGCAACAGAACCCCCCACCCGATTCCCGCCCGCGACGGTGCGTTGCATAGCGGGGCGGTCTTGACGGCTTTCCTTTTGCCAGCCACTTGAGGCAGCCGAACCCGCAAGCGCCCCCGAAAGTGCGACCATGACCGAGCCGCCCGAATCACCGGAGCCACCTGACAGCCTCATCCCCTATGATGAGATCGTGCAGGACTCGCTGCGCGGCGTGGTGCGCAAGGTGTTGCAGGATGTGGCGGCCGGCGGCGGCCTGCCCGGCAGCCACCATTTCTTCATTGCCTTTCGCACCCGCTTTCCCGGCGTGGAAATGCCGAAGCACCTGCTGGAACGCTATCCGGACGAGATGACCGTGGTGTTGCAGCACCGCTATTGGGATCTGGCGGTGGAGGACGACCATTTCAAAGTTGGCCTGACCTTCAACCAGGTGCCGGCCAAGCTGCACATCCCCTATCAGGCGATTTCCGGGTTCGTGGATCCGGCGGTGAACTTCGCGCTGCAGTTTGCGGTTGCCATGCCCGATCTGCCGCAAGCGCCGGAGGAGCCGACGGTGGCCACCTCGGAGCCGGGCTCCAACGTTGTGAGCTTCGATTTCAAGCGCAAGAAATAGTGCGCATCGAATCCGACAGCCTTGGTGCGGTCGAAGTTCCGGACGCGGCCTATTGGGGCGCCCAGACCCAGCGTTCGATCGGCAATTTTCCGATCGGGGACAGCAGCACCGAGCGGATGCCGTTGCCGATTGTGCATGCGCTGGCGCGGATCAAGCAGGCGGCGGCGCGGGTGAACCGGCGGCATGGGCTGGATGCAGCGCTGGCCGATGCGATCGATGCCGCGGCGGCGGAAGTGGCCGATGGCCGACACGACAGCCAGTTTCCGCTGCTGATCTGGCAGACCGGCTCCGGCACCCAGACCAACATGAATGTGAACGAGGTGGTGGCCGGGCGGGCCAATGAGCTGCTGACCGGAAAGCGCGGCGGCAAGGCGCCGGTGCACCCGAATGATGATGTGAATCGCGGGCAATCGTCGAACGACAGCTTTCCGACCGCCATGCACATGGGGGTGGCGCTGGAGCTGCGGAACCGGCTGATCCCGGCGTTGCGCGGGCTGGCGGGCACGTTTCGGCGGCACGAGGCCGGCTGGGCGGATATCGTGAAAATAGGCCGCACCCATCTGATGGATGCGACGCCGATGACGCTGGGGCAGGAGGCGTCCGCCTGGGCGCAGACGCTGGAGGATGGCGCGGACCGGGTGGTGGCGCTGTGGCCGCGCCTGTCGCGGCTGGCGCAGGGCGGAACGGCGGTGGGAACCGGGCTGAACGCCCCGCCGGGCTTTGCCGAGGCGATGTGCGAGGTGTTGGCGGAGCTGACCGGCGGCGTGCCCTGGGTTTCGGCGCCCAGCAAGTTCGAGGCGCTGGCCACCCATGACACGATGGTGGAGGTGGCCGGGGTGCTGACGACGCTGGCGGTGGGTACGACGAAAATCGCCAATGATATCCGGCTGCTGGGATCCGGGCCGCGCGCCGGGCTGGGGGAATTGCTGCTGCCGGAGAATGAGCCTGGAAGCTCGATCATGCCCGGCAAGGTGAACCCGACGCAAGCCGAGGCGCTGGCCATGGTGTGCGCGCAGGTGATGGGCAATGCGCAGGCGGTGAGCATCGGCGGGCTGCAGGGGCATTTGCAGCTGAATGTGTTCAAGCCGATGATTGCCCACAATCTGCTGCGGGCCATTCGCCTGCTGGCAGATGCGCTGGACAGCTTCCGGCTGCGCTGTGCTGAAGGATTGCAGCCGGACCGTTCGCGTATCGCTACGCTGGTGGAGCAATCGCTGATGCTGGTGACGGCGCTGGTGCCGGAAATCGGCTATGACAAGGCGGCTCAGATCGCCAGGAAGGCGCATCAGGAAGGGACGACATTGCTGCAGGCAGGTCTGGCGCTGGGGTGGGTGAGCGAGGCGCAGTTTCGCCGGCTGGTGCGTGCCGAGGCGATGGTATGACAAGCCCCGTCGGCAACCGCCGCGGGCTGATGCTGGTGCTGAGCTCGCCTTCGGGGGCCGGGAAAACCACCATGTCCAAAAGGCTGCTGGCCGGGGACCCGCAAATCTCGCTGTCGGTTTCTGCCACCACGCGGGCGCCGCGGGCGGGCGAGATCGACGGCGTGGACTATCGCTTTGTGAAGGATGCTGCATTCGACCGGCTGGTGGCCACCGGGATGCTGCTGGAATGGGCGCATGTGTTCGGCAACCGCTATGGCACGCCGCGCGAGCCGGTAGAGGCGGCGTTGGCGGACGGGCGGGACATCCTGTTCGATATCGACTGGCAGGGCACGCAGCAATTGCGCCAGTCGCAGGCGGGCGGGGACCTGGTTTCCATCTTCCTGCTGCCGCCCACGCTGGAGGAATTGCACAATCGGCTGAAATCGCGGGCCAGCGACAGCGACGAAGTGATTGCTGGCCGGATGGCGCGGGCTGCCGACGAGATCAGCCACTGGGCGGAATATGATTATGTTCTGGTTAATGATGATCCTGGTCAATGCCTCTACGAAATACGCTCCATCTTGGTGACGGAGCGGCTGCGGCGGAGCCGGCAGATCGGCCTCGCCGGCTTTGTCCGGGATTTGTTGAATGAAGGAGAGCGACCATGACGCTACACAGATGCACATTGCTTCTTGCGACCCTGCTGATCGCGATGCCCGCGACGGCGCAGGAGAAGAGCGATATCGACAAGGTGGGGGATAGCGCCAAGAACATGGCGACCAAGCCGCTGAAAGACCTGAACATGATGAAGGACGAGATTCCGCCGGAGTTGCTGGCGGTGATGCAGCGACCCTATTCGCTGGATGGATTGAAGACCTGCAAGCAGTTCAAGACGGAGATCGGGAAACTGACGGCGGTGCTTGGGCCGGATGTGGATGAAGTGAAGGCCAAATCGGGCGAATCGGCGACAGAAACCATGCTGGGCGCTGCGGAATCGGTGGTTGGCAGCCTGATCCCCGGCGCCGGCCTGATGCGGATCATTTCCGGGGCCAAGCAGGCCGAGGAAAAGGCCAAGGCCGCCGTTTTGGCCGGCTCGTTGCGGCGGGCCTATCTGAAGGGTGCTGCGGGCGCCAAGGGCTGCAAGATCTAGCGACAGGTCCTTGCAACCTTGCCCACCGCCTTGCGCCAAGCTACCACCGGCGGCGGGATTGCAAGGGGAGCCACATGGACGCTGCAGGGGCCGAAGAACCGCCGATCGACATCAAGCGCGACCGGTTGGTGATCGTTGCAAGCTCGCTGGGCACCGTGTTCGAATGGTATGACTTCTTCCTGTACGGTATTCTGGCCGCGCTGATAGGGCGGCTGTTTTTCCCGATCGACAATCCGACCGCGGCGACCCTTGCCAGCCTGGCCACCTTCGGGGCCGGCTTTGGGGTGCGGCCTTTGGGGGCGTTGCTGTTCGGCCATTATGGCGATCGCATCGGCCGCAAATACACCTTTCTCATCACGATCACCGTGATGGGCCTGGCAACGGCTGCCATCGGCCTGTTGCCGACCTATGCCGTGGCCGGCTTGTGGGCGCCGGCGCTGCTGGTTGGTCTGCGCCTGTTGCAGGGGCTGGCGCTGGGCGGCGAATATGGCGGTGCGGCCATTTATGTGGGCGAACATGCGCCGCGCCACCGGCGAGGGGAATATACCAGCTGGATCCAGATTTCCGTGGTCGGTGGCTTCCTGCTGTGCCTGATGGTCGTGCTGGCCACGCGGGCGACGATGAGCGAGGCGCAGTTCGAGGCCTGGGGCTGGCGGGTGCCGTTCCTGATCAGCCTCATCATGCTGGCGATTTCCATCTACATTCGCATGCAGCTTTCGGAGAGCCCGGTTTTCCAGAAGATGAAGGCGGCGGGAACCACATCGAAGAACCCGATTTTCGATGCTTTTTCCGATTCCGCCAATGTCAAGAATGTGCTGGTCTCGCTGTTCGGCGTGGCTGCCGGGTTGACTGTGGTTTACTATACCAGCCAGTTTGGAACGCTGTATTTCCTGACCGGAACGGCCGGAATCGCCGAGCGCGAGGCGCTGATCTATCTGGCGTTGGGGGCGGTGTTTGCGGCCCCGCTTTATGTGGTGTTTGGCAAGCTTTCCGATCGCATCGGTCGCAAGAAGCTGCTGCTGATCGGCTATGGCCTTGCCATCGTGCTGATTTTCCCGCTGTTTCATTTGATGGCCAATGGAGCCAACCCGGCGCTGGCGCGGGCCACGGCGGCAAGCCCCGTCGTTCTGGAATTGCCGGAGTGCGACTTTTCGGTGTTTTCGCGGCAGCAGACGACGCCTTGCGCCAAGGCGCTGGGCTATCTCACCAAGCGGGGGGTGGCCTATAGCAAGGTGGCCGCCGACGAGGTGGCGCTTGTGGTGGGCAACAGCCGGATCGAAGGCTTTGACCAGGACGGCTTTACCGCCGCGCTGCTGGCAGCTGGCTATCCGGAGAAGGCGGACCCGGCAGAGAAGCAGCGCTGGAAGATCGTGCTCGCGGTGTTCGGCATGGTGACGCTGTCTGCCATGACCTATGGGCAGGTTGCCGCCATCTTCGTGGAGCTGTTTCCGGCCAAGGTGCGCTATACCTCGATGAGCGTGCCCTATCATATCGGCACCGGCTATTTCGGCGGCTTTCTGCCCTTCATCCAGCAGCTGATCGTGGTCAACACCGGCAATCCCTTTGCCGGCCTGTGGTATACGGTGGCCGTTGTCGCCATGGCCTTCCTGGTGACGCTGATCTGGCTGCCGGAAACCCGCGGACGCGATATCAGCGGCTAGAGCATGTTTCGATCTCGTGGAATCACGAGCATCGAAAACCCATGCGGAAAATCAAAAGGATAGAGCGGCCGTTCTGATGCAATCAGAACGAGACTCGCTCTAGCGCAGCGCCGGGATCAGAAGCCGGAAGGGGCGGGCGACACGGTAGTGAAGCCCTGCGGGCCGACCTGCTGCACTTCCAGGCCGCGCTCTGCAATGTGATCCTTGAAGCGGAAGATGCCATCGATGCCCACGAAGCCCTGCGGATCCTGCAGCAGCTTTGCCGGGAACGGGTTGCCATAGGCCCAGCCGGCATCGGCGCCGCTGGCCGCCAGCAGCATCGCATCATAGGCGAGGCTCGCCAGTCGGGAGGGGGCGCTGCCATAGCGGGCGCGGTAGCGGCGGGCCATCGCCTGGAACCGCTGATCGGGGACGGCAGCAAAAACCGCGCCGCGCAAGGCGGGCGCATCCTTCAGGCCGGGTTCGGTGTTCCACAATTCGGTGCCCATCATCAGGAAGCTGCCTGTGGGTGCGCCGTAGCGCGCAAGCTGCGGCGCAAACGCGCCGGCGATGGTTCCGGAATCGGCCACCAGCAGGGCCTCGAAAGCGACCGGGGGCAGGGTTTGCGCAATGGGTGCCACCGTGCCGTCTGGCTGGCGGGCGGCACCGCCAGCCTTTTTCAGCCGGGCGTCATAATCGGTGACAGTGCGCGCGGCGGCGGGAAGGGCGGCCCGATCGCGGGTGAAATTGGTGAGGGCAACGATCTGGCCGCCCTTGGCAGCGACCGCGCGGGTGAAGGCCACGGCGGCGCGTTGGCCGTAAATCCCGTTGGGGATCAACCCGGCAAAACGCGTCATGCCACGGCCGCTGGCATAGTCCACCACCCGTGCCACCGACTGCGACGGCTGGAAGCCGAGCAGGTAGACGCCGTTGCCGGCAACGGCGGTGTCGTTGGAAAAGCTGAGCATCGTGACCCCGCGCGGTGCGGCGACGGCGCGTGCCGCCGCCACATCGCCGGCCAGCAGCGGCCCGAGGATGAGCTCGGCCCCATCGGCCATTGCGCGACTGGCGGCACCGCCGGCGCCGAGGGCTGCGGTATCATAGCTGGTGAGCCGGATTCCGGTCCGCTTGCTGTCGGCCAGGGCCAGCGAGGCGGCATTGGCCAGGCTGATACCCACCGGGGAGTTCGGCCCCGTAAGCGGCACGAGGATGGCGATCTTGTGCACTTCGCCCGGCTTGGGCGGGGCGGGCTTGGGCGCTTCCACCGGTGGCGGTGGTGCAACTATCACCGGGGCGGCCTGCTTCGGGGCGCACGCGGCAAGCGCCAGCAATCCGCCCGCCAGCAGCAGGCCGGTGCTGCGCCTGCTCCACGCTTGCGCGCGCGCCTGAAGTTCCGCCATAGTTGCTTCCATGTCTGCTCACCCAGTCGATGCGCCTGCCGGGCCGGATGGTCCGCCGCAGGAGCTTGGCTTGTCGCCGGGGCTTTACATTGTTGCGGGGCCGATCGGCAACCTCGGTGACTTGACCGCTCGCGCGGCCGACACGCTTCGTCGCGTTGATCTTGTGGCCTGCGAGGACACGCGGGTGACGGCCAAGCTGCTGCGGGCGGCCGGCAGCCGGCGACCGATGCAAAGCTATCACCAGCACAGCCCGGCGGCGGCCACCGAGGCGCTGCTGGATCGGATGAGCCGGGAAGCCGTTGCGCTGGTTTCGGACGCCGGCACGCCGTTGATCTCCGATCCCGGATTCGAGCTGGTGCGCGCGGCGCGGCAGCGCGGGGTGGCGGTGACCACGGCACCCGGTCCGAGCGCGGCGATTGCGGCGCTGAGCATCAGCGGCCTGCCTTCGGATCGCTTCCTGTTTGCCGGTTTCCTGCCGCCGAAGGACCATGCCCGCAGGCAGGCAATCGCGGCACTGGCGCAGGTGCCGGCGACCTTGATCTTCTACGAGACCGGACCAAGGCTGGCCGCTTGTCTGGCGGCGCTGGCGGAGCTGTTGCCCGGTCGCACCGGCTGCGTGGCGCGCGAGCTGACCAAGCTGCACGAGGCGGTGGTGACCGCGCCGGTGGCCGAACTGGCGGACCGCTTTGCCGGCAGCGAGCCGAAGGGCGAGATCGTGCTGCTGATCGGCCCGCCGCCCGAGCAGGCGGCCGAATCGGACGCAACAGTGGATGCAGCGTTGCTGGCGGCTTTGGCCACCATGCCGGTTGGCAAGGCCGCCGCAAGCGTTGCATCAGCGTTCGGCATTTCGCGTGGCGAAGCCTACAGCCGCGCGCTGGCGCTGAAGGCTGCGGGGTGAACCGCCGCCGGCTGGCCGATGCGCGTGGCCGGCGGGCCGAGTGGCTGGCGGCCTGGTATCTGCGGCTTTCGGGCTGGCGCATCATCGCCCGTCGCCGCCAGCTGCCGATGATCGAGGTGGATATCGTGGCCCAGCGGGGCGCGGTTCTGGCGCTGGTGGAAGTGAAATATCGGCCGACGCTCGAACAGGCGCTGGCGGCGCTGACGCCCATGGCAGCGGCCCGGTTGCAGCGGGCGGCGGCGCAGCTGGCGGCCGAGCGCATGGCGCGCGGAGCCAGCTGCGCGGCCAGGGTGGATTTGATTGCACTGGCGCCGGGCCGCTTCCCGCGCCATATTCAGGGCATCGCATGACCAGCCCGCGAAGGTCTGCACGAGAGGAGCCTGCCGCCATCGATCCAATTGCCGCCATCGGCCTTGTCGACGACGACGACATTGCGCTGGACAGCGCCGCGCTGCTGCTGGCGGCGGCTGACCGCCAGGAAGGCAGCGCCGATCTGGGGCCGGCGCACCTCTATCTCGATGGCCTGCTGGTGCGGCTGAAGGCCGAGACACGGCAACAGGGCGGCAAGACCGCGGCAGCGCAGGCCGACGCGCTGGTGGCCTTGCTGGCCGATTCGGAAGGCTTCAGCGGCGACGAAGACAGCTATGATTCGCCGGAAAATGCCGATCTGCTGGCGGTGATCCGCAGGCGGCGCGGGATTCCGATCAGCCTGTCGCTGCTGTATGTGGCGCTGGCCCGCCGGATGGGGTGGCAGGCCGACATTCTGGGCCTTCCGGGGCATGTTCTGGTCGCCATCGGCAGCCGCACCAGCCATGTGCTGCTGGACCCTTTTGCCGATGGCCGGCCGGTGGATGCCGCCGGGGTGCGCGCGATCGTGGAGCGGGCGCTGGGGCGCCAGGCCCGGGTCGATCCGTCGCATGTGGAGCCTTTGGGCAATCGCGCGATTCTGGTGCGGCTGCTGATGAACCAGGCCAGCCGGGCGCGGCGGGGGGGTGATGCGCCGCGCGCGCTTACGCTGTATCGGCGGATGACGTTGATTGCGCCGGATCATTCCAGCCTGTGGTGGGAACGGGCGCGGTTGGAGCGGCTGGCGGGCGATATCGAGGCGGCGCGCAGGTCGCTGGCGGCGATGCAGGAAACCACGCATGATCCGGTGGTTGCCGGCCGCATCCGGGCGGCGGTGGAGGCGCTCGCGCGCTAGGGGAGATTAAACGCATGGGGCCGCTTGCTGGGATCAAGGTGCTGGACATGAGCCAGATCGTGTCTGGCCCGATGGCCGGGGCGTGGCTTGCCGATCAGGGCGCCGATGTGCTGAAGCTGGAGGCGCCTTCCGGGGACCCGGTGCGCACGGTTGGTGTGCGCAAGGGAAATATGTCGGCCATCTTCGTCAGCGTGAATCGCGGCAAGCGCGGCGCGGTGCTGGATCTGAAGGACCCGGCAACCCACGCCGATTTCGAAGCACTGGTGCAGTGGGCGGATGTGCTGATCGAGAATTTTCGCCCCGGTGCGCTGGCGAAGCTCGGCTTTCCCTATGACCGCTGCGCCGGCCTGAACCCGCGGCTGATTTATTGCGCCATCACCGGCTTTGGCCCGGACGGGCCGTATGCGAATATCCGTGCCTATGATCCGGTTGTGCAGGCGGCGTCCGGGATCGCGGCGACCCAGGCCGATGCGCAAGGCAAGCCCAGCCTTGTGCAATCGCTGGTGTGCGACAAGGTGACGGCGCTGACGGCGGCGCAGGCGATCACGGCGGCGCTGTTTGCGCGCGAGCGGACCGGGGTGGGGCAACGGATCGATGTTGCCATGCTGGACGCGGCGCTGGCCTTCAACTGGCCGGAAGGCATGTACAACCATGCCTTTCTGGAGCCGGCGGCGCCGTTTCCGGACTATGGCAGCTTGACGCGGCTTTGGCCGGCGCAGGACGGCCAGGTGAGCATGGCGGCCATCCAGGACAGTGAGTTTGCGGCGATGCGGGCGTCGCTTGGCCATCCCGAAAGCCTTGCCGACCCGAGGTTTGACAGCATGGCGGGGCGCTTTGCCAATCTGGCCAATCTGCTGACGGCGATGGGCGCGGAGGTGGCCAGGCGGACGCGCGCGGACTTGATGCAGGGGTTCAAGGCGCAGGGCGCGGTGGGCTGCACCGTGAACAGCCGCGAGGAGGTGCTGGCGGACCCGCAGGTGCAGCACAATGGCAGCATCCTGACGGTGGACCAGGGGGCGCTGGGGCCGGTGCGGGTGGCGCGGCATCCGGCGCGCTTTTCCGGCACCCCGGCAAATGATGCGCCGGGGCCGGCGCCGGAGCTGGGGGATAATCAGCGTTAAGGCCTTGCGCCCCGATTGCATGGTGACGGCTGCGCCCCCATATTGCGCGACACAATGGAGACACGTCCGCTTATGACCCTGCCCGTCCTCCCGCTTCGGGATATCGTTGTTTTCCCGCAGATGATCGTGCCGCTGTTTGTGGGCCGCGACAAATCGGTGCGCGCGCTGGAAGCCGTGATGCAGACGGACAAGGCGATTTTTCTGCTGAGTCAGAAGGACCCGGCCGACGAGGACCCGGCGCGCGGCGAGCTGTATGAAGTGGGCACGCTGGCAACGGTGCTGCAACTGCTGAAGCTGCCGGACGGCACGGTGAAGGTGCTGGTGGAAGGCCAGCAACGCGCCCGTCTGGTGAGTCTGGACGAAAGCGGCGACCATTTGCTGGCGGACATCGAGCCGCTGGCGGATATCGAGCCGGAAGGGCCGGAGGCCGAGGCGCTGCTGCGCACCGCGGTGAAGCAGTTTGAATCCTATGTGAAATCCGCCAAGCGCACGGCGCCGGAAGTCGCCCTGCAGATCGGCCAGATTGAGGAGCCGGGGCGCTTTGCCGATTCCGTGGCCGCGAACCTCAACCTGAAGATTTCCGACAAGCAGGCGCTGCTGGATGAGGTCGTCGTCAGCAAGCGGCTGGAAATGGTGTTTGCCTTCATGGAAGGCGAAATGGGCCTGATGCAGGTGGAGAAGAAGATCAAGACGCGCGTCAAGCGGCAGATGGAGAAGACGCAGCGCGAATACTATCTGAACGAGCAGCTGAAGGCGATCCAGCGCGAGCTGGGCGATGCCGAGGATGGCGCGGATGAGGCGGCCGAATATGAAGCGCGCATCCGCAAGACCAAGCTTTCCAAGGAGGCGCGCGACAAGGCCTATGCCGAGGTAAAGAAGCTGCGCACCATGTCGCCGATGTCGGCGGAAGCTACCGTTGTGCGCAACTGGCTGGATGTGCTGCTGGGCCTGCCTTGGGGCAAGGCGTCCAAGGTGAAGAAGGATATCGTGGCGGCGCAAAAGGTGCTGGATGACGATCATTTCGGTCTGGAGAAGGTGAAAGACCGCATCATCGAATATCTCGCCGTGCAGGCGCGCACCAACAAGCTGAAGGGCCCGATCCTGTGCCTTGTGGGGCCGCCGGGGGTGGGGAAAACCTCGCTCGGCCGATCGATTGCCAAGGCGACGGGGCGGGAATTCATCCGCCAGTCTTTGGGCGGGGTGCGCGACGAGGCCGAGATCCGCGGCCACCGGCGCACCTACATCGGTTCGCTGCCAGGCAAGATCGTGCAGAATCTGAAGAAGGCCGGAACCAACAACCCGCTGTTCCTGCTGGATGAAATTGACAAGCTGGGGCAGGATTTCCGCGGCGATCCGTCGTCGGCGCTGCTGGAAGTGCTGGATCCGGAACAGAACAGCAAGTTCAACGATCATTATCTGGAAGTCGATTTCGATCTGTCCAACGTGATGTTCGTGACCACTGCCAACAGCTATAATATGCCGCAGCCGTTGCTGGACCGGATGGAGATCATCACGCTTTCGGGCTACACCGAAGACGAAAAGGTGGAGATCGCCAAGCGGCACCTGCTGCCCAAGCAATATGAAGCGCACGGGCTGAAGCCGGAGGAGTTTTCGGTCACCGAAGAGGCGCTGCGTGACCTGATCCGCTATTACACGCGGGAAGCGGGCGTGCGCACGCTGGAGCGCGAGCTGGCCAAGCTGGCGCGCAAGTCACTGCGGCAGATTCTGGAGAAGAAGGCCGAAAGCGTTACCATCACGGGCGAAAATCTCGGCGAATTCGCCGGCACCCGCAAGCATCGCTTTGGCATCAGCGAAGCGGAAGACCAGGTGGGGGCGGTGACCGGCCTGGCCTGGACGTCGGTGGGTGGCGACCTGCTGACCATCGAAAGCGTGACGGTGCCCGGCAAAGGCCTCATCAGCACGACCGGCAAGCTGGGCGATGTGATGACTGAATCGATCAAGGCGGCGCTGAGCTTTGTGAAGGCGCGCGCGGCGCCTTATGGCATTCATCCGACGATTTTCTCGAAAAAGGATATCCATGTGCACGTGCCGGAAGGCGCGACGCCCAAGGATGGGCCGTCTGCCGGGATCGCTATGGTGACCTCGATCGTTTCCACGCTGACCGGCATTCCGGTGCGCCGCGAAGTGGCGATGACCGGCGAAGTGACACTGCGCGGGCGAGTGCTGCCGATCGGCGGGCTGAAGGAAAAGCTGCTGGCGGCGCTGCGCGGCGGCATCACCACGGTGCTGATCCCGGCCGAAAATGAAAAGGATCTGGCCGATATTCCCGCCAATGTGAAGGAAGGGCTGACCATCATTCCGGTGAGCCATGTGGACGAGGTTTTGCGGCACGCCTTTGTCCGCCCGGTGGAGCCGATCGACTGGGTGGAGCCGGTGGAGCCGATTGCCGCGGCGGTGGTGCCGGTTCCTGCGCCGACCGAGGCCACCATCACGCATTGACGCGATCAGCCGTTGACAGGCAGGGCCACCTTCCTCTAACCGCCCCTTTCTCCGATGGGTTCGGGGCGCGTAGCTCAGTGGTAGAGCACTGTGTTCACACCGCAGGGGTCGCAAGTTCAATCCTTGCCGCGCCCACCATTTTCGCCGTTGCACAGACAGGATCTGCGCGGTCGGTTCCGGGTCTGGAAAGCCGCGGTCAGCGGTCGCCGAGCAGCCGTTCCACGATCTGCTCGGCAGCGGCTTGCGGGCTCATCGCGGTGGTATCGATGCGAATCTCGGGGTTTTCCGGCGCTTCATAGGGGCTGTCGATCCCGGTGAAGTTTTTCAGCGTTCCGGCGCGGGCCTTGCGATACAGCCCCTTCACATCGCGCGCTTCGGCGACGGCGAGCGGCGTGTCGATGAACACTTCCAGAAACTCGCCCGGCGGCAACAGGTTGCGCACCATGGCGCGCTCGGCGCGGAAGGGGGAGATGAAGGCGGTGATGACGATGAGACCGGCATCGGCCATCAGCCGGGCCACTTCGCCCACGCGGCGGATATTCTCGATGCGATCGGCCTCGGTGAAGCCGAGGTCCTTGTTCAGCCCGTGCCGCACATTGTCGCCATCGAGCAGGAAGGTGTGGCGGTTCATCCGGTAGAGCTTTTTCTCCACCAGATTGGCGATGGTGGATTTGCCGGAGCCCGACAGCCCGGTGAACCACAGAACCGCGGGGCGCTGATTTTTCAGTCCGGCATGGGCTTCGCGGCTGATATCGAGGGCCTGCCAATGCACATTCTGCGCCCGTCGCAAGGCAAATTGCAGCATGCCGGCCGCCACCGTGGCATGGCTCATCTTGTCGATCAGGATGAAGCCGCCGAGCGTCCGGCTTTCGGCATAGGGCTCGAACACGATGGGGCGGTCGGTTGTGAGGGTGACGACCCCGATCGCGTTGAGGTCCAGCGTCTTGGCGGCCAGATGCTCCAGCGTGTTGACATTTACCTGATATTTCGGCGGCTGCACCGTGGCGGACACATTCTGGGTGCCGATCTTCAGCCAATAGGCCCGGCCGGGAATCATCTCCTGCTCGTCCATCCACAACAGGGTGGCCTCGAATTGGTCGGAAACTTGCGGCGGGCTGTCTGCCGCCGCGATCACATCGCCGCGCGAGCAATCCACATCATCGGCCAGCGTCAGCGTGACCGACTGGCCGGCGACCGCCTGGCGGAGATCGCCATCGGCGGTGACGATACGGGCGAGCGTGCTGGTTTTGCCGGAAGGCAAGATGCGAAGCGGATCACCGGGCTTCACCGTGCCGCTGGCGATCAGGCCGGAAAATCCGCGAAAATCCGGACTTGGCCGGTTGACCCATTGCACCGGCATGCGGAACGGCTTGCCCTGATCGGCGGCGAGGGTGACCTCCACCGTTTCCAGATGTTGCAGCAGGCCTGGGCCGGAAAACCACGGCATGTTGGGGCTGGGGCTGGTGATGCCATCGCCTTTGAAGCCCGAGATCGGCATGGCCGTGAAGTCGGCAATCCCGATGCCGTTCGCAAAGGCGCGATAGGCCTCGACGATCGTATCGAACCGCTCCTTGCCATAGTCCACGAGGTCCATCTTGTTGACCGCCAGCACGAGATGGCGAACGCCGAGCAGATGGGCGAGAGTGCTGTGGCGGCGGGTTTGTGTGAGCACGCCCTTGCGGGCATCGACAAGGATGATGGCGAGGTCCGCGGTGGAGGCGGCGGTGGCCATGTTGCGGGTATATTGTTCGTGGCCGGGGGTATCGGCGACGATGAACTTGCGCCGTTCGGTGGAGAAATAGCGATAGGCGACATCGATTGTGATGCCCTGTTCGCGCTCGGCGGCCAGCCCATCCACCAGCAGCGCGAAATCGATTTCCTGGCCTTGCGTGCCGACACGTTTTGAATCGGCCTCCAGGGCATCCAGTTGATCGACAAAGATGGCGCGCGATTCATACAGGAGCCGGCCGATCAGCGTGGATTTGCCGTCGTCCACCGAGCCGCAGGTGATGAAGCGCAGCAGCGATTTGGTGCGATGCAGCTCCAGCCAGGCGTCAATGTCTTCGGCCACCAGAGCCTCGGGCTGATAGGAAAAGCCGGGCATCAGAAATAGCCCTCCTGCTTCTTCTTCTCCATGCTGGCGGACTGATCATGGTCTATCGCGCGGCCCTGCCGTTCCGAGGTGGTGGTCAGCAGCATTTCCTGGATCACCTGTGGCAAGGTGGTTGCCGTACTCGCCACGGCGCCGGTCAAAGGGTAGCAGCCAAGCGTGCGGAAGCGGACACTGCGCTCCACCACCTGCTCGCCGGGACGCAGCCGGAAGCGGTCATCGTCCACCATCAGCAGCAGGCCGTCGCGCTCTACCGTGGGGCGCGGCGCTGCGAAATACAGCGGCACGATGGGGATGTTCTGAAGCTGGATATAGTGCCACACATCCAGCTCGGTCCAGTTGGAGATCGGGAAAACACGGATGCTCTCGCCCGGTGCCTTGCGGGCGTTGTACAGGTTCCACAATTCCGGCCGCTGCTTTTTCGGGTCCCAGCGGTGGTTCAGCGCGCGGAAGGAAAAGATGCGCTCCTTTGCCCGGCTTTTCTCCTCGTCGCGCCGGGCCCCGCCAAAGGCGGCGTCGAAGCCATATTGGTCCAGCGCCTGCTTCAGCCCTTCGGTTTTCCACATGTCGGTATGCAGCGGGCCGTGATCGAAGGGGTTGATGCCCTGCGCTACAGCCGTGGGGTTGCGATACACCAGCAGCTCCATGCCGCTGTCGCGCGCCACGGCATCGCGCAGCGCATACATGGCCTTGAACTTCCATGTCGTGTCCACATGCAGCAGCGGGAAGGGCGGCGGCGCCGGATAGAAGGCCTTGCGCGCCAGATGCAGCATCACCGACGAATCCTTGCCGATCGAATAGAGCATCACCGGCCGCTCGGCTTCGGCCACCACTTCGCGCAGGATGTGGATGCTTTCCGCTTCCAGTCGCTCAAGATGAGAAAGGGGGGTCACAGCATCTCCAGGCCAGCGATTGCCTCTGATGTGCCGCAGATGTGGCAGCGCGTCGACGGCTTTCCGCTATCCCCCCGGCAACCGTTTCTTGCAGCCGGCGGGTATCAGCTCCGTATCGCGGTGGAAATCGTCTTGTGCAGCTTCGAATGCAGCTGATCGTTGGCGGCGATGAGTTCGCGCCGCTCCACAAAGCGTTCGCCGCCGCGGAAATCGCTCACGAAGCCGCCGGCTTCGCGCACCAACAGGATGCCGGCGGCGATATCCCAATAGCTGAGACCCTGTTCCCAGAAGCCGTCAAACCGACCGGCGGCAACCCATGCCATATCGAGCGAGGCGGCGCCGAAGCGGCGAACGCCGGCTACCTCGGGAATGATCTGCTGCAGGATGGATTCAAACTGCTGCTGATCGCCATGGCCGCGATAGGGAATGCCGGTTGCCAGCAAGGCTTCATCGAGGTTGCGGCGAGCCGATACCCGCATTCGGCGATCCTGCAACCAGGCGCCGCGACCGCGTTCGGCCCAGAAGCTTTCGTCGGTAAGCGGCTGATAGACGATGCCGGCCTGGATTGCGCCCTCATGCTCGACGCCGATGGAAATGGCGAAATGCGGAATGCCGTGCAGGAAGTTGGAGGTGCCATCCAGCGGATCGATGATGAAGCGCGGGAAGCCCGGCTCGCCGGCGATTTCGCCGCCCTCTTCCAGCAGGAAGCCCCAGCCGGGACGGGCGAATTTCAAGGCGTCAACAAGGGCTTCCTCGGACGCCTTGTCGGCCTGCGACACGAAATCGGCCGGGCCTTTCTTGGACACCTGCAGCTGCGAGACTTCGTTGAAGTCCCGGCGCAGGCGCGGGCCCGCCTTGCGACAAGCGCGCTCCATGACGGTGATGATGGCAGACTGGGCGGCCATTAGTCGGCGCGCCGCACGTAAGCCTGTTCATAAACATCGACAACAATCCGCACGCCGGCGCCGATGTGCGGCGGCACCATCACGCGGACGCCGTTTTCCAGAATGGCAGGCTTGTAGCTGGAGGAGGCGGTTTGCCCCTTCACCACGGCGTCGGCTTCCACGATCAGGGCTTCCACCTGATCGGGCAGCTGCACCGAAAGCGGGCGCTCTTCATAGAGTTCCATGGTGACGTCCATGCCGTCGGTGAGGAAGGCGGCGGCATCGCCCAGCAGATCGCGGGCGAGCGTGACCTGGTCGTAAGTTTCCTTGTCCATGAACACGAGGTTATCGTCTTCGGCGTAGAGATACTGGAAGTCCTTGGTGTCGAGGCGGATGCGCTCCACCACTTCGGCGGAGCGGAAGCGGACATTGGTCTTGCGGCCGTCGATGAGGTTTTTCATTTCGACCTGCATGTAGGCGCCGCCCTTGCCGGGCTGGGTGTGCTGGGTTTTCACCGCGCGCCAGATGCCGCCTTCATATTCGATGATGTTGCCGGGACGAATGTCCACGCCGCTGATCTTCATGCATTCACCTGTGGTCTGGAAAGAGCGTGGCGGTCGCCTTAGCGCATGGCCGGGCAAAAAGCCAAGACGGGGGTGAAGGGGCCTCAGGCCCCTTGCTGCCGGAGGCCCCCTTGTTCGGTCTATCCTACTCGGTCGGGAAGCCGCGCTGCTTCAGCAGGGCCTTCACGTCGGGATCGCGGCCGCGGAAGGCGCGATAGGCCTCGGTGCGGTCGGTTTCGTTGCCGGTTGACAGCAGGATGGTGCGGAAGCGATCGGCGGTGGCCTTGTCCCACGGGCTTCCGGCTTCCTCGAAGGCGGCCCAGGTGTCGGCATCCATCGTCTCCGACCAGAGGTAGGAATAATAGCCCGCCGAATAGCTGTCGCCGGAGAAGAGGTGGCCGAACTGCGGCAGGCGGTGACGCATCACGATCTGCTTCGGCATGCCCATTGCGGCGAGCGTTTCGCGCTCGAACGTGTCAGGGTTCACCACGCCATCGGCCAGCGTGTGCAGCTTCATGTCGACGATGGCCGACGAGAGGTAGGACACGGTGGCATAGCCCTGGTTGAAGGTGTCGGCCTTGACAATCTTGTCGACGAGGGCCGCCGGCATGGCTTCGCCGGTTTTGTAGTGGCGGGCATATTTGTCCAGCACATCGCGGGTGAGCAGCCAGCGTTCGTTGACCTGGCTGGGGAACTCGACAAAATCGCGCGGCGTGGTGGAAAGGCCGGCGTAGCGGATGCTTTGCAGCATATAGTGGATGGCGTGGCCGAACTCGTGGAACAGGGTGTTGGCGTCGTCATAGCTGATCAGCACCGGCTCGCCGGGGCCGGGCTTGGCGAAATTGTTGTTGTTGGAGGCGAGCGACGTCTGCACCACGGGATAGCGGCGCTGGCCGCGATATTCGGTCATCCAGGCGCCCGACCGCTTGCCGGCGCGGGCATAATAATCACCATAGAACAGCGCCCGGTGCTTGCCGTCTGGCCCGGTGACTTCCCAGACGCGGACGTCCGGGTGGAAAACGGGGACGGTGCCGCTGATTTCCTTGAACGACAGCCCATACAGCCGATTCGCCGCATAGAAAGAGGCGTTGATCATGTTGTTCAGCTCGAAATAGGGCTTGGTCTCGGCGGCCGAGAGATCATAGCGCTCCTTGCGCACCTTCTCGGCATAGTAGAGATAATCCCACGGCTCGATCGGGTGCTTGGAGATCTTCTCCATGTCGGCGACTTCTTCGGCGACGCGGGCAACGGCCGGCTTCCACACCCTTAGCATCAGCTCTTCGGCGCGGGCCGGATCCACCGCCATGGTATCCGACATGCGCCAGTTGGCGTGGCTGGGATAGCCGAGCAGCCTGGCGCGATCGGCGCGCAATTTCACGATGCGGGCGATGGTTTCATTCGTATCGGTGGCACCGCCATTGTCGCCGCGGTTCACAAAGGCACGCCAGACACGCTCGCGCAGGGCGCGGTTGTCGGCGAAGGTGAGCACCGGATCGACGGCCGAGCGGGTGTTGACGATGGCATAGGCCGGCTTGTCCGGACGGTCGGCGGCGGCGGCGCGGGCGGCGGATTTCACGCCATCGGGCACACCTGCCATTTCCGCCTCGGTTGCGACAAGCGAGGTTTCCTCGTCCTTCTGCAGCCGCTGGGAAAAATCGGTGAACAGGTTGGCAAGCTCCTGGTTCATCGCAGACAGCTTCGTCTTGTCGGCGGGCGACAGGCGCGCACCCTGGCGAACGAAGCCTTCGTAGGTGCGGGTCAGCAGGCGCAGCTGATCCGGCTCCAGGCCCAAAGTCGCCCGGCTGTCGTACAGGGTGGCGATGCGGCGGAACAGCTTGTCGTTGAGGTACAGCTCGTCTTGCAGCGCCGCGAACTTCGGGCTCCAGTCGCGGTCGAGCGCCTGATAGGCATCCGTGTTCATGTTGGCGGTTTGCAGGAAGAACATCGCCGCCACCCGATCGAGCGTTGGCGCGGAGGCTTCCAGCGCGGCAATCGTGTTGGCGAAGGTGGGCGCGGCCGGATTGTTGGCGATCCGGTTCACATCGGCGCGCGCTTCGGCAAAGCTCATGTCGAGCGCCGGGGGGAACATCTCCGGCGTGATCCGGTCGAACGGCGGCACACCGTTGAACGGGCCGGTCCACGGCTTCGTCAGGATGCTGTAATCGGCCTTGGCGGCGGATGCTGCGCCTTGGGCGGTGGCGGGGTTGAGGGCGGGCATGGTCATGATGAGGGCAGTCGCTAGCAGGAGGGAGGATTTCAGGCGGGATGTCATAAATGGAGTCCTTGCATTGAATGGCGCAGTGCTAGGCCCGCGTGCGGGTTCGCGCAATCATGGCTGCGATGAGCCGAGCGGTTCGTCAAATGCTCTGACGGCAGCGGCCGCACCCAGCGGATGCGACCAGATCGCGGCGCTGACGGCGAGGAAGTCGGCACCGGCCGCGACCAGCGGGGGGCAGTTTTCGGCGCGGATGCCGCCGATCGCAACGCAGGGGATGGGCGACAGGGTGGTCCACCAGGTCAGGATGTCCGGCTCGGTCATATGGTCGATCGTCTTGGTGCTGGTGGGGAAGAAGGCACCAAAGGCCACATAATTGGCACCGGCCTCGCCGGCCTCCATGGCAAGATGGCGGCTGGCATGGCAGGTGACGCCGATCTGCGCGTCATGGCCCAGCAAAGCGCGGGCGGCCAGCGGACTGCCATCGGACTGGCCCAGATGCACGCCATCGGCGCCGCATTGCTTTGCGAGGTCCATGCGGTCGTTCAGGATGAAGGCGATGTCATGCGCGGCGCAGATCGGCTGAAGTGCGCTGGCGGCCTTCAGGATGGCGGCATCGTCTGCACCCTTCAACCGGAGCTGATAGGCGGCCACCTGCCCGCCTGCCCCCAGCGCATCGGCCAGGGCAGACGTGTGCGCCGAGAGATCGAAGGCCGGTGGCGAGACGAGATAGAGCTGGCAGGGCGGGCGGCGATCGGGTGCAAACAGCGAGCCGAAGTCGGCGGATTCGGGGAAGTCTGGTTCGGTCATGCCATGCTCCGTAGCGCGACCAGCGTGCGGTAGTCACCCACCATGCGGTGATGGCCGGACGAAAGCGGGCCGATGGTGAAGCCGGCCCGTGCCACGGCGCTGAGGATGGGCGCGTCGTCCCAGGCCCGGAATCCATGGATATGGCCGGGCCAGGCGCGAACCGAATCGGCCGTTTGCCAGCCAAGGACCAGACGGCCACCGGGAGCGATGACGCGCCACAGTTCGCGCGGAACGGTGTCGAGATCCTGCCAGAAGTAAAGGGTGTTGACGCTGGTGGCGCAATCCACTGCTGCATCGGGCAGCGGCAGAGCCTCGGCTGCACCCTCGATGAAGCGCGCCTGCCCGGCGGAAATGGCGGCGGCAAAGCGCGCGTTGGCGCGCGCCACCATGGCGGCCGATCGATCGACGCCGGTGACAATGGCACCCGCCTGCAAGGCCGCCGCGCTCAATGCCCCGCCGCCGAAGCCCAGATCGAGCAGGCGCTCGCCCGGCTGCAGGGCGAGGGCAGAGACGGCATCGCGCATCATGGCAGCACCGGACTGGTTGAGCAGCGGCGCGATCAGCCGCCCGAACGCCCCGTGCGGGCGCGCGAACTGGCCGGCCAGATAGCGATTGACCGCGCCCCGCAAGCGCTGCGCCTATTCCTTGTTCTGGTAAATGCGGACGATCCGGTCCAGCAGGGCGAGCGCCTCGTCGCGCGGGCGCTGGAAGCTGTTGCGGCCGATGATGGAGCCGTTGCCGCCACCGTCGCGAATGTCGCGCGCGTCCTGATAGACCGCGTCAGCGCCCTTGGCGGCCCCACCGGAAAACACGACGATGCGGCGGCCGGCGAAGCAGCTTTGCACCACGTGCGCGACGCGCTTTGCCTGGGTTGACCAGTCGCCGCCTGCATAGGCCTTCGCGGCATCCTTCTGCGCGATATGATCGGTGGGCAGCTTCACCTTTATGATGTGCGCGCCCAGCAGCGCCGCCATGTGCGCGGCATAGGCCCCGACATCGAGCGCCAGCTCGTCGGCCTTCTGTAGCGCGCCGCCGCGCGGATAACTCCAGATGACGGTGGCCAGCCCCACGGATTTCGCCTCCGCTGCCATCTCGCGGATTTCCTCTATCATGTCGAAGCAGTCGTCGGCGCCGGGATAGATGGTGAAGCCGATCGCCGAGCAGCCCAGCCGCAGCGCATCATCGACGCCGCCGGTGACCGCCTGGTTGACGCCCTGCGCCCAGCTGTTGGAGCTGTTGACCTTCAGGATGGTGGGGATCTGTCCGGCAAAGGTGGCGGCACCCGCCTCGATCATGCCTAGCGGCGCGGCATAGGCATTCAGCCCGGCATCGATGGCAAGCTGGAAGTGATAGTGCGGATCATAGCCCGGCGGATTGACCGCAAAGCTGCGCGCCGGGCCATGCTCGAAGCCCTGGTCCACGGGGAGGATCACCATCTTTCCGGTGCCACCCAGTCGCCCGGCCATCAACATGCGGGCGAGATTGGCTTTCGTGCCGGGGTTATCGCTTTCATAATTGGCGAGGATGGCGCGGACGGTTTTGCTGATCTTCATGGGCGGTGCTCCTGTTGCAAGGCTTCGACGCCGGGCAGGGTCTTGCCTTCCATCCATTCCAGGAAGGCGCCGCCGGCGGTGGAAACGAACGTGAACTTGTCGGCAACGCCGGCATGGTTCAGCGCGGCGACCGTGTCGCCGCCGCCGGCAACGGACACTAGCGTGCCGCCTTCGGTGAGGGCGGCGGCCGTCCGGGCGAGCGCCACCGTGGCGGCGTCGAACGGCTCCAGCTCGAACGCGCCCAATGGGCCGTTCCACACCAGCGTGGCGCAGGTTTTCAGCACATCGGAGAGCATTTCAACGGCCAGCGGCCCGAGATCGAGGATCATCGCGTCGGCGGGCACTTCGTGAATGTTGACCACTTCATAGGCGGCATGCGCCTTGAACTCGCGCGCGACGACGACATCATAGGGCAAATGCACGGTGCAGCCGGCGGCGGCGGCGCGGGTGAGGATTTCGCGCGCCGTGTCTGCCAGCGCATGTTCGCACAGGCTTTTGCCCACATCGACGCCGTTTGCGGCGAGGAAGGTGTTGGCCATGCCGCCGCCGATGATGAGGTGATCGACCTTGCCGACGAGGTGCAGCAGCACATCGAGCTTGGTGGAGACTTTTGCCCCGCCGACCACGGCGACAACCGGTCGCTCGGGCTTGCCGAGCGCGGCTTCCAGCGCCTTCAGCTCGGCTTCCATGGCGCGCCCGGCAAAGGCCGGCAGCAGGTGCGCCAGACCTTCGGTGGATGCGTGGGCGCGGTGTGCGGCAGAAAAGGCATCGTTGACGAAATAGTCGCCCAGGCGGGCGATCGCGGCGGCCAGCGCCGGATCATTGGCTTCCTCGCCGGGGTGGAAGCGGGTGTTTTCCAGCACGGCGATCTGGCCCGGATGCAGTTCGACCACCGCGGCTTCGGCATCCGGGCCGGCGCAATCGGCAACGAAGGCCATTTCGCGGCCCAGCACTTCGCCCAGCGCCCAGGCAATCGGCCGCAGCGACAGCGCCTTTTCCACACCCTTCGGGCGGCCGAAATGCGACAGGATGAGCACCACCGCGCCGCGATCCGCCAGCGCCGCAACCGTCGGCACGCAGGCCTGCAGGCGCGTGGCATCCGAGACGACGCCATCCTGCATCGGCACATTGAGGTCGGCGCGCACCAGCACGCGCTTGCCCCGCAGATCGCCGGGCATGTCGTCGATCGTGGCAAACATCCTAGAGCAGTTTCCCCATGGCGACCGCGGTATCGGCCATGCGGTTGGAGAAGCCCCATTCATTGTCGTACCAGGAGACGACGCGCACCAGCTTGCCATCGAGCACCGCGGTTTCCAGGCTGTCGACGGTGGACGAGGCCGGAACATGGTTCAGGTCGATCGAAACCAGCGGCTCGTCGGTATAGTCGAGGACGCCCTTCAGCGTCCCTTCGCTGGCGGCCTTCAGCGCGGCGTTGACCTCATCGCGCGAGGTGTCGCGACCGGGAACGAAGGTGAGGTCCACCAGGCTGACATTGGGGGTTGGCACGCGGATCGCCGAGCCATCCAGCTTGCCCTTCAGTTCGGGCAGCACTTCGCCCACGGCGCGGGCCGCCCCGGTGGTTGTCGGGATCATCGACATGCCGGCGGCGCGGGCGCGGCGCGGATCGGAGTGGATCTGATCCAGGATCTTCTGGTCGTTGGTATAGGCGTGGATGGTGGTCATCAGGCCGCGCTCGATGCCGACGAGATTGTTCATGATCATTGCGACGGGGGCGAGGCAATTGGTCGTGCAGCTGGCGTTGGACACGACATGATGGTCGGCGGTCAGCTTGTGGTGGTTCACACCATAGACCACGGTGAGATCGACGCCCTTGCCGGGCGCGGAAATCAGCACCCGTTTGGCGCCGGCGGCGATATGGGCGCGGGCCTTGTCGGCATCGGTGAAGAAGCCGGTGCATTCGAGCGCGATGTCAACGCCCAGCTCCTTGTGCGGCAGCTTGCCCGGATCGCGCTCGGCGGTCACCCGGATGTGCTTGCCATTGACGACGAGATCATTGCCGTCGGCCGCCACGTCACCGGGGAAGCGGCCATGCACGGAATCGCGCTTGAACAGCAGGGCATTCATCTTCGCGTCGCCCAGATCGTTGATGGCGACAACCTCGATGTCGGAGCGGCCCTGCTCCAGGATGGCGCGAAGAACGAGGCGGCCGATGCGCCCGAAACCGTTGATGGCTACTTTCATACTGTCAAACTCCCAGTCGTGTCTTGATCTTGCTGACGATGGTTTCGGGGACAAGCCCGAAGTGCCGGTAGAGATCCTCGGCCGGAGCGGAGGCGCCGAAGCTGTCGATGCCCAGCATCAGGCCATCGTGGCCGACGATCCGCTCCCAGCCGAAGGTGGAGCCGGCCTCGATGGAAACCTTGAGCACATCGGCGGGGAGCAGCGCGGCGCGGGCCTCGGCGGATTGCTCGGCAAAGCGCTCCCAACAGGGCATGGAGACGACATCGGCACCAATGCCTTCGGCTTCCAGCACTTTCGCCACGGTGACGGCAAGCGAGACTTCGGAGCCGGTTGCCACCAATATGGCGCGGCGCGGGGCCGACGCAGCGACCAGCCGATAGCCGCCGCGCGCCGCCATATTCTCATCCGCCAGCGTCCGCAGCAGCGGCAGATTCTGCCGCGACAGCGCAAGGATGGACGGGCGGCTGCGATCCTGCAGCGCCAGTTCCCAGCATTCCGCCGTTTCCAGCGCGTCGGCCGGGCGATAGACGGCCAGATTGGGCATGGCGCGAAGCGAGGCCAGATGCTCGATCGGCTGGTGCGTGGGGCCGTCTTCGCCGAGGCCGATGCTGTCATGCGTCATCACATAGACGACGCCTTGCTGCTGCAGCGCAGACAGGCGGATCGCGGCGCGGCAATAATCCGCGAACACCAGGAAGGTGCCGCCATAGGGGATGATGCCGCCGTGCAGGGCAAGGCCGTTCATTGCCGCCGCCATGCCGAATTCGCGGATGCCGTAATAGACATAGCGGCCAGCATAGTTGGCGGCATCCAGCGGCGCGAGGACGCTGCCCTTGGTGAGGTTGGAGCCGGTGAGATCGGCGGAGCCGCCGACGGTTTCGGGTAGCAGGGCATTGATGGCGTCCAGCGCGATTTCCGACGCCTTGCGGGTGGCGACCGGCTTGGCATCGGCTGCCATGCGCGCACGCAAAGCGGCGAGCGAAAAATCGATGGGGAGCATGCCTGCCATGCGGCGCTGGAGTTCATCGGCTTGCGGATGCGCGGCAAGGCGGGCCGTCCAGGCCGTGCGCTCTGCTGCGCCGCGCGCGCCAATGGCCTGCCAGGCGGCGGCCATGTCGGCGGGAATTTCAAAGGGTGCGGCTGTCCAGCCCAGCGCCGCCTTGGCGCCGGCCACTTCGTCAGCCCCCAGCGGGCTGCCGTGGGTTTTTGCCGTGCCGGCCTTGGTGGGCGCGCCGAAGCCGATCACGGTTTTGACCGCGATGAGCGATGGCAGGCTGGAATCGCGGGCTTCGGCAAGGGCGGCGCGGATCGATTCGGGATCGTGCCCGTCGCAGGCCACCACATGCCAGCCAGCGGACCGGAAGCGCGCCGGCACATCGTCGCTGGCCGACATGGCGATCGGCCCGTCGATGGAAATGCCATTGTCGTCCCACAGCACATTCAGCCGGCCCAGTTTCAAATGCCCGGCAAGCCCGATCGCCTCGTGGCTCACCCCCTCCATCAGGCAGCCATCGCCGGCAATCACCCAGGTGCGGTGATCGATCAGCCTGTCTCCGAACTGCGCGTTCAGATGCCGCTCGGCGATCGCCATGCCAACGGCGGTTGCCAGGCCCTGCCCCAACGGACCGGTGGTGGTTTCCACGCCGGCCAACTCGTGGCGCTCCGGATGCCCCGCGCACGGGCTGCCCAGTTGGCGGAAGCGTTTGATATCGTCGATTGTGGGCCGCGCGAAGCCGCTCAGGTGGAGCAGCGCGTAGAGCAGCATCGAGCCATGCCCGGCCGACAGCACGAAGCGGTCGCGATCGGGCCAGTGCGGATCGGCGGCATCGAACTTCAGAAACTCGGCCCACAGGATGGTGGCGGCGTCTGCCATGCCCATCGGCATGCCGGGGTGGCCGGAATTGGCGGCTTCCACGGCGTCCATCGCCAGCGCGCGAATGGCATTTGCCATTGTCTTCACGTGTGTCATCACGTGCGCGTCAGCCACCATGTTTTCGTCCCATCGTATCACCGAGGAAAACTGCGACCGAGCGGCCGAGTCGGTTGCACAGCATCGTGCGCGGCTTCCCTCGCAAAGCAGGCGACATAAATCAACGCCTGAGCCGCACAGCGCATTGACCAATGCCAAGAATCACTCTTATCAATCGCTTTCAAGCCTCTGACAGGCAAAGGAGAGCACACTGAGCGACGCGGCGGCCCTGTTGGCCCGGCTGGAGCAGGCCCTGGCAGCCGGTGAAGCGGCAGCAAGCAGGCTGGCCGGTTTGCAGACGCGCCACGAGCGGCTTGAAACCGAAGCGCGCGCCACGGTTGCGGCCCTTGACCGGTTGATAGCCGAAGCCGCCGCGCGTGGCTGACGTTACCTTGTCGATCGGCGGACGTGCCTACAAATTGTCCTGCCGAGACGGGGAAGAGGCGGCGCTGCGCTCGGCCGGGCAATATCTCGATTCGAAATCCGCGGATCTGATCGATGCGCTGGGTGCATTGGGCGAGGCGCGGTTGCTGCTGATGGCGGCGCTTCAGGTGACCGGCGAACTGCTGGACGAACGCCGGGGTGTCGCGCCGCCGCCGGCTGACACGAGCGCGCTGGAAGCCCTCGTGCTGCGATCGGAGGCCCTGGCTTCGGCCCTGTCGCGCATTGCAGCCGGCGGCGAGACACCCTAGATATGCGGGTGGCGGGATCTGCCCAATGCGCGCCATTGAGCATCCCTGAGGCGATTCAACATCCTGGGGGGCCGTCCCTCAATGGGCCCTGGTTCATGGAAATGGCTCCCACCTGACGTACCTGGCGTCAGAGGATCTTCAGGCAAACGGTTGATGCGGACCCGCCACCCCTGGAAAACCGCCGCCCGGCGCGAGTCGCGGCTGGCGCGTGCTGCCTTTGTGCAGGGGTTGGCGCCTGCGGTTCGGCGGGCGCTGCATGCGGCTTTGGCGAATCGAATCCTGCGGCATCTGCCGGCGCCGGGGGTGCTCGCCAGCTATGCCGCAGTGGGCGACGAGATTGATCCCGCGGAAGCCGAACGGATGGCGCGGGAAGCCGGCTGGACGCTGGGCTATCCTCTGGTTGTGCCGGGCGCGCCGCTCACCTTTCACGCGGCCGAAAGGGGAGCCTTGCAGCCCGGCATTCTCGGTATTCCCGAGCCCTTGGCGAGCTGGCCCGCGGTGCGGCCCGATGTTGTGCTGGTGCCGTTGCTGGCGGCAGACCGGGTGGGCAACCGGCTGGGGCAAGGCGGCGGCTTTTACGACCGGACCTTGGCAAAGCTGCGCGAAGAGGGGCCGGTTCTGGCGATCGGCCTTGGCTGGGAGGTGCAGCTGCTGGAGCGGCTGACGGCGACGAGGCAAGCAGACGCCTGGGATCAGCCGCTGGATGCGATTGCGACACCTGCGGCCTTTCATGCCGTGTCGGCTGCGGCTAAGGCCATTTTATGATCGAACCGTCTCCGCACCAGCTCAGCTTGCGTCGACCGCTGGGCATTATCGCGCTGATTGTCGGCATCTTTGCCTATGTGCTGTTTGTGGTCTGGCTGTTCGAGCCGGTCGGGCAGTTGCACCCGCTGTTGCAGGCGCCGATCTGGCTGGTGCTTGGCATCGCCTGGATTTTCCCGGTGCGGCCGCTGATGCTGTGGATCGAAACCGGCAAATGGAGGCCCGGCCAATGACGGCGGGGTCAAGGAAGGCGGGGCCGGTGAGCCGCATTGCGGCTGAAGCAACGGCAACGATGGCCGAGGTGCGCGCCGGGGTTGATGCGGTTGATCGCGAGCTTGTTACCCTGCTTGCCGAGCGCATGGCCTATATGGATGCGGCGGCACGCATCAAGCCGCTGCGCGGCCAGGTGCGGGATGAAGCGCGCAAGGCGCTGGTGATTGCCAATGTGCGCGCGCATGCGGCGGCGCTGGGGCTGGATGCAGATCTGGCAGAGGGGCTTTGGGAGCAGTTGATCGAGGCATCGATCGCCCATGAGCTGCAGCAATGGGACCGGATGCGGAGCCAGGTGGCCGCGCAGTAGCCACCCTTGCGGTTGACCCGCAAGCCCCTGCTGTGGCAATCGCCCGCTGGAAGATGCGGGTATAGCACAATGGTAGTGCAGCAGCCTTCCAAGCTGAATATGCGGGTTCGATTCCCGCTACCCGCTCCATCTTGTTGGTCGCTGCGCGACCGCTCCTCGCATTGGCTCGGGCGGCCGGTCGGCCTTGCGGCCTGCGGCCGGTGTTGTTGGTCGCTGCGCGACCGCTCCTCGCATTGGCTCGGGCGGCCGGTCGGCCTTGCGGCCTGCGGCCGGGGGTTTCCTTGAAAGGCTGGTGGCTCTAAGCGCTTGCCATGGGACGCCGACCACAGAAGCGTTTTGGCTCTGCCAATCGCGCCGATCCGAACCGCCCGCGGCTGTATGGCCGCCATGCTGTTTATGCGGCGCTGGACAATCCCGAACGAAAATTGCTGAAGCTGCACGGCACCCATGAGGAGCTGGCGAAGATCGTGATCCCGCAGGGGTTGCAGGTGCAATATGGCGATGGCCATGATCTGGCGCGGCTGGTGCCCACGGATGCGCCGCACCAGGGGCTGGTGCTGGAATGCGAGCCGCTGGAGCAGCCTTTCCTGGATGAAATCCTCGATGATCCCGATCCGGCGCGGCCGATCGTGCTGCTGGATCAGGTGACCGATCCGCACAATGTGGGGGCGATCATCCGCTCGGCCGCGGCCTTTGGGGCGCGTGCGCTGGTGACGCAGGATCGGCACAGTCCGCCGGAATCGGGGGCGCTGGCGCGGGCGGCATCGGGCGCGCTGGAAAGCCTGCCGTGGGTTCGCGTTGTCAATCTGGCGCGCGCGCTGGCGGACATGGCCGATGCCGGATACTGGCGGGTCGGGCTGGCGGGCGAGGCCGAATTGACGCTGGCGGCAGCACTGTCTCCGGCGCCTGTTGCGCTGGTGCTTGGGGCCGAAGGGGAAGGCATGCGGCACAACACGCGGGAGCATTGCGATGTGCTGGCCAGGCTGCCGATCACCCGTGCGGTGGAAAGCCTGAATGTCAGCAATGCCGGGGCGATTGCCCTTTATGCGATTGCCAGCCGCAGCGCCTGAAGGCTGCAATCAAACACTGCACCGAAACACTGCACCGAAACACTGCGCCTAAACGCTGCGGCCGATGATTTCCCGCATGATTTCGGAGGTGCCGCCATAGATGCGCTGCACCCGGGCGTCGCGCCAAAGCCGGGCGATGGGGTATTCGTTCATATAGCCGGCGCCGCCGTGCAGCTGCAACGCCGCATCGCAGACTTCCCACTGCAGCTCGGTGTGCCAGAGCTTGGCGGCGGCACCCTCCACGGCATCCAGCTCGCCTTTCATATGCCGGGCGAGGCAGACATCGAGGTGCGCCCAGCCGACCTGCAATCTGGCCTTCAGATCGGCAAGGACGAAGCGGGTGTTCTGGAAGTCCAGGATGGTTTTTCCGAACGCCTTGCGATCGCGGACGAAATTCACTGCTTCATCATAGGCCCGCTGGGCGCCGCCTTGCGCCGATATGGCGATGCCAAGGCGCTCTTGCGGCAGCTGGCTCATCAGATAGACGAAGCCCTTGTTTTCCTCGCCGAGGCAGTTGGTGATGGGCACGCGGACATCTTCGAAGAACAGCTCGCTGGTGTCGGCGGAATTCTGGCCGATCTTGTCCAGATTGCGGCCCTTGGAGAAGCCGGCGGTGCCGGTATCGACGAGGATGAGGCTGGTACCCTTGGCGCCTTTTTCCGGATCGGTTTTGGCGACCACGATCACCATGTCGCAATTCTGGCCGTTGGTGATGTAGGTTTTGGAGCCGTTGATGACATAGTGATTGCCATCGCGGCGGGCGGTGGTGCGGATGCCTTGCAGATCGGAGCCGGCGCCCGGCTCGGTCATGGCGATGGCGGTGATGCATTCGCCGCTGATCATCCTGGGCAGATATTTCGCCTTCTGCTCATCCGAGCCATAGGCTTCGAGATAGGGCGCAACGATATCCGATTGCAGCGTGATGCCGGCAGACGAGCCGGCATAGGCCAATTCTTCATCGATGACCGCATTGTAGCCGAAATCGAGGCCGAGGCCACCATGCGCTTCGGGGATGGTTGGGCACAGCAGGCCGGCCTCGCCACAGGCGCGCCAGAAGCTGCGATCGACGCAGCCTTGCTCTTCCCAGCGATCGAGATGCGGGGTGAGCTCCTGCGCGAAGAATTTGCGCACCGAATCGCGAAACGCCTCATGATCCGGCGTGAAGACGGTGCGGCGGCTGGTATCGATCATCGGCTTGCTCCTCTGGCCCGCCGGGGTGCCTTGGCGGCGCGTAGATTGCAACCTGCCGTTCGGTGGAGGATGCGGACGTTCACCTGCCTTAGAGCATGTTTCGATGCTGGTGATTCCGCCAGATCGGAACATGCTCTAGAGGCAGAGGCGCCTGCGTTCAGCCACAAAGGGGCGAAGGCATTCCGGGTTGAAGGCGAAATTTGGTGCGAGGAGTGGGTCGAGCCCGCCACCCGTCCCGTTGGGTCAAGTTGGTCGGAAAGCGCTCTGGACGATAAAATAGAGCCCCGGTGCTGTGCGCCGCATCAAACCAGCCCCAGCCCCAGCAGCAGGCGGGTATCGACCGCACAGCCGCGGCCGCGACTGGCTTCGAGAAACGCCGGCAGTTCGGCCAGCGGAATACGATGCACGGTGATGCCCTCGCCTTCGACACCGCCGCCCGGACCTTCCCGGTGCAGGCCGCTGGCACGGTAGAAGTGGAAGATTTCTCCCACCATTCCGGGCGAAGAGGCGAATTCGCCGATAAACTCCCAGTGCACCGCCGCGTAGCCCGTTTCCTCCAGCAGCTCGCGCTTTGCGGCCGTGAGGGGCTCCTCATCGCTGCCCTCATCGCCGACGAGGCCGGCGGGAAGCTCGATGCATGGCTTGCCGAGCGGCGGGCGGAACTGCTCGACAAGGATGATGTCGCGGTGTTCCGTGATGGCGAGGATCACGGCGGCCTGGATGTTGCGGACGCGCTTCACATATTCCCACCGGCCCGATGCGCCGTGCGGGATCACATGCATTTCGAGGAACTGGCCTCCCCAGGTCGCGCTCATTCGGCGGCTTTCACGAACGGGGTGGGTGTTCCGCCGGCGGTGGGCGTGGCGACAAATTCCGATCCGCTGCGCATCAGCTGGCGGCCGATGGCGAATTTGTGCACCTCAGTTGGCCCGTCATAGAGGCGGAAGGCGCGGATATCGCGGTAGATCATTTCCACCACCGTCTCATCGGTCACGCCGATTCCGCCCAGCACCTGCACGCAGCGATCGGCGACCTTGAACAGCCGCTCGGAGATTTCCGATTTGGCAATCGAGCTTTCATGTCGGCCCTTTACACCTTGATCCATCAGCCAGGCGGTCTGCCAGATCAGCAGGCGGCTGACCTTCAGATCGATTTCATTTTCCGCCAGCATGAAGGAAACACCCTGGTGCTCGCCCAGCGGCTTGCCGAAGGCGGTGCGGGTTCGCGCGTGATCGATGGCAATGCTGTGCGCGCGGGCGGCAGCGCCCAGCCAGCGCATGCAGTGCGTCATGCGGGCGGGCGCCAGCCGCATCTGCGCATAGCGGAAGGCTTCGCCAACCTCTCCCAGCAGCGCATCGGGCTTGAGGCGCAGGGCGTTGAAGCGGACAACGCCATGCCCTTCGACATAGTTGCGGTCCATCGAGTTCATGATGCGCTCGATTTCGATGCCGGGCGTGTCGCCTTCGCACAGGAACAGGGTGGGGCCGGATGGCCCGTGCGGATTTTCCGCCACCCGCGCCATGATGATCCAGCTTTTCGCGCCCTTTGCTCCGGTGATCAGCCACTTCAGGCCATTGATGGTATAGGTTTCGCCATCGAAAACCGCCTCGGTGTTCAGCTGCGCAGGGTCAGAGCCGGCGCCCCCCGGCTCGGTCATCGCAAACACGGTGCGGCGGTGACCTTCCACGACCGGGCGCAGAAATTGCTCGGCCTGGGCGTCGTTGGCGATTTTCCCCAGGATGAACATATTGCCCTCGTCCGGGGCGGCGCAGTTCATCGCGACCGGGCCCAGCGTGGACCAGCCGGCGGCTTCCAGCACGAGCGCGGTTTCGATATGCGAAAGCCCCATTCCGCCGAAGCGTTGCGGGGTCTGGATGCTGAGCAGCCCGGCGGCGCGGGCCTTTTCCACCATCTCCTGCCGCATGGCGTCAGTCGGGCCATGTTGGGTCAGGCGCGGGTCGCGCTCGTATGGGATGATGTCGTGGATCACGAAGGCGCGAACGCGGGCGGCCAGATCGGCCAGCGGCTGGGGGATGGTGAAATCGATCATGCTGTCTTTCCGAACTGGTCCACCGCCTGCTGGATGATGGCATCGGCAAGCACGGCAAAGCCGCTGTAGCGTTCACCGACCAGCGCACCCTGCTGCCACAAGCGATAGAGTTGCATCCATGCGGTCGCAAGGCGCAGTCGCGCCAGTGCGAGATGCCAGGCCAGATTGGCGGGGATAGCGCCGGTGGTGCGAGCATAGGCTTCGATCACGGCCCGGCGATCGGGCCAGCCGGGGGTGAGCGACGGCACGGCTTGCAGCGCATGCACCGGGGGCGGATCGTCCGGCGTGATCCAGTAGGACAGCAGCACGGCGAGATCGAAGGCCGGCGGGCCCAGCGTTCCCATGTCCCAATCTATCAAGGCAGAAGCCCGGCACTCGGCGGGCAGCAGCAGCAGATTGTCGAACTTGGCGTCCATGTGCAGCAGGCGCGCGGGTTCGTCGCCGGGGCAGGCTTCGCCAAGGCGGCCCAAAAGCACATCGAGGGCGAATGGGCGGTTGGCGGCAAAGGCGGCGTCGGCGCGCCTTGTCCAGCCGCGCAGCTGTCGCTGCGCGAAGCTGCCGGGACGCGCGAGATCCTGCAGGCCGATTTCAAGGGGATCGATTCGGTGCAGGCTGGAGAGCGCACCGGTGAGTGCATTGAGCATCCAGCCACTGTCTTGGCAGGTGAGGGGCGGCGGGAGCGCACCGCCGACGGCCACACCCTCCCGGAACTCCAGCAGCTGGAAGGGAACGCCGATGATGGCAGGATCGGCGCACAGGAACAGGAGCCGGGGCACAAGCGGAAACTGCGGTGCCAGCGCCCGCAGGACTTTGGCTTCGCGCAGCATGTCGGATGCCCCGGCGGCGAGCGGGCCAGCGGGAGGACGGCGAAAGACAGCCGGCGCGCCGTCGAACGATACAAGATAGTTCAGATTGGCGAGGCCGCCGGCAAATTGCCGGGGTGTTCCCTCCAGCCGATGGCCATTGCCAGCGAGATACGCAGCGATCGCGCTCCAATCCTGCGGCGCGGCAGTTGTGCGAAGCCCCGGCGGCGGAGGCGCGAATGGAAGCGACCGGCTCATGCCTTGCTGTTGCCTTGCGAGCGGCGCTTGTCGAGGGGCTTGCGGCAGCGGCGCAGGCAGGGCATTTGTCCGGACAAATCTGGAGAGCCAAATGCAACAGGAACGAATCGACTGGCCCGGCACCGCAAAGATTGCCCTTTCCATCGTGGTGAATGTGGAGGAGGGCTCGGAGATGACCCTTGCGCGCGGCGACAAGGGCATGGAGCCGGTGGACGAGCTGGGCATTCATCTGAAGGCGCCCATCCGCAACTATGGCAATGAAAGCAATTATCTTTACGGCATCAAGGCGGGCGCGCCGCGGGTGGTGGATCTGCTGCGGCGCTTCGGGGTGATGGCAAGCTGGACGGTCGCGGCGATGAGCCTGGAAAATCACCCGGAGATAGCAGGCGCCATTCGCGCGCTGGGGCATGAGCCGGTGAGCCACGGCTGGCGCTGGATTCACCAGTTCAAGTTCAACGAGGAGGAAGAGCGCGCCTTCATCGCCAAGGCCACCGCCAGCATCGAGAAGACGGTGGGCGTGCGGCCCTATGGCTGGCTCAGCCGCTATCTGCACACGCCGAACACCCGCCGGCTGCTTATTGAGGCGGGCTATCGTTACCATATGGATGATTATTCCGGCGATGTGCCGTTCTGGGATCGCGAGACGGTTCCTGGGTCACCCATCGTGATCCTGCCGTATCAGCTGGACACCAACGACATGAAGATGTGGACCGATCCTTCGCTGACCCCGCGCGCCTGGCTGGACTATGCGCGCGATACGTTCGATCAGCTCTGGCGCGAAGGTGAGGCCGGCAACCCGAAGATGATGAGCCTTGGCCTGCACCTACGGATCATTGGCCGACCGGGGCGAATCGGGGCGCTGGAGCAGTTTCTACAGCATGTGACCGCCAAGCCGGGGGTGTGGATCGCCAGCCGGCAGCAGATCGCCGAGCATTTCGCAAGTCTCTAGAGCGAGTCTCGTTCTGATTGCATCAGAACGATCGCTCTATCATCTTGTTTTTCCGCATGGGTTTTCGATGCTGGTGATTCCACCAGATCGAAACATG
>JAIMJL010000015.1 GCA_020693225.1 Sandarakinorhabdus sp. | reverse complement strand
ACCCCGCTGATGGGCTATTTCCCGCTCGTGGTGATCTATTGCCAGCGCTATCTGCCGGACGCGGGGGTCGGCACGGTGGTGGCGCTGATGCTGCCCTACACGATCGCGCTGATCGCGACCTGGGTGCCTTTCCTGATTGTCTGGTATCTGCTGGGGATACCGTTCGGGCCGGGACTATAGGGTCAGGGCACAAGGCCCTGACCCCGGCAGTCGATCAGTTGATTGCAGCGAGACGACGGCGGCGTGCCGCCACGCCGACGATGCCGAAGCCGGCGATGAGCATGGCCCATGTCGCTGGCTCGGGCACGGGGTTGAACGACAGTTCCCCGATACCGAAGATCCAGTTGAAACCCCCACCTGAATTGTTGTCAAATTCCAGCCGGGTGATACCGGCTTCAGCAAGTGCCACCGGAGCGAAGCCGTTCACGAAGTCGATCGCGACTGTGTTCAGCAGCACCGCGCCAGCGCCATAGACGCGCACATTGGTGCCGTTTCCGTTGCCATAGTTGTTGAAGGTGAAATCAACCATATTTGCTGCCGACGTGAAGTCGATCGCAAGGATGGAGTCGGTCGGGCAGCCATCGGTGCCCAAGACCCAGTTCTCGCTGTTGTTGAGCGAGAGGACGGAATCTAAGAAGCCATAGCCGATCACCGGGGTGGTGCCTCCGCCGGGCCCGCCGGACAGCGACAGGCTGATGCCCGGTGCGTTTGCCAGTAAGGTTCCGGGGGCATAGGTGGAGAAATCCACGGTCACGGCCGCAGCGGTAGCCGGAACCGAAAAAAGGCCGAAGGCTGCTGCGATTGCAGCAGTTCGTAGACCTGTCAGGTCGTTCCTCCTGTTTGAAACGTGCTGCCCAATCGACAGACATGATGAAAACACACAAAATGCAATTATTGCGTCAAATGAGATAATTTCAACCAACGCTGTTGTGTCGCACTGCGCGAGGAGCGCATGGCAGCCGCCGGATGCAGCCGGACTTAGGGCGATCCCTTGAGATATGCGGCAACAGCGTCCGCGATCCCTTCGGCAATTGCCTGCTGGCCCTTGCGGGTGGAGAGGTATTCGCTGTCGGCGGTGTTGGAGAGGTAGCCGGTTTCGAGCAGGACGGCGGGAACGCCGAGGTTGCGCAGCACCTGGAAGCCGGCGAAGCGGTGGAACTGGCTGCGGAACAGCACGCCTTTGGGTTCCAGTGCACGTTGCAGGGATTGGGCGAAGTCGGCGCTGGCGTTCATGGAATCACGCTGCGCGAGATCCAGCAGCAGGCTGGCGACTTCGCGGCTTTCGCCGCCGAGGTTAACGCCGGCGATGAGGTCGGCCTTGTTTTCCTTGGCGGCAAGACGCGCGGCTTCGCGGTCGCTGGCGACTTCGGAGAGCGTGTAGACGCTGGCACCGCGGGCCTGCGCGTTGGGGGCGCTGTCGGCATGGACGGAAATGAACAGGTCTGCCCCCAGATCGCGGGCAATGCGAACGCGGCCACCGAGCGAGATGAAGCGGTCGTCGGACCGCGTGAGCTTCACGGTGATGCCGCCCTTCCTTTCCAGCGCGCGCTTGGTGGCCAGCACAATGGCGAGCGTGACATCCTTTTCATGGCCGCCGTTGACGCTGATGGCGCCGACATCCTTGCCGCCATGGCCGGCATCCAGCACCACGACCTGATTGCCGCGCTTTGCAGTGGGGCGCGCTTTGACAACCGGCTGCGCCGGCGGAGCGGTTGGCGGACCCGCATTTTGCGGAAGCGGTGCGGCCGTCATCTGGCGATCGGCCTCGGCCAGCGCCGCTTCCACCGCATCCAGCCGCGCGGCGCTGTCTGCGGCCAGGCTTTGCGATGGCGGCGCGGGAGCAGCAGCCTTCGGATCCGCGTTGATTGCCGCCTTGCTCTCCGGACGCCTGCCGACCGCAGAAAAGCCGGACACAGAGCTGCGTCCCTTGCCCACCTGCGCGCGAAATGCGGCCTCGTCGACCGGGACGAAGCGCAGTTCCAGCACATTGTTCGCGTCCTGAAAGGCCGAATGTAGCCGCATCGGCTTTGCCAGATCAACGACGATCCGCACCGTTGCCGGATCGAACTGCGACACGCGGGCAGCTTTTGCGCTTCCGACACCGGCGGCGTCGCGGCGGAGGCTGGACGCGCCGGACAGGTCTACCGCCCAGCGCATCGGATCGGCCAGGGCAAAGGCACGCGGCGCGGCGGCCAGCGGCTCGGACAGCGCAAGCCGAACCGTGGCGCCTTCAGCCGACGCCACAACGCGCAGCGCACCGGCAACGGCCACCGCCTGTGCCACGCCGGACCAGCACAGCAGGAATACACACAAAAAAGGCCGCCACATCGCGTGGCGACCTTAGCTTGCCGCAAGCGGGCTTGGAAAGGCCTGCCGCCGGCGATGGAATCCATCGCCGGCGGCAGCTGGTCTCAATCTTCGCCGGTGAGGAAAGCGGGCAGCGGTGCATCGCCTTCCGGTTCGCGGCGACCTTCATTGCGCGGACCACGGTCGCGATCCCGGCCGCCTTCACGGCCACCGTCGCGGCGCGGGCCGCGATCGCCGTCCCGGCGGGGTCCACGATCGCCGTCCCGGCGGGGTCCACGATCCGAACGCTCGCGGTCACCGCCTTCGCGCGGCTCACGCGGCGGACGGGTGTCGGCCAGCTCTTCGCCGGTTTCCTGGTCCACCAGGCGCATCGAAAGCTTCACCTTGCCGCGATCATCGACCCCGATGACCTTGACCTTCACGGTCTGGCCTTCGGTGAGAACATCGCTCACCTTCTGCACCCGCTCGTTCTTGATCTCCGAGATGTGGACGAGACCGTCTTTCGCACCAAGGAAGTTCACGAAAGCACCGAATTCCGGCATGCCGACAACTTTGCCGGAATAGATCTTGCCGACTTCGGCCTCTTGCGTGAGGCCGAGGATCCACTGGCGGGCAGCTTCGATCTTTTCCGGGTCGCTGGACGCAATCTTCACCGTGCCATCGTCTTCGATATCGACCTTGGCGCCGGTGGTCGCGACGATCTCGCGGATCACCTTGCCGCCGGTGCCGATGATGTCGCGGATCTTGTCTTTCGCGACCTGCATCGTTTCGATGCGCGGGGCATGGGCGGACATTTCGGTGCGCACCTCGGTGATGGCCTTCGCCATTTCGCCAAGGATGTGAGCGCGGCCGTCTTTCGCCTGGGCGAGCGCGACCTTCATGATTTCCTCGGTGATGCCGGCAATCTTGATGTCCATCTGAAGGCTGGTGATGCCTTCGCTGGTGCCGGCGACCTTGAAGTCCATGTCGCCGAGATGATCTTCATCTCCCAGGATGTCGGAAAGGACAGCGAATTCCTTGCCTTCCAGGATCAAGCCCATGGCGATGCCGGCAACGGGACGCTTCAGCGGAACGCCGGCGTCCATCAGCGCCAGCGAGGAGCCGCAGACGGTTGCCATAGACGACGAGCCGTTTGACTCGGTGATGTCTGACAAGAGGCGGATGGTATAAGGAAAGTCTTCCTTGGCCGGCAGCATCGGATGAATGGCGCGCCAGGCAAGCTTGCCGTGGCCGATTTCGCGGCGACCGGGGGCACCGAAGCGGCCGACTTCACCGACCGAATAGGGCGGGAAGTTGTAGTGCAGCATGAAGCGCTCATACTTCAGCCCGTCGAGACCATCGATCATCTGCTCCGCATCGGCCGTGCCGAGCGTGGTGGTGACGATTGCCTGCGTTTCACCGCGGGTGAACAGCGCCGAGCCGTGGGTGCGCGGCAGGAAGCCGACTTCGCCGAGGATCGGGCGAACGGTCTTGGTGTCGCGGCCATCGATGCGGCGGCCTTCCTTCAGGATGGCACCGCGCACGATGTCGGCTTCCAGCTTCTTGAAAAGCTTGCCCGCCTTCTGCTGGGTGGTGGAATCAGCATCGGCAAACAGCGGCTTCAACCTGGCCTTGGCTTCCGCCAGGGCGGCCTGACGGTCTGACTTGGCGGTGATCTTGTAGGCGGCGGTGATGTCGGCACCCACTTCGGCGCGAACCTTCGCCATCAGGGCTTCGGCATCGTCGGACGGCTTTACATCCCACGGCTCCTTGGCCGATTTTTCCGCCAGATCGATGATGGCGGCGATGACCGGCTGGATGGAACGGTGCGCAAACATGACCGCGCCCAGCATTTCGTCTTCCGAAAGCTCCTTGGCTTCGGATTCAACCATCATCACCGCGTCATGGGTGCCGGCCACGACGAGATCGAGGCGGCCTTCCTTCAGCATGTCCTTGGTCGGGTTCAGCTGATATTCGCCGTCCTGGAAGCCGACACGGGCGGCGGCAATCGGGCCCATGAAGGGCAGGCCGGAAATGGTGAGCGCAGCGGATGCTGCCACCATCGCCACCATGTCGGCTTCATTCTCGCCGTCATAGCTGAGGACCTGGCAGATCACGTTGATTTCGTTGAAGAAGCCTTCGGGAAACAACGGGCGGATGGGGCGATCGATGAGGCGCGAGGTGAGCGTTTCATGCTCGGTGGCGCCGCGTTCGCGCTTGAAGAAGCCGCCCGGAATGCGGCCGGCGGCGCTGAACTTTTCCTGATAGTGAACGGTGAGCGGGAAGAAATCCTGCCCGTCTTTCACGGATTTCGCGGCGGTCACGGCGCACAGCACCACGGTTTCGCCATAGGTGGCGAGAACGGCACCGTCGGCCTGACGGGCGACCTTGCCGGTTTCGAGGGTAAGCGTGCGCCCACCCCACTGGATTTCGGATTTTGCGACAGTAAACATGGGTCAGTAATCTCTCATCTTGCCCCTGACCACATGTCAGAGGCGGTTCGGACAGACTTTTCCGGCGCGGCTCGCTGCTCGGAAAAGCAAAAACGGCCCCGGAATCCGGAGCCGTTTTTTCGGGTTTGGCCTACTTGCGCAGGCCGAGTTTGGCGATCAGCGCCTGATAGCGCGCCATATCGATCCGCTTCAGATAATCCAGCAGCGAACGACGCTTGTTGACCAGCATCAGCAGGCCGCGACGCGAGTGATTATCCTTGGCGTGGGTCTTGAAATGTTCGGTCAGGTTGGCGATCCGCTCGGTGAGGATGGCAACCTGGACTTCGGGGCTGCCGGTATCGGTGGCAGCGCGGGCATTGTCGGCGATGACCGCGGCTTTGCGGTCGGCTGAAATCGACATCATGATCTCCTTCACATCATGGGTTAAAACCCCTCACGACCTTGACGTCGTTTTCGCCCACTTCGACCAGCGCAACCGGAACAGACCCCAGGGTTGCGATATGGAGGCCAAAGTCTGCACGGGGGCCCGCCAGACGCTTTCCCTGTTGCAGGGCCAACGCTTCGGCGGGGTCGACTGTCAGGACCGGGATGTCGTCCAGTCCGGCAATCAGCGGCAACAGAGCCTGTTCTAAGGCGCGCCCTTGCACGATATCGAGCGCGGAGTCCAGCAAAAGCGCCTGCTGAAGGCCAAACGGGCCCGCGGCGGTGCGGCGCAGAGCGCAGACATGGCCAACGGTATCGAGCGCCAGCGCCAGGTCGCGCGCGAGGCTGCGGACATAGGTTCCCTTGGAGCAGGCGACCGAAAATCGTGCGGTTTCGCCATCAGCTTCCAGCAGGGTGAGCGCGTGGATGGTGATTTCGCGCTCGGCCAGCGTGGGCGGAGCACCGGCGCGCGCCAGCGCATAGGCGCGTTCGCCATCCACCTTCAGCGCGGAATAGGCCGGCGGACGCTGACGGATCGGGCCGATGAACTGTGGAAGCACGGCCGCCATGGCGATCCGCTCGGGACGGTTTGCGGATTGGGCAACACAATCACCCTCGGCATCATCGGTTGTGGTGCTCTGACCGAACCGGATGGTGAAATCATAGCCCTTGCGGCCGTTCAGCAGATAGCCGGCCAGCTTTGTGGCTTCGCCCAATGCGACCGGAAGCACCCCTGTTGCCAGCGGATCGAGAGTGCCGCCGTGGCCGATTTTTACCTTGCCATAGCCCGCGCGACGCAGCGCCCATTTCAGCTTGCCGACAAGCTGCGCGGAAGTCAGTCCGAGCGGCTTGTCGATGATGAGCCAGCCGGACGGGCCGCTCATCCTCCGCCCGCGCGGACGAGGCGAAGCTCGACCGGCGGCTGCGGCTCGGCGGTTTCCAGCACGAAGGTGGCGGTATCCGTGATGAACATCAGCTGGCCATCGGGCGCCTCGATACGGGCCTGCACCCGGTAAGTCATGCTGCGCGGATTGACGGCGGCGGGATCATAGGAAATCAGGAAGTGCAGCGGCACCTGGTTGCCGGCGGTCACCAGCGATGTCGAGGCGATTTCCACATGCGGCGCGTCGGCCCGCGCGGCATCGACCAGCAATACCTTGGCGCGACTGCCCGGCGGCAATGCCATGCGATCCAGCTTGGTGAGCGTGCCCTGGAGGGCGCCATGAACAGGCGCTGCGGCCAGGAGGCGGCAGGTCTGGCGCTCTTCACGAATCCGCAGCAGGGAAATGCTATCCTTGTCCACCACGATGCTGTCGGATCCGGTAACGAAGGTTGGCGGGCTCTTGCCCACCTGCTCCTGCAGCGTGAAACGCTCACCGCTGCGCTGCGCCAGCAACACGCCGGCCGGCCGATCATGCGCCAGCTCGATCCGCTGGCCATCGCCGCAGACATAGGAGGCGGTCCATTGCGGCATGGCAGCGGGTGCAGCGGGTGCAGCGGGTGCCGCCGGTTCCGGCTGGGCCTGGGTTGCGGCGCAGCCGGCGAGCAGGCTGATTCCAGCGATGGCAAATGCAAGTTTCAATGCGCTATTCCCCAATTCAATCCGGTTCCAATTTCCACGTTCAGCGGCACCGAGAGTGCTAGCGCCGGGCCGGCGGCCTGCTCCATCACCCGGCGAATCGTTTCGGTTGCCAGCGCCACTTGCGGCTCTGCCACTTCAAACACAAGCTCGTCATGCACCTGAAGCAGCATGCGCGTTTGCGTCAAGCCTGCGGCGGCAAGCGCCGGGTTCATGGCGACCATGGCGCGCTTGATGATATCGGCGGCGGTCCCTTGCACCGGCGCGTTGATCGCCTGCCGCTCTGCGCCCTGCCGCTCGGACTGCACCTTGGAGCGGATGGCCGCGATGTGAATGCGGCGGCCATAGAGCGTTGTCACGAAGCCATCTTCGCGCACCTTGGCAACCGTTTCCGCCATGTAGCGGCGGATGCCGGCGTAGCGATCCAGATAGCGATCGATGAAGTCCTGCGCCTCGCCGCGCGAAATCGACAGCCTTTGCGCCAGCCCAAAGGCGGAAATGCCATAGATGATGGAGAAATTGATCGTCTTGGCGCGGTTGCGATGGTCGCGATCGACCGGCACATCGTCAGGAATGGTGAAAATCTGCCGTGCGGTGAGCGTGTGAATATCCTGGCCTTCGGCATAGGCCTGCTGCAATTCCGGCACTTCGGCGATGTGCGCCATCAGCCGCAGCTCGATCTGGTTATAATCTGCCGCCAGGATCACATGGCCCGGTTCGGCCACGAAGGCATCGCGGATGCGGCGGCCCATTTCGGTGCGGATGGGGATGTTCTGCAAATTCGGATCGGTGGAGGCGAGGCGCCCGGTGGAGGCGACCGCCATCGAGAAGCTGGTGTGCACCCGGCCGGTCTGCGGGTTGATCTGCTGCTGCAGGGCTTCGGTGTAGGTGGACCGGAGCTTGGAAACCTGCCGCCAATCGAGCAGCAAGCGGGCAATTTCGGCACCGGGCAGGTCTGTGAGCGCTGCCAGCCGCTCCATTTCGGTGACGTCGGTGGAATATTGCCCGGACTTCCCTTTCTTGCCGCCGGGAAGGCCCAGCTTGTCGAACAGGATTTCGCCCAGCTGCTTCGGGCTTCCCAAGGCAAAGGGCTGCCCGGCCACGGCGTGCACCTCGGCCTCCAGCCGCGCCATCTCGCCGGCGAATTCCGCCGACATGCGCGCCAGCTCGGCGCGATCCACCTTGATTCCGGCGCGCTCCATGCCGGCCAGCACCGGCACCAGCGGCCGATCGCACCATTCATAAACGCGCGTTACCTTGCTTTGCCACAGCCGGGGCTTGAGCAACCCATGCAGGCGAAGCGTGACATCGGCATCTTCGGCGGCATAGGCGGTGGCGCGGTCCAGCGGCACTTCGGCAAAGCTGGTCTGCGCCTTGCCCGTGCCGGCGACCTCTTTGAAAGCAATGGGCGTGTGGCCCAGGTGCATTTGCGAAAGCTCATCCATGCCGTGCCCGTTCAAGCCGGCGGACAGGGCGTAAGACAGCAGCATGGTATCGTCGAACGGCGCAATGGCGATGCCGTGCGCGGCCATCACCACCATATCATATTTCAGATTCTGCCCGACCTTGAGCACGCCCGGATCTTCCAGCAGCGCCTGCAGTGGCGGCAGCGCCTGGTGCAGCGACAGCTGCTCCACCCGCTCGGCCAGCAGCCCCTCGCCGGACACATGCCTCAGCGGCACATAGCAGGCCTTGCCCGGCTCGACCGAAAGGCTGAATCCGACCAGTTCGGCGGCCACGGCATCAAGGCTGGTGGTTTCGGTATCGAAGGCAACGGTTCCCAGCCGATGCGCTGCATCCAGCCACCACTGCAGCCGTTCCAGCGTGGTCACGCATTCATAGCCGGCATGATCAAAGGGCGGCGCTTCCGGCGCACCCTCTTCCGGCACGGGCGCGGCAATGGTTTCGGCAGCGGCGCGGCCAAGATCGCCCAGCTTGGCCAGCAGCGAACGGAAGCCGTGTTTGGCCAGAAAGGCTGCCAGCAGCGCATGGTCCTGTCCGTCTGCCAGCTTCAGGGCATCAAGCTCCGGCACAAGCTCCATATCCCGCTTCAATTCGACCAGGATGCGCGAAAGCCGCGCCGCTTCGGCATGGATTTCCAGATTTTCCCGCAGCTTCGGCCGCTTGATCTGATCGAGATTGCCAAGCACGGCTTCGACATCGCCGAACTGGTTCACAAGATCCGCTGCGGTTTTCGGCCCGACGCCGGGGACGCCGGGGACATTGTCGACACTGTCTCCCATCAGCGCCAGAACCTCTGCCAGTTTGGCTGGCGGAACGCCCCATTTTTCCAGCACTTCGGCTTCGCCGAAGCGCCTGTTCTGCATGGTATCCAGCAGGCTGAGGCCGGGGCGCACCAGCTGCATCAGATCCTTGTCTGACGACACGATGGTCACCGTCCAGCCGCGCGCCATGGCCGCTTCGGCATAGGAGGCGATCAGATCATCGGCTTCGAAATTGGTTCTTTCGATGCAGGGAACGCCAAGCGCATTGACCGCATCGCGGATCAGCGGAAACTGCGGCACCAGATCCTCCGGTGGATCCGGGCGATTGGCCTTGTAGTCGGCATAGAGATCGTTGCGGAAGCTGCGTTTCCCGGCATCGAGGATCACGGCGAGATAATCATCTTCCGGCGATTTGCGCGCTGCCTCGATCAGGTTCCACAGCATCGAGGTGAAGCCGAACACCGCACCCACCGGCGTTCCTTGCGGATCGGTCAGCGGCGGCAGCCGATGATAGGCACGGAAGATGAAGCCGGAGCCGTCGATCAGCGTCAGGTGCGGGGGCGGTGCCATCGCCCGTGTCTAGCGCGCTCGCTTGGCGATTGTAAGCGGCGGCGCTTTCAGCTTTGGTGGCATCGGGAGACGAATCGATGACAAAAACTTGGCCGGCGATGTCCATCGCCCAGGCACATGCGCTTCTGACAGCGCCGGGCGCGGTGTTCGAAATGGAAACGGTGACCATCGGCGGCCACCCGACGCGCACGTGGAAGAATGCGCCGCCCAGCCTGCAGCATGTGTTTGCCATCGGGCGGACGCACGGCGACCGCATCTTCATCGTCCATGAAGACGAGCGGGTAAGCTTTGAGGCGTTTGCGCGGGCAACAATCCTGCTGTCAGCGCACATGCGGGATCTGGGCGTGGTCAAGGGAGACCGGGTCGCCATCGTGATGCGCAACCTGCCGGAATGGCCGGTGGCCTTCTATGCGGCGGCGCTTCTGGGGGCGATCATCACCCCGCTGAACGCCTGGTGGACCGGGGCGGAGCTGGAATATGGGCTGCTGGATTCCGGCGCCAGGCTGCTGATCGCCGATGCAGAACGTTGGGAGCGGATCGCGCCGCACCGGGCTGGCATCGGCAGTTTGCAGCATGTGTTGCTTGCCCGCGGGCTTGCCGAAGGGGGCAATGGCTCGCTGGAAGCCATCATCGGCCCGCCGAACAGCTGGGCCGGCCTGCCGGATATGCCGACGCCTGAACCCTTCCTGCTGCCGGAGGACGATGCCACCATTTTCTATACCAGCGGCACCACCGGCAAGCCGAAGGGCGCCCTTGGCACCCAGCGCAACATTTGCAGCAACATCCTCTCCTCGGCTTTTTCTTCAGCGCGCAGTTTCCTGCGGCGGGGCGAAATGCCGCCGGCGCCCGATCCGGCCGCGCCGCAGAAATCCATGTTGCTGAGTGTGCCCTTCTTTCACGCGACCGGCAGCCATGCGGTGATGAACCCGGCGCTGTTTGCCGGGGCCAAGCTGGTTTTGCAGCGCAAGTTCGACGCCGGCGAAGCGTTGAAGCTGATCGAGGCCGAGCGGATCAACGGGGCCGGCGGCGTTCCCGCCATCGCCTGGCAACTGCTCACCCACCCCGATCGCGACAAATATGACCTCTCCAGCCTGGAGTCGATTTCCTATGGTGGTGCGCCTTCGGCGCCGGAGCTGGTGCGGCAGATCGGCAAGGCGGGGGCTGCACCGGGCAATGGCTGGGGCATGACGGAGACCAGCGCCACCTTCAGCCAGCACGGCGCGGAAGATTATCTGCATCGCCCGGAAAGCGCCGGTCCGCCGGTTGCGGTGTGCGATGCGCAAGTGCGCGGACCCGATGGCAAGGTTTTGCCGGCAGGCGAAGTGGGTGAACTTTTCGCCTTCGGGCCGAATGTGGTGAAGGGCTATTGGAACAAGCCGGAAGCAACCGCCGAAACCTTCCCCGATGGCTGGGTGCGCACCGGCGACCTGGCCCGCATCGACGATGAAGGCTTCATCACCATAGTGGACCGGGCAAAGGACATGCTGATCCGCGGCGGCGAGAATATCTATTGCGTGGAGGTGGAAGCGGCGCTGTGCGAGCACCCATGCCTTATGGATGCGGCACTGGTGGGCAAGCCGCACCCGATGCTGGGCGAAGAGCCGGTTGCCTTCGTTTCGCTGAAACCCGGCATGGCGGTGGATTGCGATACCTTGCGCCGCTTCGTGCGCGAGCGGCTGGCTGCCTTCAAGGTGCCGGTGGAGATTCACATCCGGGCAGAACCCTTGCCGCGCAATGCCAATGGCAAGATCGTCAAGACCGAGCTGAAGCAGCTGTTGGCTTAGAGCGGCCGCTCTATTCGAACGTTGGTCCTGGCAAGGCATAGGGTGGCTCCGGAATCGCTTCGATCGCCGCGCCCAGTGCGGATACCCAGCCGTCCGACAGATCGTTGTAATAGCGATCGGATTCTTCGATCCGGTGCATTGCTGCGACCGACTGGCCGGGCCGGACGATCAGCATGTCGATCGGCAGGCCGACCGACAGGTTGGAGCGCATGGTGCTGTTCATGCTGAGCAGCCCGATCTTCATCGCCTTGGCGAGCGGCGTGCGATAGTCCAGCATGCGGTCGAGGATCGGCTTGCCATATTTCAGCTCGCCGATCTGGAAATAGGGCGTGTCCATGCCGCACTCGATGAAATTGCCCTCGCCATAGATCATGAACAATCGCGGCGCGCGGCCATCGATGCTGCCGCCCACCAGCAGCGTGACGCCGATCTTCACATCGCCTTCCGCCACGGCTCCCTTGTCGATGGTCCGCTCGATCTGCCCCTTGGCCTCCACCATGGCATGCCCCACCAACTGCGCCACGCGAAACATGGACGGCGCCGTTTCGATGAATTCCGGTTCGCCGCCATCGATGCTGACACCCTCTTGCAGCCGATGAATCAGCGCCTGCGTGGTGGATAGCGAGCCGCCCGACGCAATCGCCAGCACGCGCTTGCCCTCTTCGCCAAACACCCGCAGCTTGCGATAGGTGGAGATATTGTCGATGCCCGCGTTGGTGCGGGTATCGGCCAGCATCACCAGGCCTTCTTTTACAAGCAATCCAACGCAATAGGTCATGCCGGGGTTCGAGGCTCCATCAGGATTGGCTCTGCGCCTGCCGCTGGCTGGCGGCATATTCGCGGCCGTGCACCACAACCGCAAGCGATTCGGCGCCGCCGCCGCGCCGCGTTCCGCGCACCGGAGACGCTTCCAGCGAATCGAGCCCAACCGCCACGCGAACATGACCCTCGGTGGTGCCGACGCCGTGCGTTGGATCGAAGGCCACCCAGCCGAGATACGGAATATACAGCTCCACCCAGGCGTGCGAGGCTTCCTGCTCCGGGTGATCGGGAGCCGCATAGTGCCCGGACACATAGCGTGCCGGCATGCCGAGATGCCGCGCGGCGGCAATCATCACCTGCGCCAGATCCTGGCACACGCCGCTGCCCAGCCGAAAGGCGGATGCGGCATCGGTCACCACATCGGTGACGCCCGGCTCGAACGCCAGCTTTTCGCGCACCGCCAGCATCAGTGCATGCGCCTGCGCCAACGTATCGGCATCACGACAATTCTCGGCAAACTGGGCAATCGCCGGCGACACTTCGGTCAGCGGCGTGCTGCGCAGATAGACCAGCGGCGGCAGCGGATCTTCCGTGCCGCTGACAATTCCCGCAGCCTCCGAGGTCTGCACCGCCCCTGCCACATGCAGGGTCAGGCTATCCACCGGGCGATCGGCATAGAAGATGTGGCAGCTGTTGCCATGGGCATCGGTGAAAGGGGTCAACCGCCCGTCTGCATCCACATCGATCCGCCACTTCAGGATGTGTTGGCTATCGGTTCCTCTCGGGGTCAGCCGAAGCAGCTGGATGATGCCCTGTGCCGGCTCCGCATAGCGATAGCGGGTCACATGGTCGATGCTCAGATGCACGGGTTGAGCGACTCAAAAGAGATATTGGTCGGCAATGGCATCTCCCAACGCATTGTTCTCGGCAATGAACTCGGTGAGGAACTCGTGCAAGCCGCCTTGGAACAGCGCGTCGATGTCGTTTTCTGAAAGCCGCCGCAAGGCAGCCGATGCCTGCCGGTTGGCGGGGCCGCGGCGGCCGCGCGTTGCCGCCAGCTGGTCGAGCAGCCACACCGCATCCTCATAGCAGGCAATCAGCGAGCGCGGCATGGCGCGGTTGAAGATCAGCAGATCGGCAACCAGCCAGGGCTTAACGGCATCGCGATAGACCCAGCGATAGGCGGTCAGGGCCGAAACGGTGCGCAGCAGGGTGGTCCACTGGAAATAATCCAGACTGCCGCCGATCGGCTCGGTGCGCGGCAGCAGCAGATGATATTTCACATCCAGCAGGCGGGCTGTCGTATCGGCGCGCTCGATCGTGGTGCCCAGCCGCAGGAACCAGTAGGTCGGCTCGCGCAGCTGGGTGCGCGCGGCAGCACCATCGAAGCTCAGCAGCACCGCCTTGATGCTTTCAACCAGGCGCACCAGCGTGGAACTGTCGGGCACGCCGGTGCCGAAGCGCTGGATTTCCAGCCAGGCTCCATTGACCGCTTCCCAGGTTTCCAGCGTCAGCGCCGTACGCACCGCCCGGCCGTTGTGCCGCGCGGCTTCCAGGCAGCAGCGCACAGAGGAGGGATTGGAAGGATCGAGCGCCAGAAACCAGCCGACATGCGCCTCATCCACCGGCAGGCCGGTTTCCCGGAAGCTGTTTTCCACCGCTGCCGATCGGATCGCGCCCTCCCAGGCCGGCTTTGCGCCGCCGTGCGAGGCGGGCAATGAGGCCAGCCGGACGGTTGCATCGATCAGCCGGCACAGGAAATCGGCCCGCTCCAGATAGCGGCCCATCCAGTAGAGGTTGGCCGCCGACCTAGAGAGCATCGGGATCGAACGAATCGAGGATGGCGTCATCCACCACCCAGGTGTCCTTGGTGCCGCCGCCCTGGCTGCTGTTGACCACCAGCGAGCCCTGTTTCAGGGCAACGCGGGTGAGACCGCCGGCGACGATCTTCACACCATCGGCCCCGGTCAGTACGAAGGGCCGCAAATCGACATGCCGGGGCGCCAGCCCGGCGTCGGTGAGTGTCGGGCAGGTGGAAAGCGCCAGCGTCGGCTGGGCGATGAACTTCTCCGGGTGGGCGCGCAATTTGGCGGCGAAGCTGTCCAGCTGCGCCTTGGTGGCGTGCGGGCCGACCAGCATGCCATAGCCGCCCGAACCGTCCACTTCCTTCACCACCAGCTCCGACAGCTTGTCCAGCACCTGCGCCAGCGCATCCGGCTCCCGGCAGCGGAAGGTTGGCACATTTTGCAGCAGCGCATCGCGGCCGGTGAAGAAGCGGACGATTTCCGGCATGTAGCTGTAGATGGCCTTGTCGTCGGCCACACCGGTTCCGATGGCATTGGCAAGGGTGACATTGCCGGCATGGGTGGCGTTGACCAGTCCAGGGACCCCGAGCATCGAATCCGGGCGGAACACCAGCGGATCGATGAAATCATCGTCCAGCCGCCGATACAGCACATCCACCCGCTTGGGGCCTTCGGTCGTGCGCATGAACAGCGTATCGGCATGCACGAACAGATCGGAGCCTTCCACCAGCTCGATGCCCAGCTTGTCGGCGAGGAAGCTGTGTTCGTAATAGGCGCTGTTGTGCACGCCCGGGGTGAGCAGCGCGAGGCAGGGTTCGCCGGTGCAACTGTCAGGAGCGACTGACTTCAGCGTATCGAGCAGCGTTTCGGGATAGGTTTCCACCGGCCGCAGGCCACCGTGCATCCCGATGTCGGCAATAACCTCCGGCACCAGCCGCAGCATCACCTCGCGGTTTTCCAGCATATAGGAAACGCCCGAAGGGGTACGCGCATTGTCTTCCAGCACATAGAAGGCGTCAGCCCCGGTGCGCACCAGATCGATTCCGGCGATATGCACCCAGACATCTTTGGCCGGGCGGCGGCCCACCTGGGCCAGGCTATATTGCGGATTGCGCAGCACCAGCTCTTCCGGGATGATTCCCGCCTTGATGCACTCCCTTGGCCCATAGACATCGGCGAGGAACATGTTGAGCGCGTTGACCCGCTGAACCAGCCCCTCCTCAAGCTTTGCCCATTCCGAACCGGCGATGATCCGGGGCACGATATCAAACGGGATCAGCCGCTCTGACGCATCCGGATCGCCATAGACGGCAAAGGTGATGCCGATGCGGCGAAAGAACAGCTCTGCCTGCTGCCGCCGGGTTTCCATCAATTCGTGGCTGGACGAGCGCAGCCAGTCGCCAACGCGGGCATAGGGCATCCGGACGCTATCGGAGCCGAAGGCGCCATGGCCGTACATTTCGTCGAACGCTGCTGTCACGCCGCTATCTTGTGCGTTGCGGCAAGCCACCGCAACAGAAAAGCGTCCGGTTTACTCCGGCTGCCGGCGCACGAGTTCGTCGCGGACGGTTGAACTGCGGTCGCGCTGCACCGGCTGCGAGGCCTCAACCCGTGACACACGGGCTGCCGGCTCGGCGCGCGGGGCGCGTGCAGGCGCGGTCTGCGGGGAAATTGCTGGTGCCTGAGCCGGGGCAGCCTGCACCGTTCGAGCTGGCCTGCTGGCTATCCCGGTCATGGAAGCGGGATTGCTCACCGGCCGATCTGCCCGGGCGCGGCTTTCCGGCGAACGCGCATAGGCTGGCCGATCCGGCCGCGCGGCATCGGGCGAGCGGGTGGTGCCGTCCTGGCCGTTCCGGGTGGCGCCGTCCTGGCCGTTCCGGGTGGCGCCGTCCCGGCCGTTCCAGGTGGCGCCGTCCCGGCGCGGGGGGCGTTCCACGCCATCCTGCGCAACCCGGCCAGGGCGGTCGTCGCGCGGGCGCCAGCCCGGTTCGCGGCCCTCGCCATCCGGACGTCCGCTCCAGGCAGGCGGATTGGGGGTGGGAGAATTCGGGCGATCGGGTCGCGTGGTCGGCCGTTCGACCGGCCGGGTGCGATCATAATGTGGCCGGCCGCGAACGATGTGCGAATTGAGGCCGGGGCGATACAGATAGGCGCTGGGCGCAAACAGCCAGCTGTCATAGCCCCAGGGATCATAGCCGCCATAGCCTGCGCTCCAGCGATTCCACCCGAAGGGCGGCAGCGGCGACCAGCCGGAATAGCCGTTGCCCTCGCGCCAGCTCACCCAGCCGGGGCCGTAGCGGGTGTCTGGAACCCAGAACCAGCCAAGCCGCGAATCGCGCGCCCAGCGGCCATAGTGGTAGGTTGCCCAGCCGAACGGCTCGGCGGAGATCCAGCGGCGACCATAGCGCGGATCTGTCGCCCAATAGCCTTGCGAATAGGGCTGCCATGACCGGCCGACGCCAAGCGGCACGAACACCCGGCCATAGCCGGGATGCAAATCCCAGCGCCCGTAGCGATCGAGAGCAGAATAGAAGCCGTCCACGGATCCGACATCGCGACCATACCATTCTGCCGCTTCGCGCGGATAATCGGGATAGCCCCGTTCATAGCCCGGCGCCTCGCCATAGTCGGACAGGCTCATGCAGCCGGCGAGCGGCAGCGTTGCCAGAAGGATCGGGGAGGAACGGCGAACCAAGCGCCGGAGAAGCGGATTGATCATCATGGCCGGCAAATTGCGGCCAGACGGGTGAATAGGGATTGAACCGTCAGCTGCTGCGCACGCTGCGATCCTGCATCAACCGGGCGTTGGCTGCGGCAAGCGCGGTGGCGAGATCGGCTTCTCCCTCGCACCATCCCACGCTCACGCCGACCCGCACAGCATCCGGTCCGCCTGCCGATGACAGATCATAGCCCATGATCGCTGCATTGGCGAGCAATGCCAGCTGATCCTGGAGCTTGAACGCCGGCACCACTGCCACAAATTCATCCCCTCCCCAGCGGGCCAGCTTGCCAGGCGGCGGCACCGCGCTGGCCAGCCGGTTTGCCACCTGCCGAAGAAGCGCGTCGCCAACCGTATGGCCCCATCGGTCGTTGACCGCCTTGAAGCCATCGAGATCGATGAAGAGCAGCGATTTTTCGGGGCCGGCGGATTCCCATATGCTGGCAAGGCCACGGCGATTGGGCAGCCCGGTGAGCGGATCGTGGCTGGCTTCCAGCCCAAGCCGCCGCAACTTCTTCTGCAGGCTGATCACGGCGCCGCCCAACAGCAGAACCAGCAACGCCAGCAGGGGCGACAGCTTGGCCAGAATCAGCAGGACAATGGCTGACATGCCGGCAATCAGCCGACAGGCTCGTCAGGGTAGGTGCCGAAACCATGCTCGCGCAGCAGATAGCCGCTGCGGCCGCCGCTTTCCACGCGGCACCAGCGATCGGCGCACAGGGTTACCCGGGCGACCACCCCGGGCTCCGCCCGCCAGACCGCCGGCGACGAGACATCGGGCCGCGCATGCAGCGTTCGCACTTGCCGGGTGATCTGCACCGTTCGATCTTGCGACAGCATGGCCCGGTCCATCCAGCCTTCCGTGCCCTCGGAATCGCGCACCATGCGCCAGACGTTCCACTCCTTCAGGATTTCGAGTGGAACTCCCGGACGGGTATAGACCCAGAGCACCCGATACTCCTTGCCCGGCCCGGCCCGCATATAGGCCTTGCCGGAACGCAACGAGGCGAAGCGCGGCACCGGCAGCCCGGACCGGTATTTCAGCGCGTCCTTGTTGGTGGGCAGCGGGGCTTCCGCGGCTGCGGACACCGGCTGGGCAAGCGCAGGCAAGGCAGCCATGAGTCCGGTGCAAATCAAGCCGATACAGGCAAAAAGGGCGGGAGAACACATAGCGCGCTATTGCAAGACCGCTGTCGGGCTTGCAAGCGTGATGGTGCAGTCCCTAGGGTGAGGCCATGCCAGCAAGCCGCTTCGAGAAATATCAGCATCGCCCGCGGGTCATCGTGACGCGCAGGCTGCCGCAAGCCGTGGAAACGCGCATGGCAGAGCTGTTCGATGTCACACTCAATCTCACCGACACGGCGTTTGACCGCGAGGCGCTGGCCGCCGCCATGGCCGATTGCGACGTGCTGGTGCCAACTGTGACCGACGAGATCGACGCTGCACTGATTGCCGGGGCCGGCGAGCGGCTGAAACTGCTGGCGAATTTCGGCGCAGGCGTCGATCACATCGACCTGGCCGCCGCCCGAGCACGCGGCATCACCGTTTCCAACACGCCCGGCGTGTTGACCGACGACACCGCCGACATGGTGATGGCGCTGATCCTGTCGGTTCCGCGCCGGCTCTCGGAAGGCGAAAAGCTGGTCCGCTCCGGTGGCTGGGCCGGCTGGTCCCCCACCGGCATGCTGGGTCACCGCATTACCGGCAAGCGCCTTGGCATTGTGGGCATGGGGCGCATTGGCCAGGCGGTGGCCGCCCGGGCGCGCGCCTTCGGGCTTTCCATCCACTATCACAACCGGCACCGCCTGCCCGCCGCTGCCGAAGCCCCGCTCGAGGCCACCTGGTGGCCAACGCTGGATGCCATGTTGGAGCGGGTGGATTTCGTGAGCCTCAATTGCCCGGAAACGGCGGAAACCCGGCACATGATCGATGCGGCCCGGCTGCGACGGATGCCGCGCCACTCCTATCTGATCAACGTGGCGCGCGGCACGCTGGTGAATGAAGATGCCCTGGTCGAGGCGCTGAAGGCCGGCGAGATCGCCGGGGCCGGCCTCGATGTGTTTGAACATGAGCCGGCGGTTGATCCGAGGTTGATCGAGCTGGATAATGTGGTGCTTGTGCCGCACCTCGGCTCTGCCACCTATGAGGGGCGCCAGGCGATGGGCGAGAAGGTGATCGCCAACATCCGGGTGTTTGCCGATGGCCATCGCCCGCCGGATCAGGTGCTGGCCGACTTTTAGGCGTTCGGGAGAGGGATTTTGCAGACGGCGCCGCGCGAGAAGGAATTGCGGCTCGCGCTTGTCTGCTATGGCGGGGTCAGCCTTGCCATCTACATGCACGGCGTCACCAAGGAATTGTGGAAGCTGCTGAAGGCGAGCGAGGCGAGGCAGGCCGGGCGCGCCGTGCCCGAGGGCGACAGCGAGCCGGTGTGGAAGGCCATGCTCGATCGCATCGGCACCCAGGTCGACCTGCGGATCATCTGCGACATCATCACCGGGGCCAGTGCGGGCGGCATCAATGCCGTTCTGCTGGGCCGGGCGATCGCATCCGGGCACGACATGGAGCCGCTGCGCAAGCTGTGGCTGGAGAAGGCCGACATCGATGTGCTGCTGGATCCCGATGCCCGGCCCGACAAGGGGCTGGGGCGGCTGGGCCAGTTCTACAAGGAACCGGTGGGCTGGTTTGCATCGCGCCAGTCGGAAAGCCTGGCGCGGGTCGACGATCCCGCCATCCGCGCCGAGATCGCCGTGAAGCTCTCGCGATTCGTGCGCAGCCGCTGGTTCAAGCCGCCTTTTTCCGGCGACGGCTTCACCGCCCTGCTGGATGAGGCGCTGCTGGCCACCGAACAGGGCGTGCCTGGCCCGGCGCTGGTGCCGCCCACCATGGGGCTCGACCTGTTTGTGACCGTGACGGATTATTTCGGCGTTACGGCGCGGCTGCCGATCCATTCGCCGCCGGCCGTGACGGAACGGGAGCACCGCCGGCTGTTCTGCTTTCGCGCGCCGCCGGTGATGCAGCGCGGCGACCTGATTGCAGCGCGGGGTGCCGGCCGGCAGGCCGCGCGGGCGCACGGCTTGCCGCAACGATCGCTGGGCGAACGGGCGGAACTGCTGTTTGCTGCCCGCGCAACGGCATCCTTCCCCGGCGCCTTTCCACCGGCAACGCTGGGCGAAATCGATCGTCGACTGGCAGCACTTGGCGAGGTCTGGCCGCGTCGGCATGCGTTTCTTCGTGACCAACTGGCAAGCGATCGCGCGCCGGAGGATATTGCCCTGATCGACGGCAGCGTGTTGAACAATGCGCCCTTCGGTCCGGCGATCGACGCGGTGAAGATGAAGCCTTCCCACCGCGAGGTGGATCGCCGCTTTGTGTATATCGACCCCAAGCCCGATGGTGCGGCCGATGTGCGGGGCGGAAAACCACCAGGTTTCTTCACGGCCATCCTGCGGGCGCTGGCCGATATTCCGCGCGAACAGCCGATTCGGGACAGCCTCGAGGCCATTGGCGGTCTTTCCGCGCGCATCCGCCGCCTGCGCGCCGTGCTGGATGGGCTGACCCCGGCCGTGGATGCCGCCATCCTGCGCGCCGTCGGGCCGCGTTTCTTCTATCTGCCACTCGGCCCGGATCGGCTGGCGAAGGCCCGCTCCCGGGTGCAGTCGCTGGCAGCGCGCGAGGCCGGATTTGCCTTTGCCGCCTACGCCCAGCTCAAGCTGCAGCGGGTGCTGGATGAGGCGGCGGCGCTGCTTTGCGGGGCGGCGGCGTTGGAAGCCGGCGACGCGGCGCAGGTTCGCAGCGTGCTGTTCGAGGTAGCGGAGCGGCGCGGGGTGTTTCTGACGGATGCCGCAACCGGGCGCGCGCCGGAGGCCAGCGGCTATGTGCAGGTGCTGAAGGGGCTGGATATCGGCTTTCGCGTTCGCCGGCTGCGCTTTGTGGTGAAGCGACTCACGGCGGAAATCGCCGCCAGCCCGTCGGCCCAGGAACGGGCCGCCGCCGAAGCGGTAAAGTCCGCGCTCTATGCCGCCATTTCGCCCTTCGTCGTTCGACGCAGCGTGCTGACGCACAGCGGCCGGGACGGTCTGGGCGATGTGGCGCGCAAGATTGCCCGCGCCAGTGGCCGGGATGCGCAACTGGCGGCCGGCGAACTGGCGCTGGACAGGCTGATCGTCACACTCGATCTGTCCACGCTGGATCGGGCCGCAGACGAAGTGCTCGCGGCGGCAGCGGTCGATAGCAGCATGGGCCGGGCGATGCGCCACGCGCTGATCCGGGCCTGGCTTGGCTTTCCCTTTTACGACATCGCCCTGCTGCCGCAGATGCAGGATGACAGTGCCGACAGCCTGGATGAAATCCGGGTGGATCGCATTTCCCCCGACGATGCCACCGCGCTGCGCGAAGGCGGCACCCGCGCCTGCCTGAAGGGCTGGCAGCTGAACGCCTTCGGCGCCTTTTTCAGCCGTGGCTGGCGCGAGAATGATTATTTGTGGGGGCGGCTGCATGCCGCCGATCGGCTGGTGGATATCGTGATCAATTCGGCGTGTGAAAGCGGCGCCCACGGGCTTGACGCGCGGGCCTGGAAAAAGGAGGTCTTTGCCGCGATTCTGGCAGCCGAGCGCCCGCATCTGGGCGCGGTGCAAGGCCTTGTGGACGAGCTTGAAGGGGTGCTGGCAACATGGAAAGATTGACGCTGGACCGGCGCACGATGCTGTGCGCGCTGGCGGTTTCGGCGCTGTCTGCCGGGGCTGGCGCTGCCGTGCAGGCCAAAGACCGCCGCAATGCCGCGACGCAGGCGCTGATTGATGGCTATGTGGCCAATGGCAAGGTGCCGGGTGCCATCATCGGCATCCTGGAGCCGGGTGCCTTTCGCCCCAACTGGCTCACCGCCGGCAGCACGGCCTTTGAAGGCGGCAGCAAGGTTACTCCTGATACGCTGTGGCGGGTCTATTCCATGACCAAGCCGATCACCGGGGTAGCCGTGATGCAGCAGATCGCGGCCGGTCGGCTGACGCTTGACACGCCGATTGCGGATATCATGCCGGAGTTCCGGACGATGCAGGTGCTGATCGATCCGACCAGGGATCTGCGGGCGAAGCCGGCAACGAAGCCCATATTGGTGCGGCATCTGCTGACCCACACGGCGGGCTTCAGCTACACGATTGCCGGCAACGAACCGCTGGAGCAGGAATATCGCAGGCTGGGCCTGATGCCGATGTCGGCCTCGCTGGGGCGGCTGCCCGGCGATGCGCCAACCCCCGACCTCTCGGCCTATATGCAGCGGCTGGCAACCGTTCCGCTGCGTACCGAGCCGGGCAGTGAATGGCGCTATTCGATTGGCCTGGATGTGGCGGGCGCTCTGCTGGAGCGGCTGAATGGCAAAACGCTGGATCAGGTTTTCGCCGAACAGCTTTTCCGGCCGCTGGGGATGGCGGATACCGCTTTCTGGATTTCCCCGAAACAGCAAGCCCGCCTGGCCAACAGCTATGCCTGGGTTGATCCGAAAACCGGCAAGCCGGCTGACAAGCCGACCCTGGTTGACAGTGCAGCAAAAACCGAATGGGCCGAGCGCCCGACCATGCTGGCCGGCGGGGCCGGCCTGATATCCTCGGCGGCAGACTATGCCCGCTTTGCCCAGATGATGCTGAACGAAGGCCTGTTCGAGGGCAAGGTGCTGCTCCCGCGCATCATCGCACGGCGGGCCATGGCCAACCAGATGCCGGCAGGCGTGTTCTTTGAAAAGACGCAGGGCTTTGGTGCCGGTGGACGGTCCACGCTGTTCGACACTTCTGCAGAGGCAGACGGCAGCAAACCGGGGGTGTGGGGCTGGGGCGGCGCTGCCGCCACCACCTTCGCCATCGATCCGCTGAACGGCCAGGCGGTGGTGATGATGCTGCAATCGCTGGCATCGGCGAAGGGGCCCAATTCCAGGGATCTGGCGCGCGCCCGCAACAGCGACCGGCGACTCTAGGCGTGTCTGCTGCACCGCGCGCAACCGCACCGGAGCAGCGGTGATGATCCGGCGCGGGCAATGGCGGTCGGCGCTGCGCTGGCTGCTGGCGCTTTTCTACCTGCTGGCCGGGGTTGCACATCTGCGGACTCCGGAGCCGTTCCTCGCCATCACCCCGCCATGGGTGCCGTGGCCCTTGCAAATGGTGTTGTTTACCGGGGTGTGCGAAATCCTTGGCGCGATCGGGCTGATGATCCCCCGCTTCCGTCGCGCCGCCGGAATTATGCTCGCAGCTTATGCCATCTGCGTGTTCCCGGCCAATATCCACCACGCCATGCAAGGCATTGCTATCGGTGGAACCGCGCTTGGCTGGGGCTATCATGCCCCGCGTCTGGCCTTTCAGCCGGTGCTGGTGTGGCTGGCGCTGTTTGCCGGCGGGGTGATCGATTGGCCGTTTGGCCGGCGGGTCAGCCGCGAATCCTGACGGAAAGAGCGTGTGCGGCAAGCCCTTCGGCATCGGCGAGCGCCGCTGCTGATCCGGCAAGGGCTGCGAAACCGCGCGGGCCGGCTTCCAGAAAGGTGGTGCGCTTCAGAAAATCGCGCACGCCAAGGCCGCTGGCAAAGCGGGCGCGGCGGCTGGTGGGCAGCACATGGTTCGGCCCGCCGATATAGTCGCCGATGGCTTCCGGCGTGTGCGAGCCGATGAAGACCGAGCCGGCGTTGCGGACAGCGGCAAACAAGACGTGCGGATCGGCGGTCTGGATTTCCAGATGCTCGGGCGCGAGGGCGTCCACCAGCGGCGGCACTTCGGCCAGATCATCCACCGTGACAATGCAGCCGAAACGATCCCAGCTGGAACGGGCGGTTGCGACCGTGGAAAGCGTCGGCAGCAGGCGCTCCACCCATGCCGTTACCGCGTCTGCCAGCGTGGGCGAATCGGTGATCAGGATCGCTTGCGCCAGCGGATCATGTTCGGCCTGCGACAGGAGATCGGCGGCGATCCAGTCGGCCCGGGCGCTGGCATCGGCCACCACGAGGATTTCCGATGGCCCGGCGATCATGTCGATACCCACGGTGCCGAAAAGCTGCCGCTTTGCCTCTGCCACCCAGGCATTGCCGGGGCCGACGATCACATCGCATTGCGGGATGGGCGCGGTGCCGTAGGCCAGCGCCGCCACGGCTTGCGCGCCGCCGATGCGGAAAATGCGGTCCACGCCGGCCAGCCGCGCCGCCAGCAGCACCAGCGGATTGACCACGCCATCGGGCGTCGGCGTCACCATCACCAATTCGTCCACGCCGGCGACTTTCGCGGGGATAGCATTCATCAAAACCGACGAGGGATAGGCCGCACGGCCACCCGGAACATAGAGGCCGGCCCGCGCCATGGCGGTGTAGCGCCAGCCGGAGCGGACGCCGGCGGCGTCGGTACCGTCATGATCGGCTGGAACCTGCAGCGCGTGAAAGGCGCGGATTCGCTCTGCCGCCAGCTCCAGCGCGGCGTGGGTTTCGGCGGATACCTGCGCTTCGGCTGCCAGCCGCTCGGCTTCGGTGAAGCAGGCGGTTTCGGGCGTCAGGGAAACCTTGTCGAACTGCCGGGTGTAATCGGCAACGGCGGCAAAGCCTTCGGCGCTCACCCGCGCAAGGATCGCGCGCACATCCTGCGCCACGTCACTGTCCGGCTCGCGGGTGTCTGCCACCAGCGCAGCAAAACGGGCCGCGAAATCGGCATCCCGGGATCGCAGCCGCATCATCCGGCGACAATCTCGCGAAATCGCTCCACCAGGGCTGCCACGGCCGGGATGGTCTTGAACGCCACCCGGTTCACCACCAGGCGCGATGTGACCGGCAGGACCACCTCGCGCTCAACCAGACCGTTTTCCTGCAGCGTCTTGCCGGTGGACACCAGATCGACGATGCGCGGCGCCAACCCCAGCAGCGGTGCCAGCTCCATGGCCCCGTTCAGCTTCACACATTCCGCCTGCAACCCCTGCGCGGCAAAATGCGCCTGCGTGAGGTGGGGATATTTGGTTGCTACCCGCACATGCGAAGCGCCTTCGAGCGAGGGCGTGCCGATCGGCTCTGCGATCGAAAGCCGGCAGCGGCCGATGCCGAGATCAACGGGCGCGTAAAGTTCCGGATAGCCGAATTCGGCGATCACATCATTGCCGACAATCCCCAGCTGCGCCGCGCCAAAGGCCACGAAGGTCGCCACATCGAAACTGCGCACCCGGATCAGCGACAGATCGGCGCGCGAAGTGGCAAACTTCAACGCCCGGCTCGCTTCATCCGTGAAGGCCGGTTCCGGCACTATGCCGACTTTGGCGATCAGCGGCAGCGCTTCTTTCAGGATTCGCCCTTTGGGCAGGGCCAGTACGATATCGATCATTGCATGAGCGCCTTTGCCCGGCTCATCCTCTGCACGCAATCTTTGATGCTTGCGACAAAGCCCCGCCATGCCTATAACAGGTGCACTCCCTTAAGGCCTTGCTTCAAAGGAGCCTGCGGTCGATCGGCCTGCGGGCCCCGAGGCGCTTCCTGGCTGCGGGATTCGATGGAGATGTGATGACCGAAAGCGCCAACCTGCAAGACTTGATCGAACCGGTGGTGGTGGCCGCCGGCTTTTCGCTTGTGCGGGTAAGCCTTTCGGGCGGGCAGAATCTGGTTTTGCAGGTGATGGCGGAAGATCCGGCAACCGGTCAGATGACCTTGTCGCAATGCGCCGCCTTGTCGCGCAAGCTTTCCGCAATGCTGGACGAGGCGGATCCGATCGAAGACGCCTACCGGCTGGAGGTATCGTCGCCGGGGATCGACCGGCCGCTCACCCGGTTGCACGATTTTGCCAAATGGGCAGGCCATCTCGCCCGCGTCGAACTGGCGCAGGGGCTTCTGTTGAACGGCGCCGAGCGCAAGCGGTTTCAGGGTGCCCTGGCCGGAATCGAAGGCGAACAGGTGCTGCTGGATGCGGAAGGGCTTGGGCGCATTGTGCTGCCTTTCTCGGCCATAGCCACTGCCAAGCTGCTGTTGACCGACGCGCTGATTGCCGCGACCGTTCCGCTGGACGCTGAAGGCGCAGACGATATCGAGGATGAGGAAGATGCGGACGAAACCGCTCTCCTGCAAACGAGGAAAGACGCATGAATCCGATTGCCGCCAACAAGGCCGAACTGATCGCCATTGCCGACGCTGTTGCGCGGGAAAAGTCCATCGATCGCATGATCGTGATTGAGGCGATGGAAGAGGCCATTCAGCGCGCTGCCCGCGCCCGCTATGGTGCCGAAAACGATATTCGCGCGAAAATCGATCCGCGCGGTGGCGATCTGCGGCTGTGGCGCGTGCTGGAAGTGGTCGAGTTTCCGGAAGACAATTTCAAGCAGATCAGCCTCGCCGAAGCGCAGGAGCGCGAGCATGACGCCAAGCTGGGCGACTATATGGTCGATCCGCTCCCCCCCATCGAATTCGGCCGGATTGCAGCCCAAGCCGCCAAGCAGGTCATCGTCACCAAGGTGCGCGATGCCGAGCGCGAGCGGCAGTATGAAGAATATAAGGATCGTCAGGGCGAGATCATCACCGGCGTGGTGAAGCGCGTCGAATTCGGCCACATCGTTGTCGATCTCGGCCGCGCCGAAGGCGTCATCCGCCGCGACCAGCAGATTCCGCGCGAAGTGCTGCGGGTGGGCGATCGGGTGCGTTCGCTGATCACCGTGGTTCGGCGGGAAAATCGCGGGCCGCAGATCTTCTGTTCGCGCGCGCATCCGGATTTCATGAAAAAGCTGTTCGCGCAGGAAGTTCCGGAAATCTATGATGGCGTGATCGAGATCAAGGCCTGTGCCCGCGACCCCGGAAGCCGCGCCAAGATCGGCGTCCTGTCCAACGATGGCTCGATCGATCCGGTGGGCGCCTGCGTCGGCATGCGCGGTTCACGCGTGCAGGCTGTGGTGCAGGAACTGGCCGGCGAAAAGATCGATATCATTCCCTGGTCGGTTGATACCGCCACCTTCGTGGTCAACGCGCTGCAGCCGGCGCAGGTTTCCAAGGTGGTGATCGACGAAGAGGAGAGCCGCATCGAGGTCGTGGTGCCCGATGATCAGCTTTCGCTGGCGATCGGCCGCCGTGGCCAGAATGTGCGGCTGGCCGGCCAGTTGACCGGTCACCAGATCGACATCATGACCGAGGCCGCCGAAAGCGAAAAGCGCCAGAAGGAGTTTGTCGAGCGTTCCGAACTGTTTGAAAAGGAACTCGAACTCGATGAGACGCTGGCCCAGCTGCTGGTTGCCGAAGGCTTCACCAGCCTGGAGGAAGTCGCCTATGTGGAGGCCGAAGAAATCGCCTCTATCGAGGGCCTGGACGACGAAACCGCAGCCGAACTGCAGCGCCGCGCCGAAGAGGCTATCGAGCGGCGCGAAGCCGGCCTGCGCGAGCAGCGCCGTGCCCTGGGCGTGGAAGATGCGCTGGCCGAAATCCCCGGCCTGACCGAGGCGATGCTGGTTCGCCTGGGGCAAAAGGGCATCCGCACGCTGGATGATCTGGCCGACCTCGCCACCGACGAACTGATCGGCAAGGGCGACAAGCGGCGCGAAATCCCGGCCGGTGTGCTGGCAGCGTTCGGTATCAATGAAGCGGACGGCAATGCCATCATCATGGCGGCTCGCCAGCACTGGTTCGCCGACGAAGACGCAGGCGGTGCCGCATGATGCGCCTGTCCTGCCCTATTAAGGGAGGCGCTCAAGCGCATGTCTCCCGATGACACCCCTTTTGCGGCTCTGACCGACCCGGCTGCTGTGGCTCCACCCGAGCCGCAGCCAGCCGCGGGGCATGACACCCTGCCGGAACGCCGCTGCATCCTGACGGGTGCGCACGGCGCGCGCGCGCATCTGATCAGGCTGGCAGTCGGCCCGGATGCTGCTGTGTGGCCAGATCTTGCCGCCCGCCTTCCGGGGCGCGGCGCCTGGATCATGGCAGACCGGCGGGCGCTGGAATCCGCCATGGCGAAGGGCAAGTTGAAAGGCGCGCTGGCCCGCGCCTTTAAGGAATCGCCGCCGGCCGTGCCGGCGGATCTCGCTGAACGCATTGCCACCGGCCTGCAACGTCGGGCGCTGGACCGACTCGGACTGGAACATCGTGCCGGGCATCTGGTGTTCGGATCGGATCGCCTGAGCGAAACCGCACGGGCAGGCCGCCTTGCGCTGCTGCTGCACGCGGCAGACGCGGCCGACGACGGAACGGCCAAGCTGAACCAGGCGTTTCGGGTGGGCGATGGGGCGATGGACAGTATTTTGACGGTGCCGGTTGGGCGGGATGTCTTGTCGGCGGCACTGGGGCGTGAGAATATCGTGCATTCGGGCGTCACCGATGGCAGAGCAGCCGCGCGGGTCAAAGCCGACCTTTCGCGCTGGATTGCCTATCTTGGCACACAGACGATTGATGAGAGTGGCGGGCAATTGGCTCGACCGCGCAACGACGAAGGACGGGCATGAGCGAAGACGAAAAGCCGAAACTGGGCCTGAGGCCGCAGCTCGGCGTGAAGCGCACGACGGAAGTCGGCCAGGTGAAGCAAACCTTCAGCCATGGCCGGACCCACAAGGTCGTGGTGGAGACAAAGAAGGCCCGGGTGTTCCGCAAGCCCGGCGATCCCGAGCCTGTGCCCGAAGTCGTCGAAGCAGTTGCTCCTGCCCCTGCGCCGGTTGCCGCGCCTGAGGCTCCCGCACCTGTCGCGGACACAAAGCCTGCCATGCCCGTCGCGCCGCCTCCGCCCTTCGTTGTCATCACGGATGCGCCGCCGGCAAAGGAGGCCGCGAAGCCGCGCCAGGCCCCGGTTTCAGAACCTGCTGCGGAAGCCGTTGCGGAAGCCGTTGCTGAAGACGGACCCGAACCAGCAGCTCCGACGCCGGAAGCGCCGGTCGCCGAGCCCGTGCCGGTTCCAGAGCCGGTGGTGGAAGCGCCTGCACCCGTTGCGCCGCCGCCCGCTGCCAAGCCGGCGCCTGTTGCGAAATCGGCCCCGCCCGAACTTTCGGCAACCGCCAAGGCGTTGCAGAATCCCAAGCTCACCATGCGCGAGCGGCAAACACTGATGATTCGCCTGGCCGAAGAGGATCGGCTGAAGCGGGCCGAAGAAGCGCGCATCCGCGAAGACCGGGAAAAGGCCGAAGCGGCCGAAGCCGAAGAGCGTCGGCTGGAAGAAAAGGCCCGCGCCGAAGCGGCTGAGGCGTTGCGCGCCGCCGAAGAGGCGAAGCGTCTGGCCGAAGCGCCGCCCGTGGCCGCCGCAGACGATGAGGATCGTCCGCGCGGCGCGCTGGGCCGCATCAAGGCGCCGGGGCGGCCGGGCGAAGTGCCCGGCAAGCCCGCAACCCGCCCGCGCACCGACGATCGCCGCCGCGATGGCAAGCTGACCATCACGCGCGCGCTTGGCGACGATGATGGCCGCACCCGCTCGCTCGCGGCCGTGCGCCGGGCGCGGGAAAAGGAAAAGCGCGCCCATGGTGGCGGTGCCGCCGCCACCGCCAAGACCGCACGCGAAGTGCAGGTGCCCGAAGCGATCACCGTGCAGGAGCTCGCCAATCGGATGGCCGAGCGGGGTGCCGATCTGGTCAAGGCGCTGTTCAAGATGGGCATGCCTACCACGATGAACGAGTTCATCGATCAGGATACGGCGGAGCTGTTGGTGACCGAATTCGGCCACATCATCAAGCGCGTGTCCGACAGCGATGTGGAAGTCGGCGTGGATGGTGCCGCCACCGATCGCGTCGAGGATCTGGTGCCGCGCGCGCCGGTCGTGACGATCATGGGCCATGTCGATCATGGCAAGACCTCGCTGCTGGATGCCCTGCGCGGAACCGATGTGGTGAAGGGTGAAGCCGGCGGCATCACCCAGCACATCGGCGCCTATCAGGTGACGCTGAAAGGGGGCGAGAAGATCACCTTCCTGGACACGCCGGGTCACGAAGCCTTCACCGAAATGCGGGCGCGCGGGGCGACCGTCACCGATATCGTGGTGCTGGTGGTTGCCGGAGACGATAGCTTGATGCCGCAGACGATCGAGGCGATCAACCATGTGAAGGCGGCGAATGTGCCGATGATCGTGGCCATCAACAAGATGGACAAGCCCGGCTCCAATGCCCAGAAAGTGCGCACCGATCTGCTGCAGTATGATGTGCAGGTGGAAGCCATGGGCGGCGAAGTGCAGGACGTGGAAGTGTCCGCGCTGAAGCAGACCGGCCTTGAAGAGCTGGCCGAAAAGATCCTGCTGCAGGCGGAAATCCTGGAGCTTACGGCCAATCCGGCCCGTGAAGCCCAGGCCGCCGTGGTGGAAGCCAAGCTGGACAAGGGCCGCGGGCCACTCGCCACCGTGCTCGTGCGCAACGGCACGCTGCGCAACGGCGACATTTTCGTGGTCGGCACCGAATGGGGCAAGGTGCGCGCGCTGGTCAACGACAAGGGCCAGACGGTGAAGGAAGCCGGGCCTTCGGCAGCGGTCGAGGTGCTCGGCCTGTCTGGCGTACCGATGGCAGGCGATACGCTTTCCGTCGTTGAAACAGAGGCGCGGGCGCGCGAAATCGCTGATTATCGCAAGCAGGTGGCGCTGACTGCGCGCACCACGTCGGCACCCGCCAGCCTCGAATCGATGTTCTCCGCCATGTCGGAAAAGAAAGCGGTGGAGTTCCCGGTGGTTATCAAGGCCGATGTGCACGGGTCGGTGGAGGCCATCGCGTCTGCCGTCAACAAGCTGTCGACCGACGACATCAAGGTGCGCGTGCTGCACAGTGGCGTCGGCGCCATCACCGAATCCGACGTCACGCTCGCCCGCGCTTCCGGCGCGCTGATCATCGGCTTCAATGTGCGGGCCAATGCCAAGGCGCGCGAAGCTGCCAATCAGGCCGGCGTGCCACTGAAATATTACGACATCATCTACGATCTCATCGATGAGGTGAAGGCCGGGATGGCCGGCAAGCTGGGCCCGGAATATTTCGAGAATGTGGTTGGCCGCGCGGAAATCCGCGAAGTCTTCCAGGCCGGCAAGTTCGGCAAGGCCGCCGGTTGCCTGGTTGTGGAGGGCTTCATCAAGCGCAACCTCAAGGCCCGCGTGCTGCGCGACGATGTGATCGTCTACACCGGCTCGATCGCCTCGCTGCGCCGCTTCAAGGACGATGTCACGCAAGTGGAAAAGGGCTATGAATGCGGCATTGGTCTGGAGAATTTCCAGGACATTGCGCAGGGTGATGTCATCGAAACCTTCGAAGTCGAGGAACGTTTGAGAACGCTGTGAAGAAGGGCGCTGAAACCACCGGGAAGTCGGTCAGAACACTCAAGGTGGGTGAACAGATGCGGCATGTGCTCGCCGAGCTCCTCGCGCGTGACATGGTGCGCGACGAGGTGCTTGACCGGACCATCGTGTCCGTTTCCGAAGTGCGGGTGTCCCCCGATCTGCGCCACGCGACCGTCTTTATCATGCCGGTCGGCGCGGGAATTGGCGGTGAGGCACCTTCGCAGGATGCCGTTCTGAAGGCGCTGGCATCGCATGCCAAGCGTCTGAAGGGCGAGGTTTCGCGGCGTGTGCACACCAAATATGCCGCCGATCTGCATTTCCGGCTGGACGAAAGCTATGCGGAGGCTGCGCGCATCGACGCGTTGCTCCGAACGCCCAAGGTTGCCCGCGATCTGGAAGACCGGGTGCTGCCGAAGATCGTGGCTGACGACGACTAGGGCGCCAGACGCCGCTTCTTCTTGCACTTGTCTGCCCGCTGGGGCACCCGCTCGCGCACACGCAATTTCGGAAACCTAGCCATGACCGCCCCCATCACGATTCGCCGCGCCCTTCTTTCGGTCTCCGACAAGACGGGGCTGGTCGATCTGGCCGCCGCGCTGGCGCGGCACGGCGTCGAACTGCTGTCGACCGGCGGCACTGCGGCCACGCTTCGCGCGGCCGGTTTGGCCGTCACCGACGTGTCGGAACACACCGGCTTTCCGGAAATGATGGACGGCCGGCTGAAAACCCTGCACCCGAAGGTGCACGGCGGCCTGCTGGCATTGCGCGACGATGCCGACCACCAGGCGGCCGCCACCGCGCATGGCATTGCGCCGATCGATATGGTGGTGATCAACCTCTATCCCTTCGAGGCAACCGTGGCGGCGGCCAAGCCGCGCCCCGATATTATCGAGAATATCGATATCGGCGGGCCGGCGATGGTGCGGTCTGCTGCCAAAAATCATGCCTTTGTGGCGTGCGTGACCGATGCGGCGGACTATCCGGCGCTGATCGCCGAACTGGATGCAAACAGCGGCGCGCTGGCTATGGAAACGCGGGCGAGGCTGGCAGCAAAGGCCTTTCAGGCGACCGCCGCTTATGATTCGGCGATTGCCAGCTGGTTTGCCTTTGCCGACCGGCAGGAGATGTTCCCGGACACACTGCCGCTGGTAATGCGTCGGGTAAATGAATTGCGCTATGGCGAAAATCCGCACCAGCGGGCAGCGCTGTATGCCGCTTCGGCGGTGGCTGCGGGGCTGGCTGGAGCGGAGCCGGTGCAGGGCAAGGCACTCAGCTACAACAATCTGGGCGATGCCGACGGGGCGCTGGCGCTGATTGCCGAGTTTCGCGACGCCGACCCGACGGTGGCCATCATCAAGCATGCCAACCCTTGCGGCGTGGCGAGCGCCGCGACCCTGGCCGAGGCCTACCGGGCTGCGAAGGCTTGCGACCCGGTTTCGGCCTTTGGCGGGATCATTGCCTTGAACCGCACGATCGATGCGGAGACGGCGCGGGCTATCACCGAGATGTTTACCGAGGTGATTATTGCACCCGACGCCGATGCCGAAGCGCGGGCGGTGATTGCCGGCAAGCCCAACCTGCGGTTGCTGCTGTGCCCGCTGCCCGATCCGGCGCGACCCGGGCTGACGGTGCGGACGATTGCCGGCGGGATGCTGGTGCAAAGCCGCGACAATCGCCTGATGGATGATCTGACAATCGTGACCAAGCGGCAGCCGACGGCAGCCGAGCTGGCTGACATGCGCTTTGCCTGGACCGTTGCCAAGCATGTGAAATCCAATGCGATCGTCTATGCGAAAGGCGGGGCAACAGCCGGCATCGGTGCCGGCCAGATGAGCCGGCTGGACAGCGCACGCATTGCCGCCTGGAAGGCGAAAGATGCCGCCGCGGCCGCCGGCTGGGATGCGCCGGCAACAGTGGGGAGCGCGGTGGCGTCAGACGCCTTTTTCCCGTTTGCCGATGGGCTGGTAGCGGCGGCCGAGGCCGGGGCGACGGCGGTGATCCAGCCAGGCGGATCGGTGCGCGATGCGGAGGTGATTGCTGAAGCGGATGCGCGCGGGCTGGCAATGGCGTTCACGGGCCTCAGGCACTTCAATCACTGATGGCGCAGGCGTGACAGCCGCCTGGAATCCCCTGGGGCTCCTGCCGCCGCATGTGCGCGGGATCCTCTGGATGATTGTGGCCTGCGTATCCTTTGCCGGGCTCTGGGTGCTGATTCGGCTGATTTCTGAGGAACTGCATCCCTTTGCTATCGTGGTGTGGCGCAATTTCATCGGTCTGCTCTGGCTGCTGCCGATGCTGCTTCTGACGCCGGGCCTGTTGCGGATCGAGCGGCTTCCGGGGCATGTTCGGCGGGCGACATCGGGGGTGATCGCCACTTTCGCCACCTTCTATGCGGTTTCGAATGCGCCGCTGGCGACGGTGTTGGCGATCAACTACACCGCGCCCCTGTTCGCAACCGTGGGAGCCATCCTGTTTCTCGGCGAGCGCGTGCGGCTGGTGCGTTCGGTGGCGCTCGGTGTCGGGCTTTTCGGCATGCTGCTGGTGTTGCGACCGGGGGCAACGGAAATGAGCCCGGGCCTGTGGGCGGCTATTGTTTCGGCGCTGGCCACGGCCTTTTCGCTGGTGGCAATCAAGGCATTGACCGGGACCGATGATGCCCGGGCCGTCGCGGCCTGGAGCTTTGTGCTGACCACGCCGGTCTCGCTGTTGCTGGCCCTGCCTTTCTGGACCTGGCCCGAACCGCATCTCTGGCCGCTGCTGGTGGGGCTGGGGGCCTGTGCCGCGGCGGGCCAGATGGCGCTGAGCCAGGCCTTTGCCGCAGCCGATGCGAGTGCGGTCATGCCGTTCGATTTCGTGCGCTTTGGGCTGATCACCATTGCCGGTATTCTGCTGTTCGGGGAACGCTATGATCTGTGGACGATCGTGGGCGGCGCCATCATTCTGGCCAGCACGATCACCCTTGCCATCCGCGAGCAGCAGGTTGCACGGGCGCTGCGATCCACCTCTTCGACGGACACCTGACGGCGGAGCAGAGCGGCAAGGCAAGCTGTTCCTCCATTCAGCGCATGGCTGGCAAAAGGGGCTTGCATGCCGGGAAGCGCATCATTAAGGCGCAATTCGTGCAAGAAACCTTGGCCCTGCTTTCCGAATCCATCTCTCGCGCGGCATCCCGCTCGCGGCATCAGGTTCTTGTCCGGCGCTCGGTGCAATATCACCTGACCGCCTATTTCAACGAATAGCGCCTTTGCGCCCGGGCCGGCTGCTGCCGGCCAGCTGCGGGCGCAGGGTTTGACAGAAGCCGGCTGAGACCGGTCTCGCGGACACATGTCCGCCAGCAGTCATCATCGCACCAGCATGCGTCCCCTGCCGTCCGGCTTTCTGGCCATTTCGACAAAAGGGGAACCCCCATGCATTCTTTCACCACCCAATCCACCCGTCCGCTTGCCGCCATCATTGCGGTTGCCCTTGCCAGCCCGCTGCTTGCCCAAACGGCGGACCCTGTTGCCACCGGCCCGGAAGCCCAAGTTTCCGCAGAAGACATCACCGTAACCGGCACCCTCATCCGGGGGTTGGATCTGAAAGGCGGGGTGCAGGCCATCACGCTGGATCGCGAAGCCATACTGGAAACCGGCGCCAGCTCCATCATCGATGTGCTGAAGGATCTGCCGCAGACGCGCGGCGGGCGCGGCACCTTCTCCACCGCCAATTCGGGGCCGCTGTCCGGTGACACGCCGACCGGATCGGCCGGGGTCTCGTTGCGTGGACTGGGGGTTTCAGCGACGCTCACCTTGATCAACGGACGTCGCGCGTCGATCTCCTCCTTTGCCAACGGCCAGGAAAGCTTCATCGACATCAATTCGATTCCCGATGCCGCGATCAAGCGTGTCGATGTTCTGCCCAATGGCTCATCGGCTCTCTATGGGGCGGACGCGGTTGCCGGTGTGGTCAATTTCGTGCTGCGCGACGATTTCGAAGGGCTGGAACTGGAAGCCAGCTATGGCGATTCGACCGCCGGCAGCAACGAGGGCCGCTTCCGCGTGTCGGGTGTGGCGGGTTTCCGCGCCGGCGACCATCACTTCACGCTCGTGGGGCAATATTACAAGCGCAACGCCTTCTACCTGCGCGACCGGGAGATTTCCGCCAACAGCCTGCGGCCCTCGCAACAGGGCTTTTACCCGAGCTTCAACGATCTCTTCTCGATGGAATTCGATCAGACCGAAGGCCCGGGCGGCGCGGGTTGCCCGGCCGACCAGTTCGGCGAGGGTGATCTGGGCGAATTTTGCACCGTGAACACCAATGCGTTTGTCACCGCCGATGCCGAGCTGGAAAGCTTTGGCGGCGTTGCCTCGCACCGGATGGAAATCAGCGACAGCTTCACCTGGTTCAACGAGTTCATCTACTCGCGCACCGACAGCTCCAGCGTAACCTCGCCGGCGAATTTCTCGCGCACGCCGACCGATCCGGAAAACCCCAACTATCCCGATGCCTTGAAGGCCGATCTGGCAGCAGAAGGCGGCTGCCGGCGCTTTTCCTGCTTCTATGAGTTCCCGATTTTCGCGTGGGGCAAATATCCCGATCCGCGCGGCGTGGAAATCCGCTCTGACAGCTATCGCCTGACCACCGGCTTCGACATCGAAACAGGCTTCGGCTGGAACGTGCGCACCACCATGACCACCGGCGGCAACGATCGGGTGCAGAAGGGCACGTCAGGCCTTGTGCGCTCCGGCGCCTTTTACGACCTGAACCTTGGCAACATCTGCACCGATGGCAGCCGGGTGAACCGCTGGACCGTGAATGCGGCCCGGCCCACGGCCAACTATGTTGGCAACACCTGCGAGGCGGCCGGCAAGAAAACCTTGTGGTACAATCCGTTCGGCGGGCAGGGAACCCAGGCCGATGGCGTTCGCGAGCTGCTGGAAACCACTGCCGAGCGGCGCGGTTCGTCGCGCAGCCTGCAATTCGATGCGGTGGCATCGGGCGATCTGTTCAGCTTCAACGGCCGCACCGTGAAGGCGGCCATCGGTGCCGAATGGCGCAGCGAAAGCGTGAGCGACCGGCCATCGGGCGAAGCGGTGGCAACCAGTGCCAATCCGGAGCCGATCCTGGGCTTCTCGTCCACCAGCGCGAGCGCATCGCGCAAGCAGATTTCGCTGTTCGGCGAACTGTATGTGCCCGTGGCGGACTCGCTGGATGTGCAACTGGCAGGCCGCTTCGACAAATATGACGATTTCGGCAGCGACTTTAACCCCAAGATCACAGTGCGCTGGCAGCCGCTGGAGCAGCTGATCCTGCGTGGCAATTTCTCCACATCGTTCCGGGCGCCGAGCCTGGCGCAATCGGGTGCGGGTGTGCTGCTGTCATCGTTCCGGGTCCGCTGCGCCGAAACACCGCAAGCCTGCGGCGGCAATCCGCTGGCCACCGGGCAAGCGCTTTTGTCGGAAGAGGTGGGCAATCCCAACCTCGAAGCCGAGGATGCCACCACCTGGGGCGTTGGCGCGGTGTTCCTGCCAACACCGGACATCGAGCTGAAGCTGGATTACTGGAACATCGATCACCGCAATCTGGTGGGCATCGACGAAAGCGATTTCATCCGCCGGGCGCTGGCGGGCGAGTTCCCGGTGGTTGGCCAGAATGAACTGCCGACCGGCACGCCGGGCCTGGAGGCGCGCAACATCGTGCGCGACGGACAGGGCAATATCGTTTCGGCCATCGTGACAGATGGCCAGTTCCAGCTGGACAATCTGGGCTTCCAGAAAACGCAGGGGATCGATGTATCCTACACCCACTATCTGCCCGAAACCGGCATCGGCAAGTTCACCCTGCTGTTCGATGCAACCTATCTGATCAAGTTCGATCGCAAGGCGTCGCCGAACTCGCCCTTGGAAGAGCTGGCAGGTGACTATCTCTATCCGAAATTCGTGGCGACCGGCCGCGTGCGCTGGCGCAATGGCCCGTTCGGCGCGACGCTCTCGGGCTTCTACACCAGCGGCTACCGGGATGATCCCGACACCCGCACGCTGGAAGCGGTGGGCCTGGCACCCGGAACAATCGTGAATGTGGACAGCTATTTCACGATGGATGCAAACCTGCGCTACGACCTTCAGAAGAACACCACGGTCGCGCTCAACGTCCGCAACATCTTCGACAAGACGCCGCCGCTGGTGCTGGGTTCGACCGCCAATGTCGATCGCTTCAACCACGACCTTGTCGGCCGCTTTGTTTCGGCGCGGTTGACGCACCGCTTCTGATTGCCTGTTGGCTCTCTGGCGGGCATGCCCGCCAGAGAGCCATCATTTTGAGCGAAAGGCACACCATGGCCGAGCCTCCTGCTGCGCGCAGCGTGCGCATGCCCGATGCGCTTGTCATCGTGCTGCTGCTGGCCCTTGCCGCCTGGATTTCCACCTTCCTGTTCACGCCGGGCCGGTTCCAGCTGCTGGATGGCCAGCCGCCGCGACTCGTGCCGGGCAGCTTCGAATCGGCGAGCAGTCCGATGCCGGCGCCCTTCTTCGGCACCGATGGCACGGTGGGCTTTGCCAACCTGCTGTTTGAAGGGCTGGTGAGCGGCAGTCGCATGGGGGCGACGATCGGACTGATGGGATTTCTGCTGGTGGTGGGAGGCGTGTTCGGCATGCTTTCGGCAACCGGCACGATCGACCGTGCCCTGGCACGGCTGCTGACCGGTCGCACCGCATCCGATGGGCTGGTGGTTGTTCTGTTCCTGGTGTTTGCGGTGTGTGGCGCGGTTTTCGGCATGGGGGAAGAAGCCATCGCGCTGATGCTGATCCTGACTCCGGCGCTGGTTCGAGCCGGCTATGACAGCCTGACCGCGCTTCTGGCCTGCCTTGTTGCCACACAGATCGGCTTTGGCACCAGCTGGATGAATCCGTTCAGCCTGGTGGTCGCCCAGAGCATTGCCGGAGTGCCGATTCTGTCCGGCCTGGAAGTGCGACTGGCGATCTTCGCGCTGTTCACCGCCAGCGGTGCAGCGGCGACCTTCTTCTATGCCCGCCATATCCGGCGCAATCCGCAGGCTTCGCTGACCTATGCTGCCGACCGCCAGTATCTGCTGCGTGCAGATGCTGGTGTTTCGGGACAGCAGGGCTTGCGGCGCGGCGATACTTTCATCCTGCTGCTGCTTCTGGCGGCCATATCCTGGGTGGCCTGGGGCGTGGTGGTTCACGGCTATTTTCTGCCCGAAATCGCGGCCCAGTTCATGGTGATGGGGCTGGCAATCGGGCTGGTCGGCTGGGCTGCTGGTCTTGTGCAAGGACCGAATGCGCTGGCGGCCGCATTCCGCGAGGGGGCTGCCGGCCTGCTCCCTGCGGTGTTGGTGGTTGGCTTCGCCAAGGGCATCATGCTGATCGCCGGCGGAGATCAGCCGGACCAGTTCAGCCTGCTCAACACGATGCTGCACAATGCCGCCGGGTTTACCGCGGCGTTGCCGGACTGGCTGACCGCATGGGGCATGCTGGTTGTGCAATCGGGCATCAACTTCGTGATTTCCTCCGGCTCCGGTCAGGCGGCGGTGACCATGCCGCTGATGGCGCCGCTGGCCGATCTTTCGGGCGTCACGCGACAGACGGCGGTGCTGGCGTTTCAGTTCGGTGATGGCTTCACCAACATCTTTTTCCCGACCGGCGCGGTGCTGATGGGGTGCCTTGCGGCCGCACGGGTGGATTATGGCACATGGCTGCGATTCATCTGGAAGCCGATGCTTGGCTTGATGGCGATGGCGTCGGCTTGCGTGATCGCCGCACATGGAATGGGGTTCGCCTGATGCGGGTAGTGACACTGCTGCTGGCCGCGTTGGTGGCATGGCCCGCTGTTGCAGCACCGGGATCGCTGGTGATTGTGGGGGGCGCGCTTTCGGCGGACAATGCGGCCGTGCACCAGGCCTTTCTGGAGCGGCGATTGGCCGACGCGCCAACGATCGCGGTCATCCCGGCGGCTTCGGGCGAACCGGCTGGCTCCGCAAGGCGACTGGCTGCGGCCCTTGCGCGACACGGAGCCGATCCGGCGGACGTCGTGCTGGTGCATGTGGCGAGCGTGGATGATCCGGAAACGCCTGACGTTGATGAAAGCCTTTGGGCAAGCAATGCATCCAACCCGGAGGAGATCGAAAAAATCACCAAAGCCGGGGCGATCTGGTTTGCCGGCGGGGATCAATCGCGAATCCGCGCGGCGCTGGTGCAAAAGGATGGCGCGGATTCGCCGATGCTGGCGGCCATCCGCTCGCGGCTGCAAGCGGGCGCCGTGATCGGCGGCACCTCGGCGGGGGCTGCCATCATGAGCCGGCGGATGATCCTGAACGGAACCAGTCGCGGGGCTTTGACCCGGCCGGTGCGGACGACCCTGCATGCCGACGAATCCGACACCGCGCTGGTGCTTGGCGAAGGCCTCGGCTTTCTGCCACGCGGCCTGGTCGATCAGCATTTCACCCAGCGGGATCGGCTCGGGCGCCTGACACGGGCGCTGTTCGAGCTGGACACACCCGTCCGGCTGGGATTTGGAATCGATGAAGACACGGCATTGGTCGTCGATCTGGCCGACAATCGCGCGCAGGTGCTGGGCTCCGGAATGGTCACTCTCGTCGACGCTCGCAAAGCAACGCGCACATCTGGCCGAAAGCCCTTTTCCGCCGATGCTGTGGCCATCGCCAGGCTTCGTACGGGCGACGCCCTCGACCTCTCTACCCTGACCGGGCAAGGAATCGCCTTTGCTATCGGCCCCTTTCCTCTGCAAGAAAGCCACCCATGACCAAGCCCTTTGCCCTGGCCCTGCACGGAGGAGCCGGCGTGACACCCGGCCGGGACTATCGCCTGGTAGAAGCCCATCTGGCCGAGCTGGCTGCCGCCGGACGGGCCAGATTGGCTGAAGGCCTGTCGGCGCTCGATTGTGTGGACTGGGCGGTGGGGGAGCTCGAGGCTTCCGGACTCTATGTGGCGGGGCGAGGCGCTTCGCCCAACCGCGCCGGCGTGGTGGAGTTTGATGCGTCGATCATGGATGGATCCCGGCCGCGCGCCGGTGCGGTGTGCGCGATCCGCAATGTGCAAAGCCCGATCCGCGCTGCGCGCGCGGTGATGGAGCTTACCCCGCATGTGTTGCTGGCCGGCGCGGGCGCGACCGACTTCGCGCGCGAAAAGGAGCTGCCGGAAATCGGCAACGATCCGGCATGGTTCCGCATGCCGGTGGGCGTGGAGCAGGCCGATATCGATGCCGAGGCCGACATGCTTTCGCATGGAACGGTGGGTGCGGTGGCGCTGGACGTGCAGGGGCGGCTGGCGGCAGGAACATCTACCGGCGGCCTGTTCGGCAAGCGACCGGGCCGCGTGGGCGATACCCCGCTTCCGGGGATCGGCACCTGGGCCGATTCGCAGGTGGCGCTCAGCTGCACCGGCATCGGCGAGATGTTCATCTTGTCTGGCGGCGCCGGCGATGTAGCCGCCCGCATGCGCTATGGCGGTGAGCCGCTCGATAGCGCAACCCGCGCGATGATCGCCCGCGTCGGCGAACTGGGGGGAGACGGCGGCGTGATCGCCATCGATCGCGTCGGCAACCACAGCTTTGCCTTCAATTCCGGCGGCATGAAGCGCGCCTTCGCCGGCTCGCGCGGGCCAACCGAGGTGCTGATCGCATAGCGCGGGTTTCCCGCCCGGCAACTTTGCTTTATGCGCCCGCCATGACAGTCCCCGCTTCCGCCGCAGACAACATCATCCTGATCCTGGATTTCGGCAGCCAGGTCACCCAGCTGATCGCCCGCCGGGTGCGCGAGGCGCATGTCTATTGCGAGATTGTGCCGTTCCACGCTGCCGCTGCGGCCATCGCCCGCTTCCGGCCCAAGGGTATCATACTGTCTGGTGGCCCGGCCAGTGTGACCGAAGCGACAGCGCCGGCCCTGGCTCCGGAGGTGCTGGCGGCCGGCATCCCGGTGCTGGGTATCTGCTATGGCCAGCAGGCCATGGTGCAGGCGCTGGGGGGCCGGGTCGCAGCTGGCACCACGCGCGAATTCGGCCGCGCGGAAATCGAAGTGGTGCAGCCCTGCGCCCTGTTTGACGGCGTCTGGGTGCTGCACCAATCGGCCAGTGTCTGGATGAGTCACGGCGACCGGGTGGAGGCCTTGCCAGACGGATTTTCCGTTGTCGCCCGCTCGCAAGGCGCACCCTTCGCCTTCGTGGCCGACGAAGCCCGGCATTTCTACGGTGTCCAGTTTCACCCCGAAGTCGTGCACACTCCGGATGGCAGGGCGCTGATCGAAAACTTCGTGCTGAAGGTCTGTGCGGCGCAGCCGGTGTGGAGCATGGCGAGCTTCCGCGAGACCAAACTCGCCGAAATCCGCGCCCAGGTCGGCAGCGGCCAGGTCATCTGCGGGCTATCGGGCGGCGTCGATTCGGCCGTTGCAGCGGTTCTGATCCACGAAGCAATCGGCGACCAGCTCACATGTGTTTTCGTGGATCACGGCCTGATGCGCCTGGGCGAGGCGGAGCAGGTCGTCACGCTGTTTCGCGACCACTTCCACATCCGGCTGGTGCATGTCGATGCGAGCGCGCAGTTCCTGTCGGGCCTTGCCGGCGTTAGCGATCCGGAGGCCAAGCGCAAGTTCATCGGCAAGACCTTCATCGAGGTGTTCGATGCCGAGGCACACAAGGTGGGCGGCGCAAAGTTCCTGGCGCAGGGGACGCTGTATCCGGATGTGATCGAAAGCGTGTCGTTCACGGGCGGGCCTTCGGTCACCATCAAATCACACCACAATGTCGGCGGCTTGCCGGAGCGCATGAACATGGCCCTGGTCGAGCCACTGCGCGAGCTGTTCAAGGACGAAGTCCGCGCCCTTGGCCGCGAGCTGGGCCTGCCTGATGTGTTTGTGGGCCGGCATCCCTTCCCCGGGCCGGGCCTTGCCATCCGCATCCCGGGCGAAGTGACGAAGGAGGCCTGCGATACGCTGCGGCAGGCCGATGCCATCTATCTGGAAGAGATCCGCAATGCCGGGCTATACGACGAAATCTGGCAGGCGTTTGCCGTTCTCCTTCCCGTGCGCACCGTTGGGGTGATGGGAGATGGCCGCACCTACGACAAGGTCTGCGCGCTGCGCGCCGTTACCTCCGTGGATGGCATGACGGCCGATATCTACCCCTTCGAAAGTGCCTTTTTGGCCCGCGTTGCGACGCGGATTGTGAACGAGATCAAAGGCATCAACCGCGTGGTTTACGACTATACGTCGAAGCCGCCCGGAACAATCGAGTGGGAATAATTTTTGCC
>JAIMJL010000101.1 GCA_020693225.1 Sandarakinorhabdus sp. | reverse complement strand
CCCCGATATCCACACCGACAATCGAGCCGAGACTTGCAAGGCCCCCCGGCACCTTGGAGCCGCTGTGCTCGGCCGGCGTGAGCGCCAGTTGGGCGGTGTATTTGTAAGGCACCAGGTTCAGATAGAGGATGGCGAGCCCAAGACATGCCGCCACCAACACAACGGCAAGCCATTTGTGCGCCCAGAGGGACGCCGCCATCGCGGCCAGATCGAGCTGGTCGCCGGCGCTTTCCTCCGCAAGGTCGAAAGGCGTATTCTCGTTCACGCGACAATCCCGCTGCTGGTCATCGCTCGCCCTATCCAAGCCCGGCACAGCGGTGGCAAGCGCAAATTGCCTATGCCGCCATGAACTTCCGATAGGCGGGCGTGGTGAGGAAGTCGGGCAGTTCGCGGGCGGTTACCAGGTCTGACAGGATCGTGGCGGCTTCGGTGTAGCGGCCGGCGGCGTAGAAATTGTCGCCCACTTCGCCTTTCCAGACCGCGAGCTGGGCCTTGATCTCGTCGTTGATGCGGGCAGCGGTGACCTTGCTGCCATCATCCAGCGTGACGCCGTGGGTGCGCCATTGCCAGAGCTGGGTGCGACTGATTTCGGCCGTGGCGGCATCCTCCATCATGTTGTGCAGCGGCACGGCGCCCTGGCCGCGCAGCCAGGCGGCGATATAGCCGATGGCGACATTCACGTTCATGGCAAGGCCGGCGGCGCTTTTCGGGCCGGCGCTCGGGGTGAGCAGGCCTTCGGTGGAAACTTCGCCTTCGGGCATTTTTGTGAGCTGGTTGGCAGCCGGCATCAGCCGGTCGAACACCTCCAGCGCGACCGGCACAAGGCCGGGGTGGGCCACCCAGGTGCCATCATGGCCGAGCAGCGCCTCGCGCTCCTTGTCGGCCTTGACGGCTGCGAAGGCAGCGGCATTCCTGGCTTCATCGCCCTTCACCGGGATGAAGGCGGACATGCCGCCCATCGCGTGCGCGCCGCGCTTGTGACAGGTGCGAACCACATGCGCGGCATAGTGCGCCATGAAGGGCACGCCCATGTTGACCGACGCGCGATCGGGCAGGATTTTCGTGGGATCACCGCTCAAGGTTTTGATGTAGCTGAAGATATAGTCCCAGCGGCCGCAGTTGAGCGCGACGATGTGATCGCGCAGTTCATAGAGGATTTCATCCGCCATGAAGGCGCCGGGCAGGGTTTCGATGAGCACGGTGGTTTTGATCGTGCCCAGGGGCAGACCCAGGATGGATTGCGCGGTGACGAAGATATTGTTCCACAGCCGCGCTTCCAGATAATGCTCCATCTTGGGCAGATAGAAATAGGGGCCGGAGCCTTTGGCGATCAGCGCGCGGGCGTTGTGAAAGACATACAGCGCGAAATCGAAGATCGCGCCGGACACTTCTTCGCCATCCACCAGCAGATGCGCTTCCGGCAGGTGCCAGCCGCGCGGGCGGCAGATGAGAACGGCGGTTTGTTCGTTCAGCGCGTAGCTTTTTCCCTTGTCTTCCAGCGTGATGGTGCCGGCTGCCGCATCGTGCAGGTTGATCTGGCCTTCCACCACATTGTCAAAGGTGGGGGAGGTGGCGTCTTCGAGGCACGCCATGAAGCATTTGGCACCACTGTTCAGCGCATTGATCACCATTTTGCGATCGCATGGCCCGGTGATTTCCACGCGCCGGTCTTGCAGATCGGCGGGCGTGCCGGCGATTGACCATTGGCCGTCGCGCACCGACGAGGTTTCCGGCGCAAAATCGATGCTGTTGCCCTCGGCCCACCAGCGTTTGCGCTCCTGCCGCGCGCGCAGCAGCGATTGCCGCGTCGGCTCGTACATGCGGTGCAGATGGGCGATGAACAGCAGCGCGGCGTCTGACAGAATGCTGTCATAGCCCGGCTTCATGGTGCCGCGAATCGTGATGCCGGGAAGCGGCGTGGAACTTGTCATGGTCGGGGATCTCCGTTGAATTGATAGGGGGTGAGGCCGCGGCTGCCCGGATCGAGGCTGAGCGCGACGCCGGATGGCGGGGCGGACCGTTGCCGGCAATCCTGCCGCAGGCATCGCGTGCAGCCCGGGCCGATGGGGGCAGCCGGAGCGGTGAACAGGTCGGCGCCGCCGGCATAGACCAGCGACCTCGCATGATCGAGCGAGCAGGCCAGCGCGATGGCAAAGCGGGGCCGTTCGGCGCCCCAGGGGGTCATTTGCGGGCGGACGGTGCGGGCGATGGTGAACAGCTTTTCGCCGCCTTCGACTTCGGCGACCTGGGTGATGATCCGGCCGGGCTGTTCGAAGGCGCCGTGCAGCACCCAGATCGGGCAATTGCCGCCTTCGCTGGAAAAGGGCAGGCGGGCGGCGGCCAGTCGCTTGGAAATCTGCCCGGCGCGATCGGTGCGCAGCATCACGAAGGGAATGCCGCGCGCACCCGGCCGTTGCAGCGAAGTGAGCCGGTGCGCCACCTGCTCGAACCCGGCGGAAAAGCGCGCCTGCAACAGCTCCATGTCATAGGCCAGCTGCTCGGCGGCGGCATGGAAGCGGGCATAGGGCATCATCACGGCGGCGGCCCAATAGCTGGCAAGGTTGGCCGCCAGAAGCTGGGTGGCGAACGGGCCGACGGCGGCAAGCGCGGGCGTGGCGGCGGCGATTTCCGCATCGATTTCCACCTTGGCTTCGAGCGCTGCCAGTTGCACGCACAGCTGGAAGGTGCGCGAGGCGCCATCCAGCACCTCCGACAGCAGGACCTGCCTATTGTGAAAATCGAACCGGCGCAGGCGATCGGGCATCACATCATGCGGCACCACGCGAACATTCAGGCCATGCCGGGCGCGCAGCCGGTCCGCCAGCGCTGCCGGCAGGCTGGCACCGGTGAGCCGCAGCGTATCGGCCAAGGCCTCGGCATGGCCATCCAAAGCTGCAAAATGGTTGCCTCGCTCCAGAAGATGCGCCCGCACCAGCGCCATGGCCGTGGGCGCGGCATCGTCTGCGGGCCGTGCCTGGCTGCCTTTGGCGAGTCGCACCAGAACGGCGGCGATGGAGGGGTGCTGCTCGACGAAATCGCGCACTTCGCTGCGGCCCGGCGTTTCGCCGCTGGCCTGCAGGGCTTCCAGTGTCTCTTCAAGCTGGCGATCGGTGTCGCTGTTGGTGAAGGCACGGATGTCGATGTCGTAGCCGTCTGCAAGCTTCAGCAGCACGGCAGCCGTCAGCGGCCGCTGGTTGCGCTCCAGCAGATTGAGATAGGACACCGACAGACCCAGATCGGCCGCCATGCGGCTCTGGGTGAGGCCAAGCGATTGCCGCAGGCGCTTCACACGCCCGCCGGCGAAGGGCTTGCGATCGGAGAGTTCAGCAGAATTTGTCAAAATATTCACAGTTTTACAGAAATTCTCGTCAAAATGCGACAGTGCGACCCGATTTATGGCACAGGTTTGTGTGAGTTTCTTGACGGAATGCCGCGATGCGGTCAAGTGGGTGCATTAATTTTGTCAAACATCTGTAAACACATGTCAGGAATCGCGTATGACCCGCTTGTCTTTTGAAGATCTTGTTCCCGCTGCCGCTGGTCGGTTTGATGGCATCCAGCGGCCCTACACGCCGGCCGATGTGGAGCGGCTGCGTGGCTCGGTGCGGATCGAACATTCGCTGGCGCGGCGCGGCGCGGAGAAGCTGTGGGATCTTCTGAAAACCGAGCCGTTCATCAATTCGCTGGGCGCGATGAGCGGCAACCAGGCGATGCAGCAGGTGCGCGCCGGGCTGAAGGCCATCTATCTGTCTGGCTGGCAGGTGGCGGCCGATGCCAACACCGCCGGTGCCATGTATCCTGATCAATCGCTGTATCCGGCCAATGCCGGGCCGGAGCTGGCGAAGCGCATCAACCGGGCGCTGCAACGGGCCGATCAGATCGAGCATTCCGAAGGCGGCGTAAAGCGCGACTGGTTTGCGCCGATCGTGGCCGACGCGGAGGCCGGCTTTGGCGGGCCGCTCAACTGCTTTGAAATCATGAAGGCCTACATCGAGGCGGGCGCCGCCGGCGTGCACTATGAAGACCAACTGGCGAGCGAGAAGAAGTGCGGCCACCTAGGCGGCAAGGTGCTGATCCCGACGCAGGCGCATATCCGCAACCTCGATGCCGCGCGCCTGGCCGCCGACGTGATGGGGGTTCCCACCATCATCTGCGCCCGCACCGACGCCGAATCGGCGATGTTGATGACCAGCGACATTGACGAGCGCGACCATGAATGGCTGACCGGCGAACGCACGCCGGAGGGCTTCTTCCGGCTGAAGCCGGGCACCGGCGTGGATCATTGCATCAAGCGCGGACTTGCCTTTGCGCCGCATGCTGATCTTATCTGGTGGGAAACCTCGCACCCCAATCTGGACGATGCGAAGCGCTTTGCCGAGGCGGTGAAGAAGGAGCATCCGAACAAGATGCTGGCCTACAATTGCTCGCCCAGCTTCAACTGGGAGAAGAATCTGGACAAGGATACGATTGCGAAGTTCCAGCGTGAGATCGGCGCCATGGGCTACAAGTTCCAGTTCGTGACGCTGGCCGGCTTCCATAGCCTGAACCATGGCATGTATGAGTTGGCGCGCGGTTACAAGGATCGCGGCATGGCGGCCTATTCGGAATTGCAGCAGGCGGAATTCGCCAGCGAAGTGAATGGCTACACCGCCACCCGCCACCAGCGCGAAGTGGGCACCGGCTATTTCGATGCGGTGGCCGAAGCGATTTCCGGCGGGCAATCCAGCACCACCGCACTGAAGGAATCCACCGAAGCGGCGCAGTTCAAGACCGCCGCCTGACCAAGCTGCCGGGGAGGGCAGACGCCCGCCGCCCGGACCGGGTGGCGGGCGTTTTCGCGCCTGCGGCGCAGCAACGCCTTGCCGCCGGGATGGCTGCCGCCTACCTTTTGCAACGATGACCATGATGCACCATATTTCGACGCCCCCGATGCCGGATTCGCTTTGGCTGGTGGGGTGCGGCGGCATGGGCGGGGCCTTGCTGACACGCTGGCTGGAGGCGGGGCTTCCAGACAGCGCCGTCACCGTGATCGATCCTGATCCCAAGGGCTTGCCAGACGGGTTTTCCGGTCGGCGGGCGGCAAATGCGGCCGAAGCCGCTGCGATCGGCTCTGCGCCGGAAACAGTGGTGCTGGGCATCAAGCCGCAACTTCTGGGCGAGGTGGCCGCCGATCTGGCCCCGCTGCTTGCGGCGCCGCTGCTGGTTTCGATGCTGGCCGGGGTGCGAACGGCGGCGCTGGCGCAAGCGTTTCCGGCAGCCAGAATTGCTCGCATCATGCCCAACACCCCGGCCCGGATCGGCAAGGGGATTACGGCGTTGTTCGGCCCCGGACTGGCTGCCCCTGAAATGGCGATGATGGAGGCGCTGGCCGGCGCGGCTGGCAAGCATTTCTGGCTGGATGACGAGGGCCGCTTCGATGCGGTGACGGCGCTGTCTGGATCCGGCCCGGCCTATGTGTTTCGCTTTATCGAAGGCCTGGCCGGGGCCGGGGAATCGCTGGGGCTCGATGCCGAGACGGCTGCCATGCTGGCGTTTGAAACGGTTGTGGGCGGGGCAGCCCTTGCCGGGATCAGCGATCTGACCCCTGCCCAGTTGCGGCAACAGGTGACCAGCCCGAACGGCACCACGCAAGCGGGGTTGGATGTGCTGGACGGCGATGGCGCGCTTTCGAGCCTGTTGCGGGCCACGGTGCGGGCTGCGTCCGAACGGTCGCGCGCACTGGCAGCGGCAGCGGACGCGGCGACTGCCAGCGGGCTGCGGCGCGAACCGGTGAAGGCGGCCTGACGCATGGCACAGGGGAACGAAAAGGCCGCCATATCCGCCTGGCTGGCCGCGGTGGCCGGGCACGGCTGGTGCAAGGCAACACTGCAGCAGGCGGCAGCGGCTTCCGGCCTTTCTGCCGCTGATATCAGCCGCCATGCTGCTGACCGCTATGCCGCATTGCGGCTGTTTCTGGGCGATGCCGGCCTGCAGGCGGCAAAGGCGGCGGACTCTGCCGGAGGCACGCGCGACCGCCTGTTTGACGGGATGATGGCGGGTTTTGATGCCTTGCAATCGGAGCGGCTGGCTGTGCTGAAAGTCTGGC
>JAIMJL010000130.1 GCA_020693225.1 Sandarakinorhabdus sp. | reverse complement strand
GGCCGGCCATATGGGCGACCGCAACCGCACCCAGCAAAATCTTGAAATCGTCATGACCGATGCGGCGCGCGACCTGCTCTTCGTTAAGGGCTCGGTTCCGGGCTCGAAGGGCGGCTGGCTGTTGATCCGCGATGCGGAGAAGATTGATCGTCCTGCCGACGCGCCCTATCCGGCGGCGGTGAAGGCGGCGGCCAACGATGCCCCGGTAGCGGATGCGCCCGTTGCAGATGCTCCCGCAGATGCTCCTGTTGAGGAGTCCGCAGAATGAACATCACCGTCAAAACCCTCGCCGCGGCTGACGCCGGCGAAATCACGTTGAACCCGGAGATTTTCGGGCTGGAAGCGCGCGCTGACATCCTGCACCGGGTGGTGACCTGGCAGCTCGAAAAGCGCCGCGGCACCGCGCGCGGTGCGGCGGAACGCTCGGACGTGTCGCGCACCGGCAAGAAGTTCGGCAAGCAGAAGGGTGGCGGCACCGCCCGTCACGGCAACCGCGCTGCGCCGCAGTTCACCGGCGGCGGCAAGGCACACGGTCCCCGGGTTCGCGATTTCGATCCGAGCCTGAACAAGAAAGTGCGCGCTCTCGGCCTGAAAACCGCGCTCAGCGTGAAGGCGGCCGAAGGCAAGCTGATGGTGCTGGACAATCTGGCGCTGGAAGATGCCAAGACCAAGGCGCTGCTGGCAACGCTGGGGACCTTGGGCATTCGCAACGCGCTGTTCATTGACGGCGACGCTGTGGATGTGAACTTCGCGCTGGCCAGCCGCAACCTGTATAAGGTGGATGTGCTGCCGACCGTCGGTGCCAACGTGTACGACATTCTCAACCATGACTATCTCGTGCTGACCCGCGCGGCAGTTGATAATCTGGAGGCGCGGTTCAATGGCTAAGGCTCCAGCAGCAATCGATCTCAAGCACTTCGACGTGGTGGTGAAACCCATCATCACCGAAAAGACGACGCTTGTGGCCGAGCATAACCAGGTCGTTTTTGAAGTGGCCAAGGGCGCTTCGAAGCCGGACATCAAGGCGGCGGTGGAAGCGCTGTTCAATGTGAAGGTGACTGCGGTCAACACATTGATCCAGAAGGGCAAGACCAAGCGGTGGCGGGGCAAGCCCTATCGCCGGTCCGACGCCAAGAAGGCAATCGTGACGCTGGCCGATGGCCAGACCATCGATGTGACAACCGGAATCTAGGCGGGGATCTAGCGTCATGGCATTGAAGAATTACAACCCGACCAGCCCGGCACGCCGGGGCCTGATCCTTGTCGACCGCTCGGCCCTGCACAAGGGCAAGCCGGTGAAGGCGCTGACCGAGGGGCTGAAGAAGTCCGGTGGCCGCAACAACATGGGCCATGCAACGGCGCGTGGCATCGGCGGCGGGCACAAGCAATCCTACCGGATCATCGACTTCAAACGTCGCGTGTGGGACAAGCCGGCGACGGTGGAGCGGCTGGAGTATGACCCCAATCGCTCCGCCTTCATCGCGCTCGTCAACTATGCCGATGGCACCCAGACCTATATCATTGCCCCGCAGCGCCTGGCGCC
>JAIMJL010000014.1 GCA_020693225.1 Sandarakinorhabdus sp. | reverse complement strand
CATGCGCGACAGGCGCCCCACCGACTCCTGATCCAGCTCCACCGGCGCGCTGTTCCCCTCGGCGCGCGCGTCTTCCTCGTCCAGATCGGCAAGCCTGGCCTTTAATCTGGCTTCGATCGCGGCCTTGTCCAGCATCCTAGCGAAACAGCAGCACCGGAATGCGGCACAAGCGCATCAGGCTGGTGGTGGTGGAGCCGACGATGAAGGTGCGCAGCGGCGAATGGCCATAGGCCCCCATCACCAGCAGCCGCGCGCCCGTGCGCGCCACCAGCTCCTGCACAACCTCTTCCGCTGCACCCGGCACTTCGTGGAAACTTGCTTCGGGCAACATGGTTTGTGCCCAGGCCATCTGACGGCGGCTGGCGTCGTCGGCGTGTCCAGCCATCACCACATGCAGCGCAACGCCAGCCAACAGGGCCGGGCTGGAGGCGATGAAGGCGATCGCCTTGCGGGCGGATGGTCCGCCATCGAACGCGATCACCGCAGCCTCCGGGGCCACAAAGTCCCGCGCGGCAACCAGAACCGGGCGCACGCTCTCGCGGATCACCCGCTCCAGGATGCTGCCCAGATGGCCCTTGGCGAAATCCACATGCTCGCCGCGCTTGCCGATCACCACCAGGTCGGCATCGGCTTCGCGCTCGATGATGGTTTCGATCACCCCGCCATGGCGGTGGGTCAGCCGGATATCGGACACGCCCGCGTCGCGCAGCCGTGTTTCGGCGGCCAGCAGCAAGGATTTGCCCTGCGTGCGGGCAAGCCGCGCTTCGGCTTCGTTGATGGCAACCAGCTCCTCCATCAGCCCGCTCTTGGCGGCAAGCCCGATGGCGCCGCTGTGATCGCCGCGGGCGGTCACGGCGTCGCTCCGCTGGATCACATGCAGCAGCTCAACCGAAGCCTCCAGCCGCCGGGCCACCCAGGCAGCATGATCGACAACGCTGGTCGCATAGATAGAGGTATCGAGCGTGGCGAGAATGGTTTTCATGGCGTTTGGTCCTAGTGCGCGCCGACTTCGAGGTCGGCACCTTCCTTGTCGTGAATGGCAAAGCGGTCAACCAGCGTGGCGCTGGCCTCGTTCAACCCGGTCATCTCCACTTCCGTTCCCTCGCGGCGGAACTTCAGCACCACCTTGTCCAGGATGGCAATGGCGGAAATGTCCCAGAAATGCGCGGCGTGCAGATCGATCACCACCCGATCAACCACTTCGCGGAAATCGAACGCCTTCTGGAAGGCTTCGGCCGACGCGAAAAACACCTTGCCGCGCACAGTGTAGGTGCGGCTGTTGCCATCGGCGGAAAGCTCCGACTGAACGCCGAACAACTGGCTGACCTTGGAAGCAAAGAAAATGCCCGACAGCAGCACGCCGGCCAGAACGCCTTGCGCCAGATCGTGCGTGGCCACCACCACAACCACGGTGGTCAGCATCACCAGGCTGGATTGCCACGGGTGCACCCGCAGATTCTTGATCGATGTCCAGCTGAACGTGCCGATCGAAACCATGATCATCACGGCAACGAGCGCCGGCATCGGGATCTGGGCGGCAATCGGCCCGAACACCACCACCAGAAACAGCAGGAACACGCCGGCAACCAGCGACGACAGCCGCCCCGTTCCGCCCGATTTCACGTTGATGACCGATTGCCCGATCATCGCGCAGCCGCCCATGCCGCCGAAAAAGCCGGTCACGAAATTGGCGATGCCCTGGCCATGGATTTCGCGCTTCTTGTTCGATGGAGAGTCGGTCAGATCGTCGACGATTTGCGCCGTGAGCAGGCTTTCCAGCAAGCCAACGGCGGCCATGGTCAGCGAATAGGGCAGGATGATCTGCAAGGTTTCCAGCGTGAAAGGCACATCGGGCAACAGGAATTGCGGCAGGGTGGTCGGAAGTGTGCCCATGTCTCCCACGCGGTTCACATCCACGCCGAAATAGATGGCCAGCGCGGTGAGAATGGCGATCGCAATCAGCGGCGATGGCACCGCCTTGGTCAACCTCGGCACGAGATAGATGATGGCCAGCCCGCCGGCCACCATGGCATAGGTGATCGGCGTCACACCGATCAGTTCGGGCAGCTGCGCCATGAAGATGAGGATCGCCAGGGCATTGACGAAGCCGGTGATCACCGACCGCGACACATAGCGCATCAGCACATCCACCCGCAGGAAACCGGCGACAAACTGGATCACCCCCATCAGGATGGTGGCGGCAAACAGGAACTGCACGCCATGCTCTTTCACCAGCGGCACGATCAGCAGGGCAATGGCAGCGGTCGCCGCCGAGATCATGCCGGGGCGACCACCGACCAGCGAAATGATCAGCGCGATCGAGAAAGAGGCATAGAGTCCAACCGAGGGATCAACCCCGGCAATCACCGAAAAGCCGATCGCTTCCGGGATCAGCGCAAGCGCCACGACAATGCCGGCGAGGATGTCTCCGCGGGGATTGGAAAGCCATTCCTGCCGGAGCGACTGCAATCGGGTCATGAAGGATAGATGCCCTACAAAAGCCCCCACCCGTCTGCCAAATCCAGGCAAAGGCGGGAAGCGATGTCCGGGGGGTAGGCGCCCGGTCAAGCCACCCGGCGGGCCGGGTCCGATGAACAGCGGCTCTAGTGCAAAAACTGTTGCAGCGCAACATAAGCACATCATGCCCGTAGCGGCACCGAAAGTTACTGCCGTTCCGCATCGGTCGCTCTATGATGCCGATAGAGGAGGCACCATGATGCTGGGATTCGCAGGTCTGCTGGCGGCATTCGTGATTTCACACATTGCGATGGCAAATCCGCCGCTGCGCGATCGGCTGGTCGCGCGATTGGGTGAAAAGGGGTTTTCGCTCCTCTATGCCGTCGTGTCGCTCGGCCTGCTGATCGGTGCCATCCAGCTTTACAAGCGCCTGGAAGAGGTGCCGCTGTGGGTGGCCGGCACCGGGGCCTATCATCTGGCCTCGCTGGTGATGCTGCTGGCAAGCATCCTGTTCGTCGGCGCATTCACACCCGGCAACCGGGCGCTGGCCGGGGTGCCGCAAAGCGAGCGCGCACCAGCGGGCGTCCTGCGCATCACCCGGCATCCGATGATGTGGGCGTTCGGCCTTTGGGCGCTCGTGCATCTCGTGCTGTCGGGCGATCTGCCAACGGTTGTTCTGGCATTCGGCATCGGCTTTCTCGCGCTCGTCGGCGCGCGGCTGCAGGATGGCAAGAAGCGCCAGCAACTGGGGGAATCCTGGGTGCGCTATGAGGCCCAGACAAGCTATTGGCCCTTTGGCGCGATGCTGTCCGGCAAACAGCCTTGGAGCGCAATCTGGCCGGGTGCGGTTCCAATTCTGGGCGGCATCGCCTTCTGGCTGCTGATGACCTGGCTGCACCCCTCGCTGATGGGGGCGCCCGTGGTCGGGATATGGGGGATGATCGGATGAGCTATTCGGGCAAGCGGGTTTGGATCACCGGCGCTTCATCGGGCATCGGCGCGGCCTGCGCACGGGCGTTCGGCGCAGCCGGCGCCACGGTCATCCTGTCCGGCCGCAACCGGGCGGCACTGGCCGCCGTGGCGGCAGGCCTGCCCGATCCCGTCATCCTGCCGTTCGAGGCGACCGACTATGCCGTGCTGCCCGCAGTGGTGGATCATGCCGGGCACATAGACCTGCTGATCAACAACGCCGGGATTTCGCAGCGTGGCCTTGCCGAAGACACCGTGATGGACGTGTATCGCACCATCATGGAGGTGGATTATTTCGCCCCGGTCGCGCTCACCAAGCTGGTGCTGCCGCACATGCTGGCGCGCAAGTCAGGGCATATCGCCGTGGTTTCCAGCGTGGCGGGCAAGGTCGGCTCGCCGCAGCGCACCGGCTATTGCGCCGCCAAGCATGCCGTGATGGGCTGGTATGATGCGCTCCGCACCGAAGTGGAGCTGCGCGGCGTGCAGGTGAGCACCATCATTCCCGGCTTCGTGCAGACCGAGATCGGCAAACGGGCGCTCAGGCCGGACGGCAGCACCAAGGGCGATGGAGACGATGATGTCGATGCCGGCATCACCGCCGACGCGGCGGCCGCCATCATCCTCGCAGGCCTGGCGGCGGGCCAGCGGGAAATCCCGGTGGGCGGCGACGGGCCGGAAATGCTTCTGCTCACCATGAAGCGCGAGCAGCCGGATGGCCTGCTCGATCTGATGTCGCAGCTGGGCGCGGGCGTTGTGCAGAAGCTGAAAGCAGGCCAATGACCGGCTGGCCCGGCATGGCGCACCGCCGGGTGAGCGGGCGCATCCGCTACACCAGCCGCAAGCCGGGCTTCGAAGGGCAGGAGCGCGGCCGCGAATGTTTTGGCTTCACCCACCATGGCGATGGCAGCGTTACCTTGCGGGCGACCTGCGAGATCGAGGAACCGGCCCCCACGGTGCTGCGCGACATCGTCTATTCGCTGGATGCCGAGGGTCGTCCGTTCGATTGCCTGGTGCGGCTCACCGTTGGAGACCGCTTCATGGGATCGGGGCTGATCCTGTTCGATCATGCTGCCGGCACCGTGACCTGCGAAAGCCATGGGCCATCGATCGGGCGACTGTCGCAAACCCGGCCGATCGGCGAACATCTGGACGGCTTCGGCACCCATCCGATCGTCGGCGATGCCTATCTCACCAAATGCCTCGATATCTCCGGCGGGCCGGTGCGGCGCAGCATCCGCGCGTTGCTGCCCTCGCCCGATCATCGCGGTGCCACCCCGCCGATGCTGGCAGAGGTGCATATCGATCTGGAATATCTGGGCGACGAAACCGTCACGGTCGCGGCCGGCACCTTCGATTGCCACCGAATGGCCTTTATCGACAGCAGCGACACCGGCATGGGCGGCAAGGAACACCCGCGCTACGAAATCTGGGTCACCGCCGACGATGACCGGCTGTTCGTGCAGGGCGGCGTCGGGGGCTACATGGCAACCTGGTATGAACTGGTGGAGCTGGCCCGCTAGAGCATGTTTCGATCTGGTGGAATCACCAGCATCGAAAGCCCATGCGGAAAAACAAGACGATAGAGCGGCCGTTCTGATGCAATCAGAACGCGACTCGCTTTAGCGCCGGGGTGACGCTGCGCCCCGGCTGTGGCATGAGGCGCGCGTGGCACGATCGAAACTGAAGGCTGGAGCGGCTTCGCTGGGCGCAGGAGCCGCCGCGGCGGCACTGGCCTATGGCTTGCAGCTGGACCCGCTTCTTTTTGCGGCAGTGATCATGACTGTCATGTTCGTGCTGTATCGATTCCTGTCAGTCGATTCTGCGAAAGCCAGGCCGCCCTTGCCCTTGAAGCCGCGCGCACCAGTTCCCCGGCCGATGGCAGGCGATGACGATAGGATCGGCATCTCGGCATTGGCCGACCCGGCGTTGGTGGTGTCCGAAGGCTGGCGCGTGCTGGCGGCCAATGCCGGTGCCATCGCGCTGTTCGGCCCGCGCGTGCAGGGGTCTGATTTGCGGCAGACGGTGCGGCACCCAACCGTTGTCGAAGCGGTAAGGCAGGGCATTCTGGGCGCCAATCCGGTGCAACGGGAAGTGACCACGCTGGGCCAGCGCGACGGTGCCTTCGGCGTGCGGCTGGTGCGGCTGGACGATGGCCGCCTGCTGCTCACCTTTTCCGACATCACGCAAACCCGCCTCACCGAGCGAATGCGGGTGGATTTCGTCGCCAATGCCAGCCACGAGCTGCGCACCCCGCTCGCCAATATCACCGGCTTCATCGAAACCTTGCTGGGCCCGGCCGCCGAGGATGAGCCGGCGCGGCGGCGTTTTCTGGATATCATGGCGCGCGAAGCAGCACGGATGAGCCGGCTGATCGACGATCTGCTCAGCCTGTCGCGCATCGAGCTGGACAAATATGTCCGGCCGCAGCTGGCGCTCGATCTGCCGCCGCTGCTGCTCGATGTTGGCAAAACGCTGGCGATGCGGCTGGAAGAGGATGATCGCAAGCTGCTGCTGGAGGTGGCCGATGGCCTGCCGCAGGTGATTGCCGACCGTGATCAGATCCTGCAGGTGCTGCACAATCTGGTGTCCAACGCGCTGAAATATGGCCGCAGCGGCAGCCCGATCACCTTGCAGGCAAGCCCGGTGCTGGCGGAAAGACGCGGCGACGATATGGTGCGGGTGGCCGTCGTGGATCGCGGCGAGGGCATCGCCCCGGAACATCTGCCCCGCCTCACCGAGCGCTTCTATCGCATCGACAACAGCCGCTCGCGGCAAATGGGCGGCACCGGTCTCGGGCTGGCCATCGTCAAACATATCGTAGAGCGCCACCGCGGCAAGCTGGAAATCGCCAGCGTGCAGGGAGAAGGAACAACCGTATCCTTCCTGTTGCCGGTCGCGCAGCCGATTGGCCGGATGGAAGACGCGGCATCCGCAGACGCCGGCTTCGCCGCACGCGAGCCTGCGGCCGTGGCTACGGAACGGGCAGCAGACAACGGCAAGCGATCCACCCAATCTCTGTCATAAAAGTGCAATGCTCCTGTAACAGAAGCCCCATCAACGCCGCCTAAGCGGTTTTGCAATGTTTTCGCGCGATCCGATTCCCGGCGCGTCGGGACAGGTGAAGGGGATTTCCAACCGTGAGGCTGACGCCGGCTGGCATGCGAACCTTGGCCATTGTGCTGCTCGGCCTTGTCGGAGTTGGCGGATGCTCTGACGCGCGCACGCAGATTCGCATCGTCGGCTCGTCCACGGTGTTTCCCTTCACCACGGCGGTTGCCGAGAACTTCAACCGCAACAATCCGGAATTCACCGCACCGATCGTCGAATCCACCGGCACCGGTGGCGGCATCAAGCTGTTCTGTGCCGGGCTCGGCTCGCGCTTTCCCGATGTCGCCAATGCCTCGCGACGGCTGAAGGCCGGTGAACTGGCGGATTGCCAGAAGAACGGCGCCCGCGACATCGTGGAGGTCGAGGTCGGCGTGGATGGCCTGGTGCTCGCGCAAAGCAAGGCGGGTGTGCCGCTCGATCTCTCGCTGCGCGATGTCTATGCGGCGCTCGCCGCCGAGCCGTTCGGGCAGAAACAAACAGCAAAGCTTTGGAGCGATGTGAACCCCGCGTTGCCCGCCGTTCGCATCGAGGTGATCGGCCCGCCGCCCACATCGGGCACACGCGACTCCTTCAACGAGCTTTATATGCTGGCGGGCTGCAAGATGGACCCGGCCATGAAGGCGCTGGAGAAGACGGACGAGGCCCGCTTCAAGACGCTGTGCAACAAGATCCGCGAAGACGGCCATTTCATCGAGGGCGGCGAGAATGACAATCTGATCGTCCAGAAGGTCGGCCGCAATCCGGTGGCGGTCGGCGTGTTCGGCTTCAGCTTCCTGGAAGCCAATCTCGACACCTTGCGCGATGTGAAGATCAACGGCGTTCCAGCGACCTATGAAAGCATTTCCGCCTTTGAATATCCGGCGTCGCGGCCGATGTTCATCTATGTGAAGGCGCAGCATGTGAAAGCCATCCGGGGCTTGCGCGAATTTCTCGACGAATACACCAGCGAGCGCGCCTGGGGGCCGGGCGGCTATCTGTCGCGCCGCGGCCTCATCCCCGCGGCGGAAGCCACCCGCATCGAGCAGCGCCGCAACGCGACCGAACTGCGAGCGCTCACGCCGGAGGATCTGGCATGAGCGGCATCGGCGCGATGTTCGCCGCCGCCTTCGGCCTGGGCGTACTGGCCTGGTGGCTCGGCCGGCGCAAGGCGCTGGCCTTCGTGGCCGCGCCCGGCGGAGACCGTATCGGCGCCGTGCATTCGCTGCCGCAGTATCATGGCGCCTTTGTTGCCATATTGGCGCTGCTGCCGGCGCTCGTCGTGCTGGCCTTCTGGGGCCTCGCCGGCAACGGTCTCGTCGCGGCCGAAGTGCTGGCGGGCTTGCCGGAGGGCACGCGGCCGCAACCCGGCCTCGATCAGGCGGCCTTCCTTTCGGAAGTGCGCGGGCTGGTGCGCGGCGATTATGCAGCCGCCTTCAACCCGGTCGCCGAAGGGGCCGCCAAGGCCTGGGTCGCCGTGGAGCGGCGCTATGCCATCCTGTTCGGCGTCGCAGCCCTTGCGGTCGGCCTGATGGGCGCGCTCTGGGGATGGACCCGTCTGCGTCCGGATTTCCGCGCCCGCAGCCGCGTCGAACGGCTGGTGATGGGGCTGCTGATCCTGGCCTCGCTGGTGGCAACGCTCACCACCTTCGGCATCGTGCTCAGCCTCATCTTCGAAAGCTTCCGCTTCTTCCAGATGGTGCCGATAACGGAGTTCCTGTTCGGCCTGAACTGGTCGCCGCAAACCGCCATCCGCGCCGATCAGGTCGGCTCGTCCGGGGCCTTCGGCGCGGTGCCGCTGTTCTGGGGCACGGTGTTCATCGGCGCCATCATCGCCATGATCGTTGCGATTCCGCTCGGGCTGATGACCGCGATCTACCTCACGCAATATTCCGCCGCCGGGTTCCGCAAGGTGGCCAAGCCGGTACTGGAAGTGCTCGCCGGGGTGCCCACGGTGGTCTATGGCTTCTTCGCCGCCCTCACGGTTGCGCCTGCGGTTCGCGATTTCGCACTCTCCATCGGGATTTCGGACGCCAGCAGCGAAAGTGCGCTGGCCGCCGGCATGGTGATGGGCGTGATGATCATCCCGTTCGTATCCTCGATGGCCGATGACGCGCTGGCCGCGGTGCCCGCCTCGATGCGGGATGGCAGCCTCGCGATGGGGGCAACCCCTTCGGAAACCATCCGCAAGGTGCTGATCCCGGCCGCCCTGCCGGGCATCGTGGGCGGTGTGCTGCTGGCCGTCAGCCGGGCTATCGGCGAAACGATGATCGTGGTGATGGCCGCCGGCATGGCTGCCAACCTCACCGCCAACCCCTTCAATTCGGTCACCACGGTCACCGCGCAGATCGTCGCCCTGCTCACCGGCGACCAGGAGTTCGACAGCGCGAAAACCCTCTCGGCCTTCGCGCTGGGGCTGGTTTTGTTTCTGGTCACGCTGGCGCTCAACATCTTTGCGCTGTCGGTGGTGAAGAAGTATCGGGAGGCCTATGACTGAGCGGCTGGCAACCGGCGCACCGACCGCCTGGGGCTCGGACGCGATGCAGAACCGCATCCGGCGGCGCTATCGGCAGGAACGGCTGTTCCGCGGCCTGGGCATCGCCGCGCTGGCGCTGGCCGGCGGCTTCCTGCTGTTCCTGTTGACCACGATTGTCGCGTCTGGCTGGAACAGCTTCCGCGCCACCGAAGTGCAGATGGCAGTCACCTTCGATCCGGCGCGGCTGGGCGTGGACGCCGCCGCCGCCAAGGCCGATCCCAACCTGCTGGCAAAGGCCAATTTCCAGGGCATCATGGGCGATGCCTCCGATGCGCAGTTCGGTCGGGGTGTGCGCATCGTGTCCGATGGCGCATGGCTCACCTTGCGGGACATGGCGCAGGCAGATCCGTCGATCCTCGGCACCACGCAGACAGTCTGGCTGCTCACCACCAGCAACATCGACCAGCTGGCGAAAGGCGCGTTCGACCTTACCATCGACGCCGCCGATCTGCCGGTCACGGCCACGGAAATCGCGCTGTGGAAGCGGTTGAACAGCGAAGGCAAGCTGCGCACCGGTCTGAACGCCCTGTTCCTCACCGGCGCGGACTCGGTCGATCCTGAACTGGCAGGCATCTGGGGCGCCCTCAAGGGCAGCTTCCTGATGCTGATCATCACGTTGGTCATCAGTTTTCCGCTCGGCGTCCTGTCGGCCATCTATCTGGAGGAATTCGCCGCCAAGAACCGTTGGACCGATATCATCGAGGTCAGCATCAACAATCTGGCCGCCGTGCCCTCTATTATCTTCGGCCTGCTCGGGCTTGCGGTCTTTCTCAACACGTTGAATATGCCGCGCTCGGCGCCGATCGTCGGCGGGCTCACTCTGGCCTTGATGACCTTCCCGGTGATCGTGATTGCCAGCCGCGCGGCGATCAAGGCGGTGCCGCCCTCGATCCGCGATGCCGCACTCGGCATCGGCGCCAGCCCGGTGCAGGTGGTGTTTCACCATGTCATTCCGCTCGCCCTGCCGGGTATGCTCACCGGCACCATTCTCGGCATGGCCCGCGCGCTTGGCGAAACCGCGCCGCTGCTGATGATCGGCATGCGCGCCTTCCTCACCTCGGTGCCGCAGGGCTTCACCCAGCCGGCAACGGCGCTGCCGGTGCAGATTTTCATCTGGTCTGATAATGTGTCGCGTGGCTTTGTCGAAAAAACCTCCGGCGCAATCATCGTGCTGCTGCTTTTCCTTCTGCTGATCAACGGATTGGCAATCTATCTTCGCAACAAGTTCGAGGTGCGGTGGTGAACCAGATGAGCATGGATGTGGGCACGGCGCTGGGCAGCAGCGAGGCGGTGGCGGATGCCGCCCCCAAGATGACGGCGCGCAACGTCGCTGTGTCCTATGGCGCAACCCAGGCCCTGCGCGGTGTCTCGATCGATGTGTCCACCGAAAATGTCACTGCCTTCATCGGGCCTTCCGGCTGCGGGAAATCCACCTTCCTGCGCTGCCTCAATCGCATGAACGACACCGTGGCAAGCGCCCGGGTCACCGGCGAGATCCAGCTTGATGGAAAGGATATCTACGCGCCCGACATGGACGTGGTGCAGTTGCGCGCGCGGGTGGGCATGGTGTTCCAGAAGCCCAACCCCTTCCCGAAATCGATCTACGAAAATGTCGCCTATGGCCCGCGCATCCACGGGCTGGCGCGCAGCAAGGCCGATCTGGATGGCGTAGTCGAACAATCGCTCCGCCGCGCCGGCCTGTGGGATGAGGTGAAGGACCGGCTCGCCGATTCCGGCACGGCGCTGTCGGGCGGCCAGCAGCAGCGGCTGTGCATCGCGCGCGCCATCGCGGTGAACCCCGAAGTCATCCTGATGGACGAGCCGGCCTCGGCGCTGGACCCGATTGCCACCGCCAAGATCGAGGAGCTGATCGACGAGTTGCGCGGCAAATATGCCATCGTGATCGTTACCCATAATATGCAGCAGGCCGCACGGGTCAGCCAGAAGACGGCCTTTTTCCACCTTGGCAGCCTGGTGGAATATGGCGACACGCGGGAAATCTTCACCAACCCGCGCGAGCCGCGCACCAAGGACTATATCACCGGCCGCTACGGCTGAGCCGGAAAAGGACAATGCCCATGCAGACGCCCTCCGCCCACACGGTCAAAAGCTTCGATCAGGAGATCGAGCAACTGCGTACGCTGATCGGCCAGATGGGCGGTCATGCCGAAGCGCAGATCGTGGGCGCCGTCGATGCCCTGATGCGGCGCGACACCGAAGCCGCAAGCCTGGTGGTGCGCGGCGATGCCGAGCTGGACACCATGGAAGCCGAAGCCGAGCGCCAGGCGGTCACGATCATTGCCCTGCGCTCGCCGATGGCCGATGATCTGCGCGAAATCGTGGCGGCGCTGAAAATGTCGGCGATCATCGAGCGCATTGGTGATTATGCCAAGAATATCGCCAAGCGGGTGCCGGCGCTGGCCAGCGCAGCGCCGGTGGGGCCGGCCGTCATCATCCCGGAAATCGCCCGGGTGGTGGTCACGATGATCCGCGACGCGCTGGACAGCTATGTCGATCGCGATCCCGAGCTGGCGATGGAAGTGATGCAGCGCGATCAGGTGGTGGATGATCTGTATAATTCGCTGTTCCGCTCGCTGCTCACCTACATGATGGAAAATCCGCACCACATCACGCCTTCCACCCACCTGCTGTTCATCGCCAAGAATCTGGAACGGGTCGGCGATCACGCAACCAACATCGCGGAAATGGTGCATTTTTCGGTCACCGGCGAATATCTGCCCGAACGCCCCAAAACCGATCACACCGCCTTCATTTCGACACCCGACCGCTGAGGAGACTGCCATGCGCCCGAAGATCCTGCTGGTGGAAGATGATGCCAATCTGGTGGAGCTGATCCGCTACAACCTCGACAAGGAGGGGTTCGATGTCGTCACCACGCCCGATGGCGAGGAGGCGCTGGTGCTGGCCGAGGAAGAGCGGCCCGATGTCGTGGTGCTGGACTGGATGATCGCCAACCTGTCCGGCATCGAAGTCTGCCGCCGGCTGCGCCGCGCGCCGGAAACGGCAAGCCTGCCGATCATCATGCTCACCGCCCGCGCCGAGGAAGGCGACCGGGTGCGCGGGCTGGAAACCGGTGCCGATGATTATGTCACCAAGCCCTTCTCCCCGCGCGAGCTGGTGGCCCGCGTGCGGGCGCTGTTGCGGCGGCTGCGGCCGGCGCTTTCCGGCGGCAATCTGGATTATGCCGGCATCGTCATGGATACCAGCGCGCACAAGGTGGTGCGCGACGGCGTGCAGGTGTCGCTCGGGCCAACCGAGTTCCGCCTGCTGCGGCATTTCCTCGAACATCCCGGCCGGGTGTTCAGCCGTGATCAGCTGCTCGATGCGGTGTGGGGCCGCGATGTCTATGTCGAGCAGCGCACGGTGGACGTGCACATCCGCAGGCTTCGGAAGGCCATCAACGGCGATGATCTGCCCGATCTGATCCGCACGGTGCGCTCGGCCGGCTATGCGCTTGATAGCGACGTCAACCTGCGGATGGCCAGCTGATTGCATCGCGCTCAGGGAAATTGCCAGCTTTCGCTGGCATGACAGGCTTGGTTGGATTTAAGAGGCGGGCTTTCCAGAAAGGGAGCCTTGCATGACCCACCAAATCGATCCCATCCGCTTCGACGGGCGCGTTGCCATCGTCACCGGCGCAGGCGGCGGATTGGGCCGCGAATATGCGCGGCAGCTGGCCAGCCGCGGCGCGAAAGTGGTGGTGAATGATCTGGGCGGCGCGCGCGATGGCTCGGGCGGCTCGCTGTCTGCCGCGCAAACCGTGGTCGATGAAATCCTCGCCGCCGGCGGCGAAGCCATGGCCAACGGCGCCAATGTGACCGACGCTGCCGCAGTAGACGCGATGGTGGCGGAGGTAACGGCGAAGTGGGGCAGGGTGGATATCCTGATCAACAACGCCGGCATCCTGCGCGACAAGAGCTTTTCCAAGATGAGCCTGGACGATTTCCGCCTGCTGGTAGAGGTGCACCTGATCGGCTCCGCCGTCTGCACCAAGGCGGTGTGGGATGCGATGAAGGCGCAAACCTACGGCCGCATCCTGATGACCAGTTCATCCAGCGGGCTCTACGGCAATTTCGGCCAGGCGAACTACGGCGCGGCCAAAGCCGGGCTGATGGGGCTCACGAAAACGCTGCATCTGGAAGGCGCGAAATTCAACGTGCGAGTCAACACGCTGGCCCCGCTGGCCGCCACGCGCATGACGGAAGATCTGATGCCGCCGGAACTGCTGGCGAAGCTGGGGCCGGAAACGGTGGCCCCGGCGGCGCTTTATCTGGTGAGCGAAAACGCGCCCTCGAACGTGATCCTGAACGCCGGCGGCGGCGGTTTCGAGCGCACCTATGTCACCATGACCCGCGGCATCCATGTGGCCGCAGACGAGCTGAGCCCGGAAATGGTGGCCGCGCGCTTCACCGAGATTTCGGACCGCGCAGGCGAAGTGGTGCCGGAAACCGGGAGCGCGCAAGGCCAGATGGCGCTGGCCGGAGGTGGCCGCGATTAGTGCGGCACGCGCTCATTCGCGGACTCGGCGCAGGCCCGGACAGCGTGCGGCACAGCCGACACGACTGACGAGCGGGCTTTGCCCGCAATCCTGCCTCCTTTCGCTATCCCCCGGACTCGCCGGCTTTGCCGACGGCCGGGCTGGAGGCTGGCCAGCGTGCACGGTGATCGCGCTCTATGGTCCTGTTTTTCCGCATGGGTTTCCAATGCTGGTGATTGCACCAGATCGGAAAGCGCTCTAAAGCCCCATCGCCTTGCGCAGGAAGGCGTCGCTTTCGCGCAGCATGCGCGCACGGGCTTCGGAATCCTCCAGATAATGGTCCAGATTCTCCCACGTGATAAGCTGGGGCGCGGCACCGGCGTCTTTCAGCTTGCGGGCCATCAATTCCGATTGCCCTATGCCAACGTTGCGATCCATCCCGCCGTGAAACAGCATGACGGGCGCCTTGATGCGTTCGGCATTTTGCGCCGGTGAACCTTCGCGTATGTGCGGGCCGCTGCCGATAAAGTCCGCATTCACGCGATAGCTGGACCAGTAGCGGCCTTCTTCCTTCAGCGCCGCGAGATCCGTGACGGGTGCAATGGCAACAACAGCCTTGAACAGATCGGGATAGGTGGCAGCTGATTGCAGCGCGGCATAACCGCCGTATGACCAGCCGACGACAGCAAGCCTGTTCGGATCGGCAATGCCTTCCTTGACCAGCCACCGACCGGCATCCGATACATCGCCGATAGCCGTTTTCCAGGATTGAAAGCCATTCCTTTCAAACCAGGCGTCGCCAAAGCCCGATGATCCGCGAAAATTCGGCTGGATGACAGCATAGCCCTGCGCGGCATAGAATTGTGCAAGCCAATCAAAGCCCCATTCATCGCGGGCGGACGGGCCGCCATGCGGCAAGACGATCGCAGGTAGATTCCTGCCGGAGCTGCCCGGCGGCAAGGTGAGATATCCGGGGATTTTCGTGCCGTCGGCAGACGCGAAATGGATCGGCTTCACCTTTGCGAGCGTCATGCCCTCCAGCTTCGGGCGCACCACCAGGAAGGTCTTCAGTTCGCCGCTGGCGCGATCAAGGATGTAGTAGACGCCAGGGTCGTCATCGCGGCCGGCCCAGATCAGCAGCTTCGTTTCGTCAACGCTGGAATCGACAAACCGGATCTGCGTGCCGGGCGGAAGTGCCTTGGCCAGCGAACCACCGAGACGGGAAAGGCGGTCATCGAAATAGACGGCCTGTCGAATGTCAGTCGCATAGGAAGCCCCCACGACACGATTGCGGCGGCCAATGCGGATCAGGCCGTCGACGTCGACATCCGGATTCTGATACAGGATTTTTTCGGCCTTGGTCCCGTCCAGCGCGACCTGCACGAGAGCCATTCGGCCATCGACTTTGCGAAAGCCGTAGGCAACATCCTTGTCGTGATCGACGGCAACCGGATCGAAACCCGCACGCGTGCTGCTGTCATATTCGGACAAAGGGAGCCATTCGCGCTCTCCCTTTTTGCGGAAGGAATAGCTGGTAACGGCGGTATCGAGCCCGGTTGCCCCTGCAACGCGGCGGGAACCTGCAATGCGCACCGCACCGCGCCCGTCGCTGATATATTCAACCACATCCCCGCGCGGCTGCTCCATGCGAACGGATTTCAATGTGCGGGTGTTGAGGCGATCGACCGCCCAGCCTTCTGCCCGCGAACCGAGGCGAGAGCCGGTTCGATCATCCGGCAGCTGCAGCCGGGTCATCAGCACCGAATCCTCTTCGTCTGGCAGCCAATCGATGACCGTGCCTCCACCGAGCGCAAGGCCGCGGCTGTAAGGGTTGCTGCGCTGGCTCAGCATGGCCATCGCCTTGCCGTCGGCATCTGTCGCAAAAAGGCGTGTAAACGGAAGCAGATCGAATGCCGTGTCGGCACCGCCTTTCATCACGCCATAGGCGCGACACGCCAGGCGACTGTTGGACACCCAGCTGCAGCGTCCCAATCGCTCCGGATTGCCATCCAGCCTGAAGGCCGCTCTGGCACTTGCCGGATCGCCGACCGCCATCGTGAAAAGTGCGGAACCCTGACCCGCCGTCGGGATGGCATAAGCGACCCGTGTGCCATCGGGTGAAAGGCTGAGCTGCTCGATATCCTCGCGGGCACCGAAGCGCGCTGCATTGTCCGGCGATGCGGCGTTGGCGGCCAGCCCCGGAAAGCACAAGGATATGGCGGCCAGCGACACGGTGGTCAGCGCGACAGGCAGGCGCAAATACAGGTCTCCTGAGGATTGGCCCCTTCTGATCCCGTGTTGAACGGGGGGGGGGGAGTGTCACGGCTACAACTGGCAACCCATCATAAAAAATTCATCTGCCGCAACTTGACCCTCCGCTACGGCGACCCTACATCAACCGTGTTAGCACTCACCCCATGGGAGTGCTAAACCATCTGAAACGAAGAGGGCATACACATGACATTCACCCCATTGCACGACCGCGTGCTGGTGCGCCGCATCGAGGCCGAGGAAAAGACGGCCGGCGGCATCATCATCCCCGACACCGCAAAGGAAAAGCCGCAGGAAGGCGAAGTCGTCGCTGTCGGCAAGGGCGCTAAGGATGAAGACGGCGACCGCATCGAAATGGACGTCAAGACCGGCGACAAGATCCTGTTCGGCAAATGGTCGGGCACCGAAGTCAAGGTGAACGGCGAGGATCTCATCATCATGAAGGAAAGCGACATTCTCGGCATCCTGGGCTGAGACGCTTTCTTTACGGCATGAGGTCCCGGTTTTCACCGGGACAGGAAAATTTAAGGGAATTTGAAAATGGCAGCCAAAGAAGTGAAATTCGGGCGGGACGCCCGCGAACGCATCCTTCAGGGTGTGGATATCCTTGCCGACGCGGTGAAGGTGACGCTGGGGCCGAAGGGCCGCAACGTGGTCATCGAAAAGAGCTTCGGCGCTCCGCGGATTACCAAGGACGGCGTCACCGTCGCCAAGGAAATCGAGCTGAAGGACAAGTATCAGAACATCGGCGCGCAAATGCTGCGCGAGGTGGCGTCGAAGACCAACGACATCGCCGGTGACGGCACCACGACCGCGACCGTGCTGGCCCAGGCGATCGTTCGCGAAGGCCTGAAATCGGTTGCCGCCGGCATGAACCCGATGGATCTGAAGCGCGGCATCGACATTGCCGTGACGGCGGTGGTCGCTGACCTCAAGGCCCGCTCCAAGCCGGTCGCCAATTCGGCGGAAATCGCGCAAGTGGGCATCATCTCGGCCAATGGCGACACCATCGTCGGCGAAAAGATTGCCGAAGCGATGGAAAAGGTCGGCAAGGAAGGCGTGATCACCGTGGAAGAGGCCAAGGGCCTCGATTTCGAGCTGGATGTCGTGGAAGGCATGCAGTTCGATCGCGGCTACCTCAGCCCCTATTTCATCACCAACGCCGAGAAGATGATGGTCGAGCTGGAAAGCCCGCACATCCTCATCCACGAAAAGAAGCTCTCCAACCTGCAAGCCCTGCTGCCGGTGCTGGAAGCGGTCGTGCAATCCGGTCGTCCGCTGCTGATCATCGCCGAAGACGTCGAAGGCGAAGCACTGGCAACGCTGGTCGTCAACAAGCTGCGTGGCGGTCTGAAGGTTGCGGCCGTCAAGGCTCCGGGCTTTGGTGATCGCCGCAAGGCGATGCTGGAAGACATCGCGACGCTGACCGGCGGCGAGATGATTTCCGAAGACCTCGGCATCAAGCTGGAAAATGTCACGCTCGCCATGCTCGGCCAGGCCAAGAAGGTCACGATCGACAAGGACAACACCACCATCGTCGATGGCGCCGGTGCGACCGATGCGATCAAGGGCCGGGTGGAGCAGATCCGCGCGCAGATCGAAACCACGACCAGCGACTATGACCGCGAAAAGCTGCAGGAACGTCTGGCGAAGCTCGCCGGCGGGGTTGCCGTGATCAAGGTTGGCGGCTCGACCGAAGTGGAAGTGAAAGAGCGCAAGGATCGCGTTGACGATGCCCTGCACGCCACCCGCGCGGCGGTCGAGGAGGGCATTGTCCCCGGCGGCGGCACGGCGCTGCTCTATGCCACCAAGGCGCTCGAAGGCCTGAAGGGTGCCAACGATGATCAGACCCGCGGCATCGACATCATCCGCAAGGCGCTGCAAACGCCGCTACGCCAGATTGCCCAGAATGCCGGGCATGACGGTGCGGTGGTTGCCGGCAACCTGCTGCGCGTGAACGATGAAACCAACGGCTTCAACGCGCAGACTGACACCTATGAAAATCTGGTGGCAGCCGGCGTGGTCGATCCCACCAAGGTTGTCCGCACGGCGCTGCAGGATGCAGCATCGGTCGCCGGCCTGCTGATCACCACGGAAGCCACCATTGCCGAACTGCCGGAAGACAAGCCGGCCGGCGGCGGCATGCCCGGCGGCGGCATGGGCGGCATGGGCGGCATGGATTTCTAAGCGGAAGCGGCCGCAGTTAGTGCGCAGCACTAATCTGCGGACTCGCTGAAGCGATCGGCCGACATGCGAAAGGGCGGGGGGCAACCCCCGCCCTTTTGTCATGATCGACGGCGGGCTTTGCCCGCCTTTTTCGTGTTCCTTCTGTTTCCACCCCAAGGGACTCGGCGGCTTGGCCGCCGGCCCTGCCTCAGGCCTTTCGCTCGCCTCCCTTCGCCCCTATATCCCGCATGCGTCCGGCTGAGGGGACGGGCGCGCAAACAAAAGGGAGACACCCATGAAAATCTACCTTCTCGCCGGAATCGCGCTCGCGATTGCGCTTCCCACACTCGCCCAAGCTGCTGGAGCCCCAATGACCACCCCCCTCATCGAACGCGCAAAATTCTTCGGCAACCCCACCAAGATTCAGGGCCGCCTGTCGCCCGATGGCCAATGGCTGTCGTGGATTGCGCCGAAAGACGGCGTTCTGAACATCTGGGTGGCGCCGGCCAACGCGCCAGACAAGGCCCGCGCGCTGACATCCGAAACCAAGCGCCCCATCCGCCAGCATTTCTGGGCACCGGATTCGTCGATGATCATGTTCGTGAACGATGCCGGCGGTGACGAAAATTTCCTGCTCTATGGCGTGCGCGTGGCAAGTGGCGAGCAGATCACGCTCACCCCGTTTGAAAAGACCCGCGCCGAAATCATCGCCACCTCCCACATCATCACCGATCGCGTGCTGGTCGGCCTCAACAACCGCGACGACAAGTGGCACGATGTCCATTCGCTCGATCTGAAAACCGGCAAGCTGACACTGGTGCAGCGCAATGACGGCTATGCCGGCTTCGTGGCGGATGAAAATCTGCTGCTGCGCCTCGCCATCCGGCCCAATGCCGCCGGGGGTCAGGATTATTTCCGCATCGATAACGGCACGATCGCCGCAACGCCCTTCCTCACCCACGGCCTCGACGACAGCCAGACCACCCAGCCGATCGGCTTTTCGGTGGACGGCAAGACGCTGTATTGGATCGACGCGCGCAACCGCGACACGGCCGCGCTCTACGCCATGGACTGGGCCAGCGGCAGCATGACGCTGCTGGCCGAAGACCCGCGCGCCGATGTGCAGAATGCGCTGGTGAACCCGAAAACCGGTAAGGTGGAAGCGGTGGCTGTCGATTATCTCAAAACCGAATGGACGGTGCTCGATTCCGCTGTGAAGGGCGACATCGCCTTCCTCGATGAAAAGCTCGGCAACTGGGTGCTCGGCAGCCGCACGCTGGCAGACGACAAATGGACGGTGGCAACCGATAACAGCAAGGAAGCCTCCGCCACCTGGCTCTACGATCGCAAGGCGAAAACGGTGACCAAGCTGTTTGACAGCCGCCCCGAACTCGCCGGTGCGCCCTTGGCCCCGATGCGTGCCGTCGAAGTCAAATCGCGCGATGGCAAGACCCTCGTCACTTACATCACCACCCCGCCCGGCACGCCCGAAAAGCCCGCCGCCGCGCTCCCCACCGTGCTGCTGGTGCATGGCGGCCCCTGGGCGCGTGACAGCTATGGCTTCGATGGCCTGGCGCAATTCCTCGCCAACCGCGGCTATGCCGTTGTGCAAACCAACTTCCGCGGCTCCACCGGCTTCGGCAAAGGCTTCACCAATGCCGGTAATGGCCAGTGGGACAAGGCCATGCACACCGATCTGCTGGACGCGGTGAAATGGGCGGTCGACGCCGGCATCGCCGACCCGAAGCGCGTCGCCATCATGGGCGGCAGCTACGGCGGCTACGCCACGCTCGCCGGCCTCACCTTCACCCCCGATGATTTCGCCTGCGGCGTCGATATCGTCGGCCCGTCCAACCTCGTTACCCTCTTGTCCACCGTGCCACCCTATTGGGAAGCCTTCCGCAAGCAGCTGATCGCCCGCATCGCCGATCCGGACACCCCCGAAGGCCTCGCGCGGCTCAAGGAAATGTCGCCGCTCACCCACGCCGACAAGATCGTGAAACCCCTCCTCATCGGCCAGGGCGCCAACGATCCGCGCGTGAAACAGGCCGAATCAGACCAGATCGTCGCCGCCATGCAGGCCAAGGGAATCCCCGTCACCTATGTGCTTTTCCCCGACGAAGGCCACGGCTTCGCCCGGCCGGTGAACAACATCGCCTTCATGGCGGTCGCCGAGAATTTCCTCTCCAAATGCATCGGCGGCCGCGCCGAACCAATCGGCGCCACCGTCGCCGCCTCCACCGCGAAAGTGCCGCACGGCGCCGAATTCGCACCGGGGCTGGCGGCGGCAATCGTCGGGGGGAAGTGAGGGGGCGTTCGGCCCCTTCGCCCCCAAAAATTTCGCACTGGGTGGGCGCGGGAACAAAACACTCGCCCCACCCCCACCGTCACCCCGTGCTTGACACGGGGCCAGGCTTTCGACCCGCAGCGACCGTAAAATCTGCCAAACCCCCTCACGCCGCAGGAAAAATTCTCCCTCTCCCATACCGCACCGCAACATAGGCCTTGAGCCAGCGCGCCAAGCGTGAAACGAAGGCGGCAGACGTGAACAGGGGCAAACAGGAGACTCGGGCGAATGGTGCGGGATGGAACAGAGCTGCCGACACCGGCACCGCGGGCGATGGAGCCGGAGGCACTCGCAGCGGAGATTGTCGAGCGGCTGACCTATCGCATAGGCAAGAGCGCGGTGGCGGCAAAGCGGCATGACTGGCTGGCGGCAACCATCCTGGTCATCCGCGACCGGGCGATCGACCGCTGGATCGAATCCACCCAGAAGACCCACGCCAGCGGTGCCAAGCGCACCTATTACCTCAGCATGGAGTTCCTGATCGGCCGGCTGATGCGCGACACCGCCTCCAATCTCGGGATGCTGGAGCAGGTGCGCGAGGCGCTGGCACTGCTGGGGGTAAAGCTCGATCTGGTGGCCGAGCTGGAGCCGGATGCGGCGCTGGGCAATGGCGGCCTCGGGCGTCTGGCGGCCTGTTTCATGGAGAGCATGGCAACGGTCGACGTGCCGGCCTATGGCTATGGCATCCGCTACCAGAACGGCATGTTCCGGCAGGAAATTGCCGATGGCTGGCAGGTGGAGCTGCCGGAAACCTGGCTGATGCACGGCAATCCGTGGGAGTTCGAGCGGCGCGAGGCGAGCTATGAAGTCGGCTTCGGCGGCATGGTGGAACCGCTTGCCGACACTGGCGGCAGCGTCTGGAAACCGGCCGAGCGGGTGATGGCGGTGGCACACGATACGCCGGTGGTCGGCTGGCGCGGCAAACGGGTGAACACGCTCCGCCTGTGGGATGCGCAGGCCATCGATCCGCTGCTGCTGGAAGCCTTCAACGCCGGCGACCACATCGGCGCGCTCCGGGAAAGCAACGCCGCCGAGGCGCTGGCCCGCGTTCTGTATCCCGCGGATTCCACCCCGGCGGGGCAGGAATTGCGGCTGCGGCAGGAGTATTTCTTCTCCTCTGCCAGCCTGCAGGACATCGTGCGCCGGCACATGCAATATTTCGGCGATATCCGCACCCTGCCAGACAAGGTGGCGGTGCAACTGAACGATACGCACCCGGCGGTTGCGGTGGCAGACCTTTTGCGCATCCTGATCGACGATCACGGCATGGAGATGGACGAAGCGTGGGACATCACCCGCCGTGTCTTCTCCTACACCAATCACACGCTTTTGCCCGAGGCGCTGGAAAGCTGGCCGGTGCCGCTGTTCGAGCGGCTGCTGCCGCGCCACATGCAGCTGGTCTATGCCATCAACGCCAAGCTGCTGATCGAGGCACGGCGCGACCGGGGCTTCGATGGCGGCGCCTTGAGCGCTATTTCGCTGATCGACGAAGGCGGCGAGCGGCGGGTGCGGATGGCAAACCTCGCCTTCATCGGCTCGCACAGCGTGAACGGCGTGGCCGCCCTGCACACCGATCTGATGCAGCAGACGGTGTTTCGCGATCTGCATGCGCTGTTTCCCGATCGCATCAACAACAAGACCAATGGGGTGACCCCCCGGCGCTGGCTGATGCAGTGCAACCCGGGGCTCACCGGGCTGCTGCGCGAAACCATCGGCGCCGGGTTTCTCGATGAAACCGAGCAGTTGCGGGCGCTGGATGCGCACGCCGATGATGCGGGCTTTCAACAGCGGTTCGCCTCCGTGAAGCGCAGCAACAAGGCGGCGCTGTCCGATCTGCTGCGCGAGCGCATGGGGCTCAGGGTCGATCCGGATGCGCTGTTCGATATCCAGATAAAGCGCATCCACGAATACAAGCGCCAGCTGCTCAACATCGTGGAAGCGGTCGCCCTCTACGACCAAATCCGATCGCACCCGGAGCGCGACTGGGTGCCGCGTGTGAAGCTGTTCGGCGGCAAGGCGGCGTCCAGCTATTTCAACGCCAAGCTCATCATCAAGCTGGCCAATGATGTGGCGCGGGTGATCAACCACGATCCATCGGTGCAGGGGCTTTTGAAGATCGGCTTCGTACCGAATTACAATGTGTCGCTGGCCGAGGTGATGATTCCGGCCGCCGATCTGTCGGAACAGATTTCCACCGCCGGCATGGAGGCATCGGGCACCGGCAATATGAAATTCGCCTTCAACGGTGCGCTCACCATCGGCACGCTGGACGGGGCGAATGTGGAAATCCGTGATCATGTGGGGGCGGACAACATCGTGATCTTCGGCCTCAAGGCAGACGAGGTGGCGCACAAGCGCGCCAATGGCTATCGCCCGCGCGAGGTGATCGAAGGCAATCGCGAGCTGTCGCAGGCGCTGCAGGCGATTGCGAGCGGCGTGTTCTCGCCCGACGACCGCAACCGCTATGCCGGGCTGGTATCCGGCCTGTATGACCATGACTGGTTCATGCTGGCAGCCGATTTCGAGGCCTATGCAACCGCCCAGCGGCAGGTGGATGCGCTCTGGCAACACCCCGCCGCCTGGTATGCCAAAACCATCCGCAACACGGCGCGGGTGGGCTGGTTTTCCTCCGATCGCACGATCCGGCAATATGCCGGCGAAATATGGAAGAATCTGCCGCAGACTATGCCATAGTGGCAGCGATGAACGCGCTTCTGTTGTCACCGGGGGAAATGGACCTGCTCGTCGCCGGCGAGCATGCCGATCCGTTCGCGGTGCTGGGCGTGCAGCAGGTGGGCAGGCGCTTCCTCGCCCGTGCCGTGGTGCCCGGCGCTGAAACGCTGGTGGCGCATCGGCTGGGCGGTGCGGCTGTGGGCGCGCTGGAGCAGGTGCATGGCGGCGGCGTTTTCGCAGGGCGGGTGTCGCTGAAGGCGCGCGAGCCGCTGCGCTATCTCGCCGGCAACGCAGGCGGCCAATGGTGGGTGGAAGACCCGTACAGCTTCGGCCCGGTGCTGGGGCCGATGGACGATTATTACATCGCCGAAGGCTCGCACCTGCGGCTGTTCGATCGGCTGGGCGCACACCCGATGCGGCACGAGGGCGCCACCGGCACGCATTTTGCCGTCTGGGCGCCCAACGCGCGGCGGGTGTCCGTGGTGGGCGATTTCAACGGCTGGGATGGCCGCCGGTCGGTGATGCGCTGCCGCCGCGACACCGGCGTGTGGGAGATTTTCCTGCCCGAGGTGTTCCCCGGCCAGGCCTACAAGTTCGAAATTGTCGCAGCCGACGGCGCCCTACAACCGCTGAAGGCCGACCCCTTCGCCTTTCGCGCCGAGATGCGCCCGGCAACGGCGTCCGTGGTGCAGGCCACAGCCCCGCACGAATGGGGCGATGCCGCGCACCGGGCCTATTGGGCCACGGCCCGGCCGCAGCGCGAAGCCATTTCCATCTATGAGGTGCACGCCGGATCGTGGGAGCGGGCCGATGATGGCGGCTTCCTGTCGTGGGATGCGCTGGCAGATCGGCTGATCCCTTATGTGGTGGAAATGGGCTTCACCCACATCGAGTTCCTGCCGATTTCCGAGCACCCCTATGATCCAAGCTGGGGCTATCAGACCACCGGCCTCTATGCGCCCACCGCCCGCTTCGGCGAGCCGGAGGGGTTTGCCCGCTTCGTCGATGGCGCACACCGCGCCGGCGTGGGGGTGATCCTCGATTGGGTGCCGGCGCATTTTCCGGTCGACGCACACGGGCTGGCGCGCTTCGACGGCACGGCGCTGTATGAACATGCCGACCCGCGCCAGGGCTTCCACCCGGACTGGAAAACCGCGATCTACAATTTCGGCCGCCGCGAAGTGGCCAGCTATCTGGTGAACAACGCTTTGTTCTGGATGGAAAAATACCATCTCGATGGGCTGCGCGTCGATGCTGTCGCCTCGATGCTCTATCTGGATTATTCCCGGCAAGACGGCGAATGGGTGCCCAACCGCGACGGCGGCAACCAGAATCTCGAAGCCGTTGCATTCCTGCAGGAGGTGAACAGCCTCGTGCATCGCATCCACCCCGGCGTGTTGATGATCGCCGAGGAATCCACCAGCTGGCCCGGCGTGTCGCATCCCGTGCACACCGGCGGGCTGGGCTTCGGCTTCAAGTGGAACATGGGCTTCATGCACGATACGCTGCGCTATCTGGCGCGCGATCCGGCGCACCGGCGGTGGCACCATAGCGAAATCACCTTCGGATTGCTCTACGCCGGCTCGGAAAATTTCGTGCTGCCCTTGAGCCACGATGAAGTCGTGCATGGCAAGGGCACGATGCTGGCGCGCATGGCGGGTGATGGCGGCCAGAAATTCGCCACCCTGCGCGCTTATTATGCCTTCATGTGGGGCTATCCCGGCAAGAAGCTGCTGTTCATGGGGCAGGAGTTTGCGCAAGGCGCGGAATGGAGCGAGGCCCGCGCGCTGAACTGGTGGCAGCTGCACGATGCGCAGCACCGCGGCGTGCAATCGGTGGTGCGCGATCTGAACCGGCTCTATCGCAGCGAGCCGGCCCTGCATGCCCGCGATTGCGAGGCCGATGGCTTCCAGTGGCTGGTGGTGGACGACACACAAGGCTCGGTCTTTGCCTGGGTGCGCCGCGCGCCGGGCGCTTCCGATGTGGTGGTGGTGGCGCATTTCAGCGATGTGCTGCGCGAAGGCTATCGCCTGCCGCTGCCGGGCGGCGGCCGCTGGCGCGAGCTGCTGAACACCGATGCGGCGGAGTATGGCGGCGGTGGCCGGGGCAATGGCGGCGCGGTTTATGCCGATGCCAATGGCGATGCACTGATGACCTTGCCGCCGCTTTCAACGATATGGTTGCAAAAGGAGGCCGGGGAGGCCTGAGGGGAGAGAGTGATGGCAAAGCCAAGTGCGCCGATCGCGCGGGATACCATGGCCTATGTGCTGGCAGGCGGGCGCGGCAGCCGGCTGGCCGACCTGACCGAACGCCGCGCCAAGCCCGCAGTCTATTTCGGCGGCAAGGCGCGGATCATCGATTTCGCGCTGTCCAACGCGCTCAACAGCGGCATCCGGCGCATGGGGGTGGCCACGCAATACAAGGCGCACTCGCTGATCCGGCATCTTCAGCGCGGCTGGAACTTCCTCCGCCCGGAGCGCAATGAAAGCTTCGACATCCTCCCCGCCAGCCAGCGGGTGAGCGAATATCACTGGTATCAGGGAACCGCCGACGCGGTGTTCCAGAACATCGACATCATCGAAGGCTATGGCCCGGAATATATGGTCATCCTGGCCGGCGACCATGTCTACAAGATGGATTATGAGCAGATGCTGCAGCAGCATGTGCAGGCCGGCGCAGATGTCACCATCGGCTGTCTCGAAGTGCCGCGCATGCAGGCGCGCGAATTCGGCGTGATGCATGTGGACGCCAAGGCGCGGATCGTCGATTTCGTGGAAAAGCCGGCGGATCCCCCGGCCATGCCCGGCAACCCCGACATGGCGCTCGCTTCGATGGGGCTCTATGTGTTCAACACCAGGTTCCTGATCGAGGAGCTGAAGCGCGACGCCGCTGACGCCAACAGCAGCCACGATTTCGGCAAGGACATCATCCCGCACATCGTGAAGCACGGCAAGGCGATCGCCCACCGCTTCTCCGATTCCTGCATCCGCGCCGAGTCCGAAGACGAAGCCTATTGGCGCGACGTGGGAACGGTGGATGCCTATTGGGAAGCCAATATCGACCTGACAGACGTGATCCCCAAGCTGGACATCTATGATCGCGCCTGGCCTCTCTGGAGCTATTCCGAAGTCACCCCCCCGGCCAAATTCGTGCACAATGAGTTCAACCGTCGTGGCTCGGCGGTGGCATCGCTGGTGTCGGGCGGCTGCATCATTTCCGGCGCCGCCTTCCAGCGCAGCCTGGTGTTCACCGGCGTGCACGCGCACAGCTATGCTGCCGTCACCGAAGGCGTGGTGCTGCCCTATTGCGAGATCGGCCGCAACGCCCGGCTGCACAAGGTGGTGATCGATGCGCACGTCACCATCCCCGAAGGCCTGATTGTCGGCGAGGATCCGGTGGCCGATGCGCAACGCTTCTATCGCACGGAAAAGGGTGTCTGCCTGATAACCCAGCCGATGATCGACCGGTTGGCGCTCTGAACGATGCGGGTGCTTGCGGTCGCGTCGGAAATGCACCCGCTGGTGAAAACCGGCGGGCTGGCAGATGTGGTCGGCGCGCTGCCGGCGGCGCTGAAGGCGCAGGGGGTGGAGCTTGTCACCCTGCTGCCCGGCTATCCGGCGGTGCTGCGGGCGGTGGCCGGCGCCAAGGCTGTGAAACGCTATCCCGATCTGTTCGGCGCCCCGGCGCGGCTGCTGAAGGCAGAAGGGCTGCTGGTATTGGAGTCCCATGCGCTGTTCGTCCGCGACGGCGGGCTCTATGGGGACGCAACAGGCACGGACTGGCCCGACAATCTGCAACGCTTTGCCGCCCTGGCGTCGGTTGCCGCCGACATCGCGACCGGTGACCGCAAGGCCTTCCGGCCGGATCTCGTGCATTTGCACGATTGGCAGGCGGCGCTGGCGGCCGCCTATATCCGCTTCGGCCCGGCCGATGTGCCGAGCATCCTCACCATCCACAATCTGGCCTTTCAGGGCCGCTTTGACGCAGCGCAATTCCCGCTGCTGGGCTTGCCGCAAGAGGCGTTCGGGATCGATGGCGTGGAATATTATGGCGGGGTCGGCTTCCTGAAGGCGGGCCTGCGCTTTGCCGATGCGATCACCACCGTCAGCCCCACCTATGCGCAGGAAATCCGCGACCCCGCCTTCGGCATGGGGCTGGACGGGCTTCTGAACGAACGCGCCGGGCAATTGCACGGCATCCTGAACGGCATCGACACCGATGAATGGAACCCGGCCACCGACCGGCTGATTGCCGCGCGCTTTTCGGCAGGCAAGCTGGCGGCCCGCGCGCGCAACAAGCGGGCAGTGGAGCAGCTGTTTGCGCTGCAGCCGGGCGAAGGGCCGATCTTTTGCGTGGTCAGCCGCCTCACCTGGCAAAAGGGCATGGACCTCCTGGTAGACGCTCTGGACGCGCTGGTGGCCATGGGCGGGCGGCTGGCGTTGCTGGGCTCGGGAGACCGCGCGATAGAGGGCGCGATGCTCGCCGCCGCCGCCCGCCACCCCGGCCGGATTGGTGTGCGCATCGGCTATGACGAAGCGGTGTCGCACCAGCTGCAGGCCGGCGCCGATGCCATTCTCGTGCCCTCGCGCACCGAGCCGTGCGGGCTGACGCAAATGTACGGCCTGCGCTATGGCTGCGTGCCGGTGGTTGCACGCACGGGCGGGCTGGCCGACACGGTGATCGATGCCAACGAGGCGGCCGTGGCCGCCGGCGTGGCAACCGGGCTGCTGTTCGATCTGGTCAATGCGCAAAGCCTGCGCGCCGTGCTGCAACGGGCGGTTGATCTCCATGCCGATGCCGACTCCTGGCGCGCCATGCAGCGCGCCGGAATGCGGGCCGATTTCTCCTGGGGGCGCAGCGCCGCGCGCTATGCCGCCCTCTATCGCAGCGTTCTGGCGGCGCGCGGGTGAACCAATTCGGGGCGGTGCCCAAGGCCGGGGGCACCGAATTCGCCGTCTGGGCGCCCGATGCCGATCGGGTGGAGCTGGCGCTGCTCGCGCCAACCGAACAGCGGCTTTCGCTGCAAAAGGGCACAGACGGCGTGCATCGCGGCTTTGCCGATGGTGTCGGGCCGGGCGCGCACTATGGCTTCCGCGCCCACGGCTGCTACGCGCCAGACCAAGGGCTGTGGTTCGATCCGGCCAAGCTGCTGGTCGATCCCTATGCGCTGGCCATCGATCGCGCCTATGCCATGGATTCCCGGCTCGCGACCTTCGGCGTCGATACCGCCGATCTCGTGCCGCGCTCCGTGGTGGTGGATTTGCCCGATCCCCCGGCGCGCGCAGCGCCTCGGTTTCGCCCCGGCGGCCTGATCTACGAACTGCCGGTCAAGGCCTTCACGACGCAGCATCCGGATGTGCCCCCGCCGCTGCGCGGCACCTTGCGGGCGCTGGCCCAGCCTGCGGTGATCGCGCACCTGCAGAAGCTGCGGGTGAGCGCCGTCGAGCTGATGCCGATCGTCGCCTGGATCGATGAGCGGCATCTGGTCCCGCTCGGGTTGCACAATGGCTGGGGCTATAACCCGGTCACCTTCATGGCGCTCGATCCGCGCCTCGCGCCGGGCGGGATCGCGGATCTGCGCGCGGCGGTGCAGGCGCTGCACGCAGCCGGCATCGGGGTGATTCTCGATGTGGTTTTCAATCACAGCGGCGAAAGCGACGCGCTCGGCCCAACGCTTTCGCTGCGCGGGCTGGCGGCGCGGCACATCTATCGGCACGCCGACGGCGCGCTGGTCAACGACAGCGGCTGCGGCAACACCATCGCCTGCGATCATCCGATGGTGCGCCAGATGATCCGCGACAGTTTGCGCCATTTCGTGCAGGCCGCCGGAGTAGACGGGTTCCGCTTCGATCTGGCGCCCATTCTGGGGCGGACGGTCGCAGGCTTCGATCCGCAGTCCGCATTGCTGCGCGAGCTGGCAGCCGATCCTTGGCTGGCAGACCGGGTGATGATTGCCGAGCCGTGGGACATCGGCCCGGGCGGCTATCGGCTGGGGCAGTTTCCGGAAAACTGGCTGGAGTGGAACGATCGCTATCGTGATGATGTGCGGCGCTTCTGGCGCGGCGATGCCGGGGCGATGGGCCCGCTTGCCACCCGGCTGGCCGGATCGTCAGACCTGTTTGCGGGCGCGCACAGCCGCACGGTCAATTTCCTCGCTGCGCACGATGGCTTCACGCTCGCCGATCTGGTGGCGCACGAACAGCGGCACAATCTCGCCAACGGCGAGCAGAATCGCGACGGGCACGGCGAGAATCTATCGTGGAACAATGGCGTGGAAGGGGCGAGCGACGATCCCGCCGTGCAAGCCGCGCGTGGCCGCGATGTGCGCGCCCTGCTGGCCACGCTGTTTGCCTCGCGCGGCACCCTGTTGCTCACCGCCGGAGACGAGTTCGGGCGCAGCCAGCGCGGCAACAACAATGCCTACGCGCAAGACAATGGCCTGACCTGGCTGGATTGGGCCGGGCGCGACACGGCACTGGAGGATTTCGTCGCGCAGCTGGCGGCCCTGCGGGCAGGACAGGGCGCACTGGGCGGAACGCAATTCCTGGCCGAAAGCGATGTCAGCTGGCTGGCGCCCGATGGCATGCCGCTCGCGCCGCAGGATTGGCAGCAGGCAGATGCGATGCTGATGCACCTGCATCCAGAAGGTTTCGAGCCGCTGGCCATCGCCTTCAACCGGCTTCGGCATGGGGTGGATTTTGTCTGCCCCGATGGCCGCCGCCACAGCGTGGCCGCCCGCTCGGTGCAGGTTGTTTCGGAGGCAGGATGATCGATTGGCGGCAAGGTGCGGTGATTTACCAGGTCTATCCGCGCTCCTTTCAAGACAGCGACGCAGATGGCGTGGGGGACCTGCCCGGCATCACCCGGCGGCTTTCGCATATCGCCTCGCTCGGGGTGGATGCGGTCTGGATTTCGCCCTTCTTCGCCTCGCCGATGGCCGACATGGGCTATGATGTCGCCGATTTCTGCGCCGTCGATCCGCTGTTCGGCAGCATGGCGGATTTCGAGGCGCTGCTGGCCGAAGCGCACCGGCTGGGCCTGAAAATCCTCATCGATCAACTCACCTCGCACTCGTCAGACCAGCACCCCTGGTTCATCGAAAGCCGGGCCAGCCGCAGCAACGCCCGCGCCGACTGGTATGTCTGGGCCGATCCGAAGCCCGATGGCACCGCGCCGAACAACTGGCTTTCGGTGTTCGGCGGCCCGGCCTGGGAATGGGACGGCGTGCGCCGGCAATATTATATGCACAGCTTCCTGCGCCAGCAGCCGCAGCTCAATTTTCACTGCCCCGCCGTGCAGGATGCCATGCTCGATGTCATGCGCTTCTGGCTGGACAAGGGGGTAGACGGCTTCCGGCTGGATGCGGTCAATCACATGTTTCACGATGCCATGCTGCGCAACAATCCGGCCATCGCGCCAACCGGTGCCGCCGATGTTCCCGAAACCAACCCCTATGGCTTGCAAGACCATCGCTTCGACAAATCCCGGCCCGAGGTGGTGGGCTTTCTGCAAAGGGTGCGGGCGCTGCTGGAACGCTACCCCGGCCGCATCGCGATCGGTGAAGTCGGCGACGGCGACCGCTCGCCGGACACGGTGCGGCACTACACCTTGGGAAATGCTCGGCTGCACGCCTGCTACACCTTCGACCTGTTCGGCCCGCAATTTTCGTCTCCGCACATCCGCAAGGTGTTTGCCGCGTTCGGCGAGGCGGCAACCGGCGGCAAGGTTTGCTGGGCCTTTTCCAACCATGATGTGATGCGGCACGTGTCGCGCTGGGGCATGCCGGACGATCCGCCTGATGCGTTGGCCAAGCTCGCCATCGCGCTGCTGGCAGCCTTGCCCGGAGCCATCTGCCTGTATCAGGGCGATGAACTGGGCCTGCCGGAGGCAGAGCTGGCGTTCGAGGATCTGCGCGATCCCTATGGCATCCGTTTCTGGCCCGCCTTCAAGGGCCGCGATGGCGCCCGCACGCCGATGCCCTGGGAAGCACATGGGGAGGCACAGGCCACAAACGCCGGCTTCTCCCAAGGCAGGCCCTGGCTGCCGGTGCCGGAAGCGCATCGCGCACGGGCCGTGGATGCGCAGGAGACCGTCGAAGCGTCCGTGCTGCACGCCTGTCGCGCGGCGCTCGCCTTGCGGCAAAAGACCATCGCCTTGCGAACCGGCGACATCGCTTTCCTGGATGCGCCCGCAGATTGCCTTGCCTTCACGCGCGGAAACGGCGCGATCCTGTGCCTGTTCAATATGGGCCGCGCCGCCTGCACGGTTTCCATCCCGCCGGCCGAAATGCTGCACACTTCACATGCAGCCGTGCAAACGGCGGATGCACTGCTGCTTCCGCCGCTCGGCTTTGCCATCCTCGCCGCTCAGCCCGCCCTGCCATAGCCGCCACCGCCGGGGGTGCGGATGCGGATGCCATCGCCCGGCTGCATGTCGGCGGTTGCGGTCGCGCCCAGTCGCTCCACCGTGCCGTCGGCGCGCAGGATATCATTCTCCCCCAAAGCGCCGCTGCCGCCCCCGGCCAGGCCAAACGGCGGCACCCGGCGGCGGTTGGAAAGGATGGACACCGACATCGGCTCGCGAAACATAAGGATTCGCTCGGTGCCGTCGCCGCCGCGCCATTCCCCCGCGCCGCCGCTACCGCGCCGGATCGCAAAACTCTCCAGCAGCACCGGAAAGCGCGTTTCCAGGATTTCCGGATCGGTCAGCCGGCTGTTGGTCATGTGCGTCTGCACCGCCGAAGTCCCGGCAAACCCCGGCCCGGCGCCCGATCCGCCGCCGATGGTCTCATAATATTGGTGCGTCGCGTTGCCGAAGGTCAGATTGTTCATCGTGCCCTGCGCCGCCGCCATCGCGCCGAATGCCCCATAAAGCGCATCGGCAATGGCCTGGCTGGTTTCCACATTCCCGGCCACCACCGCGGCCGGCGGCTGCGGTGCCAGCATCGAAGGCGTCGGGATGTTTAGGGTAACAGCCCGCAGGCAACCGTCGTTCAGCGGGATCGGGCTGTCCACCAGCGTCCGCAACACATACAGCAGGGCCGCACGACACACCGACGCCGGCGCATTGAAATTGCTCGCCTGCTGCGCGCTGCTGCCGCTGAAATCCACCGTCAGGCGGCGCGCCTCCCGGTCCACCATGATCGCCACCTCGATGCGCGCGCCATCGTCCATCTCGCAGGTGAAAGCGCCGCCTTTCAGCGTGGGGATCAGCCGCGCAACCGCCTCGGCGGCATTGTCCTGCACATGCTGCATATAGGCCGCAAGCGTATCGCGCCCATGCGCGGCGGCAGCCTCTCCCAGCGCATCGGCGCCACGCTGGCAGGCCGCAATCTGCGCCACCAGATCGCCGATATTCTGATCGATATTGCGCGCCGGATGCGGCCCCTGCGCCAGCCGGGCGCGGATATCCGCTTCCAGAAACCGCCCCGCATCCACCAGCAGCACATTGTCCAGCAGCACGCCTTCCTCGGCAATGTTGCGGCTGTTCGGCGGCATCGATCCGGGCGTGATGCCGCCCACATCGGCATGGTGGCCGCGCGCTGCCACAAAGAAGGCCGGCGCCCCCTCGCCATCCAGAAACACCGGCTTGATCACCGTGATATCGGGCAAATGCGTGCCACCGCTCCACGGCGCATTCAACACATACACATCGCCATCAAGCATGCCGCGCCCGTCTGCCATGCGGGCGGCGATCACCGTCTTGATGCTGTCTCCCATCGATCCCAGATGCACCGGGATATGCGGCGCATTGGCCACCAGGCCGCCGTCTGCGTCAAACAGCGCGCAGGAAAAATCCAGCCGTTCCTTCATGTTCACCGAACGCGCGCTCAATTGCAGCGCCAGCCCCATTTCGGTGGCAACCCCCATGAACAAGGCGTTGAACAGCTCCAGCCGCACCGGATCGACCTGCGCTCCGGCCGCCCGCTGCACCGAGTGCGGGCGCACGCGGCGCAGCAGCAGATTGCCGACAGCATCCACCCGCGCCGCCCAGCCCGGCTCGACCACCGTGGTGGCGCTGGCATCGGCGATGATCGCCGGACCGGCGATCTGCGCCCCGGCGCCCAGCGTCTCGCGCCGGAACACCGGCGTCGGCACCCTCGCTCCGGCCAGATAGGCGGTCACCGTTTCAACCGGCACCGGCGCACCCTTCTGCGCTGCCAGCTGTGCCGGCTGCCAATGTGCGCCGGGCGGCGTGCCGATCGCCTCGGCGCTCAGCATCTCCAGCACCAGCGGTGCTTCCGGAGTAACAAAACCAAAGCGCGCCCGGTGCGCCAGCGCAAAGGCCGCACGCATCGCATCAGACCCGGCAAAGGGCAATTCCAGCGCGGTGTCGGAACCGGCATAGCGCACATGCGCGCGCAGCTGCACGACCACTCCGGTCATCGGCAGGCCTTGCGCCAGCAGGGCCTGCCGGGCATCGCCAATAAGCGCATCCGCAAGTGCGCTGGCCGCGGCATCCAGCCGCTCGTCGAAGGGCAGGGCAACAGTGCGCTCGCGCGTCGCCGACAAATCCGCCAGCCCCATGCCCAGCGCCGAGAGCAAGCCGGCCTGAGGATGGATCAGGATCGCCGGGATCCCCAGCGCATCGGCCACATGGCAGGCATGCTGACCGCCCGCGCCGCCAAACGCCACCAGGCTGTGGGTGGCACCGTCATGCCCGCGCTGGATGGAAATGCGCCGGATGGCGTGCGCCATATGCGCGTTGGCAATCTCCACCAGCCCTTCGGCCAGTCGTTCAACGCTGTCATAGCCCGCCGCATCCGCCAGCGGCTGCAAGGCCGCGCGCGATGCGGCAGGCGAAATCGGCGCATCCCCCTGCGCTCCGAACAGGCACGGAAAATGCTGCGGCTGGATTTTCCCCAGCACCACATTGCAATCGGTCAGCGTCGGCGGGCCGCCCCGGCGATAGCAGGCAGGGCCAGGCAGCGCCCCGGCAGACGCCGGCCCCACCTGCAGCCGGCCATCGGCAAAGCGGCAGATGGAGCCGCCTCCCGCCGCCACCGTGTGGATGTCCAGCATCGGCGCCCGGATGCGCACGCCCGCCACCAAGGTTTCATAGCTGCGCTCGAAATGCCCGGCCATGTGCGACACATCGGTGGAGGTGCCGCCCATATCGAAGCCGATCAGCCGGTGACGCCCGGCCTGCGCTGCTGTCCGCGCCATGCCGACAATGCCGCCCGCCGGGCCAGAGAGCACCGCATCCTTGCCGCGAAACTGCCCGGCCGAAGTCAATCCGCCGCTGGATTGCATGAACATCACCCGCGCCTCCGGGCCAAGCGCCGCCTCGATCGCCGCCACATAGGTGGAAAGGATCGGCGAGAGATAAGCGTCAGCCACCGTGGTATCGCCCCGGCCGATCAGCTTGATCAGTGGCGAAACCTCATGGCTCACCGAAACCTGTGTAAAGCCGATCGCCCGCGCCAGCGCCGCAAGCGCATGCTCGTGCGCCGGAAAGCGATAGCCGTGCAGCAGGCAGATGGCGATCGCCCGAATTCCGGAATCATATGCCGCGCGCAAGCTGTCGCGCGCGGTCGCCGGATCGAAGGCGGTCAGGATGCTGCCATCGGCGGCAACCCGCTCGTCGATTTCCATCACCTGCTCGGCCAGCTGGTCCGGCAGCACGATCTGCCGCGCGAAAATGTCCGGCCGCGCCTGGTATCCGATCGTCAGCGCATCGCGAAAGCCGCGGGTGATTGCCAGCAGCACCCGCGCGCCGCGGCGCTCCAGCAGCGCATTGGTGGCAACCGTGGTGCCCATCTTCACCAGGATCGGCGCGTCCGAATCGCCATGCAGCAGGCGAATCCCGGCAACGGCGGCATCTTCCGCGCGCCCCGGATCATGGCTCAGCAGCTTGGCGGTGCGGATACTGCCGTCGGCGTGCAGGCATATGATGTCGGTGAAGGTGCCACCGCGATCGATCCAATATTCCCGCACTTGCGCGTCGTCGCCCTGCATGGTCCCAATCTATCGCGCGGAAGAACCTGCGGCACAACCACGGCCATGGCCGCCGCGCGACGATATGCCAGTGGGGCCTGCAAAAACGCTATATTGCAGCGCCCGTTTGAGGGTCTATAAGGCCCTCCGGCACGGGATTTCGTGCGTGGAGGAGAACAGAATGACTCAAGGTTCGTTCGCGCGGATCCTGGGCTGCGTTGCAGCCCTCGCGCTGGTTGCAGGCTGTGGCCAATCCGGCTCGGCTGACAAGGCGGCTGAAGCACCCGCCACCGATACATCGGTAACGGCAGAAGCAGCTGCACCCGCACCGGAAGCAGCCGCTCCGGCAGCACCCGCAGCCGATGCCCCGGTTGCCGCTGGCAACACCACCCCGGCTGTCGCGTCGGAAAACTTTGCCGATTTCACCGGCAACGCCGCCAACGGCAAGGCTGTGTTCCTGCAATGCATGGCCTGCCATTCGCTGAAGGAAGGCGAAAACAAGGTTGGCCCGTCGCTGTACAGCAAGATTGGCAAGACGGCCGGCCAGGTTGCGGGCTACAGCTATTCCGATGCCAACAAGAACAGCGGCATCGTCTGGACGGAAGAAGAACTCTTCACATATCTGAAGAATCCGCGCGCCCGGATCCCGGGCACCAAGATGGCCTTTGCCGGCATCCCCGATCCGCAAAAGCGCGCCGATCTGATTGCCTATCTGAAGGTCAACGGCGAAATCTGATCGTCTGCGCCTTCATCGGGCAGAAAATGCGCCGCTCCGGGCTTGTCCGGGGCGGCGTTTTTCATTCTCCTGCCGGTTTCATGCCACTACCAGCGGCGGCGGCGGATATCCGCCAGATGCACTGGCCAGGAAGCCAGCAGCAACCCGGCAATCACCGGCCAGGGTGCGCCAGTGATGGCAAAGCGCAGCGCCAGCAGGATCAGCATGCCGGGCAGCACCGCCAGCAGGATGGAAAGCGGATCGCTCCGCCGCCGCCGCCACAGCAGCAGCATCTCGATCAGCATCACGGCCAGCACCAAATCGATGGCGCGCCCGGAGGCGAAAAATGCCTCCATTCAGCGAAAAGGCGCGTTAAGCTCGACCACAGCGACATTCAGCGCAGCGGCAATGCTCACCCACACAAGATAGGGCACCAGCAGCAGGCCGGCGAGCCACGAGTGGCGACCGCAGTAGATGATCAGCACCAGGATCGAAAGCCACAGCGCGCCCACCGCCACCAGCGCCCAGTCCGGCCGCTGCAAGCGGAAGAAAATCAGGCTCCAGGTGACATTGAGAAAGCCGTTCAGCGCAAACAGACCCACCATCCATTCGGCGGTGGAGCGGCGCTCGATCTTGCGCCAGGCTTCCACCCCGGCGATCGCCGCAAGCGAAAATATGGTGGTCCAGGCAATCGGGAAAACCGCATCCGGCGGGTTCCAGGATGGCTGCTGCAAGCTGCGATACCAGGGGCCAAGATCGGTCAAGGTGGCTCCGATGCCGGCCACCAGCATCGCCGACAGGGCGGCGACCACCGCCGGCAGCAGCCAGGACCGGCTGGCGGTCATTCGGGTTTCGGTGCGACCGAGCCGATGCCGAACAAATGCCCCAGATCCTTGAAGAAGATTTTCACGTGTGCCATCGGCTTGGCGCGCACCAGTTCCTTGTTCATATAGGCGTCCCAGGTGAGCTGCTGCACATCCTTGTCCTGGCAGATCTTCACGAAACGTTCCCGCCGCTTGTCGCTGGAATACCAGAAATATTGCATGATTCCGAGGATCATGAACACCCGCCCGTGGTCCTTCATGAACCGCTTGCGCGCCGTGGCCAGCAGCCGCGCATCGCCTGTCTTCAGGAACGCGCTCGCCGCGTCGGCGGCCAGACGGCCGGCCGTCATGGCATAATAAATGCCTTCGCCAGACGCCGGCGCAACCACGCCGGCGGCGTCGCCCGCCACCACCACATCACGGCCATTGTCCCACTTCTTCAGCGGTTTCAACGGGATCGGCGCACCTTCCACGCGAACGGTCTCGCAGGCGTCCAGCCCGGTCTGCTCGCGCAGCTGGGCCACCGCCTCGCGCAGCGCAAAGCCCTTTTTCGCGCTGCCAACGCCAATGCTGGTCTTGCCACCATGCGGAAACACCCAGGCATAGAAATCCGGCGACAGCTTGCCTTGATAGAAGACATCGCAGCGCCCGCCATCAAAGCCATTGAACCCTTCCGGCGGCGATTCCACCACCTCGTGATAGGCGGCAACAAACGGCACCCGCTCGGCATCGGGCAATGCCGCGCGCGCCACGCCGGATCGCGCACCATCGCAGCCGATTACCACTTTCGCGCGCACCCGAACCGGCTCGGAACCGCGCGCCGCGCCCTTGGGCCGATAGGCGATGATCGCCGTGCCATCGGCATCGCGTTCGATGGCTTCATAGGTTCCGGCGCGGCGCTCGGCACCGCTTTTCTCCGCCCGGTCGCGCAGCCACTCATCGAACACGTCGCGATCCACCATCCCGACAAAGCCCTTGCCCACTGGCATGTCCACATGGGTGTCCGATGGCGCAATCATCCGCGCCGACGTGGCGCGCGCGCACAACAGGCCGAGCGGAATATCGAAATCCTTGATCAGTCGCGGCGGAATGGCACCGCCGCACGGCTTGATGCGCCCGGCCCGATCCAGCAACAAAACCTTGTGCCCGGCCTGGGCCAGATCGGTGGCTGCGGTCGCGCCGGATGGGCCTCCGCCCACGACGACGGCATCGAAAGTCTCGGTCATGCGGTTGCCCCTCTGTGAAGGTTGATGTGGGAAGATTCGGTCACAGCAATGCGCGCGGCGATCATCGCCGCCACCAGAAACAGCCCGGCTTCCACGGTGAACACGGCGGAAAAGGCGCGGCCATCATCGCCAAAGGCCGCCCTCCCGATATCCGATCCCACCGCGCCCAGGAAACCGCCAAGCCCGAAGGCAATCGCTTGCGCCGCCCCCCAAAGCCCCATGCGAATGCCTTCGCGGCCCGGAACGCCGGCACCGGCCAGATCCATCATCGCGCCGATTGCGGAGACCGCAAACACGCCATTGGCAAAGCCCAGCACAAACACCGTTTCACGCAGCGGCCAGCCCGGCCCGGCCATCGCGGCGGCACTCAAAAGGCCCAGCGCACCCGCCGAACCCAGGCAGCCGCCCACCACCCACATCCGCATGCGCGCCCGGCCTTGCCCGGCAAACACCGCTCCGCCCACGCCTACCAGGATCATCCCCAGCAACACCCCCATGTGCTGCACCGAAGACAGCGAGGTCGATTGCCCCGGCGTCATCTCGAACACCAGGCCGGCAAACGGCTCAAGGATCATGTCCTGCATTGAATAGGCCAGCATGGCGACAAACACGAACACCGTGAAACGCCGTGCTGCGGGATCGGCCCAGATTTCCCGGATCACCACGCCGAACGGCGCGCGGTCCTCGGCCGGCTCCGTCGCGCGCACCGACTCTCCCTCCACCCCGGCCACCGCAATCAACGTCACCAGAAAAGCCGCCAGCGAAACCCCGCCCGCCACCAGCGCCAGCCGCTGCGGCGAGAAGGGATCGAGCAGGCTCCCCGCAACGCCGGCCGTCACCACGATGCCGAAGATCATCATGATCCAGGTCAGTGCCGCCGCCGCCGGGCGGCGGGCGGGCGTGGTGCGGGTCGCGAGCAGTGCCAGCAAGGAGGTGCCCGATGCGCCAACCCCGGCGCCGATCATCGCATAAGCCAGCATCGCCACCAGAAGCGCCCCGATTGGCGAGCTGGGGGCAAACAGCGTGGCGTTGGTGGCGAGGATGCCGCCCAGCGCCAGAAATCCCATGCCGCCGATGATCCAGGGTGTGCGGCGGTTGCCGCGGTCCGATCCATGCCCCCACAAGGGCCGGCTAAGCTGCACGGCATAGTGCCAGCCCACAAGACCGGCGGGAATGGCCGCCGCCAGCGCATATTCCACCACCATCACCCGGTTCAGAAGCGAGGTGGCCAGCATCACATTGGCCCCCAGCGCGCTCTGCACCAACCCCAGCCGGGCAATGCCAAGCCAGCCAAGCGGCGCGGGTGCGTTCATGGCAGACAGGTTCATTGGATCAATCCTCCCACCGGCGCCAGCGCGCGCACGCCAATAGCCGCCATCAGCATGCCCAGCACATAAAGCGTGGTCCCGGTGGCGTTGTACCAGGGCGCATGTTTGCGCGGATCCTTCAACAGCCGGGTCATCAGCGCACACTGGCCCAGCAGCACGGCGGCAACCCCGGCGGCAGCCAGCGGCCGCTCCCATTGCAGCAGCAAAGCGACCACGATCGCCTGCGGCACCGCCATCACCACGCAGGCCAGGATGGCCGCCGGGCGAACCCCCAGCGTCACCGGAAGCGAGGCGATTCCCATCTGCTTGTCGCCTTCCACCGCCTTGAAATCGTTCAAGGTCATGATGCCGAAGGCCCCTGCCGAATAGAGCAGCACCAGCAGCAGGATCGGTGTGGAGGGCAGGGCACCGACCATCACGGCAGCACCGGTAAACCAGGTCAGCCCCTCATAGGTGAAGGCAACCGACAGCGGCCCCGCCCAGCCGCTCTGCTTCAGCCGCAGCGGCGGCGCGCTATAGGCCCAGGCAAAAATCACCCCCACGATGGTTGCCAGAAACACCCACCAGCCAATCAGCGCCGCCACCCCCAGCGACAGCAGCGAGCCGATGCAGGCGATCCACAAGCCCCAGCGGCCGGGAATCCGCCCCGACGGAATCGGCCGATTCGGCTCGTTGATGGCATCGACATGCCGATCATACCAATCATTCACCGCCTGGCTGGTGCCGCACACCAGCGGCCCGGTCAGCACGATGCCCGCCAATAGAAACGGCCAGCGTTCCTGCAACGACACGCCGGAAGACACCACGCCGCACATGAATGCCCACATCGGCGGAAACCAGGTAATCGGCTTCAGCAGTTCGAGCACGGCGGCAGGCGACGGTTTGCGGTGCAGCTGCCCCAGATCGGTCGCTTGGCTCATTCCTGTACGCTAACCTTGACACAAGAGGGCGTCAACAAAGATTGACACATCCTGTTGGATGCGGCGGGCTGTCGCAGCTCAATCTACTTCGGTGGCCAGATTGCCCATGCCGTGTCGGTGCAGTTTGGAATAGAGGCTCTGCCGGCTCAGCCCCAGGATTTCGGCGGCAGACGCCCGGTTGTTGGCCGTAAAGGTCAGCGCCGCCTCGATGCACAGCCGCTCGATCAGATCGGTCGATTCGCGCACGATTTCCTTCAGCGATACACGCCCGACCAGCTCGGTCAGCTGCTCCACCGAACGCGGGATCGCCCGCGCGGCCTCCGGCTCGGCAGCAAGCCGACGGGCAACCGGCCGGATGCTGAAGCCAAAGCTCAAGTCGCCGGGCCCCGGAACGGCAACCGCCGAAACCTCGACATCCTCTTCCACGCCAGACCGGTCGCGCAGCACGGTGGCAAAGTTGCGCACCAGGCCATGCTCGCGCAGCTGGCTGACCAGCAGGTTGAAATCGATTCCCGGCCGGCCAAGATAGCGGGACAGCGGCGCACCCCGCACATCCTCGCGCCGCGGCTGGTGGGTCAGGTCCAGAAAGGCCATGTTCTTCGCCAGGATCGCCAGATTGCCGTCGGCCATCACAAAGGCATCGGGCATGCGCTCCACCACTTCGACCAGCCGCCGGTCGTCGGTTTCCGCCGTCTGCGAACGGTCTGCCGCCAGCAACCGCACTAGCAGATGCGCACCACGATCCTGCCGGAACAAGGTCGCCGAAACAAGGCATTCGCGGCCATCATGCGCCAGCGCCAACGGCACCGGATCAACCTGTTCGGCGGTTGCCACGGCTCCCATCATGGCAAGCGCGGCATCGCGATCCGCAGGCGCAATCAGGCCGGTAAAGGGCTGGCCCGCCAGCGCTGATTCGCCCTCCGCATGGCCCACAAGCGCCAGCGCGGCAGGATTGGCGTTGCTGATCCGGCGCGTGGCCGTATCCACGATAATCACCGGCTCGGACGAAACATCAAACAGCAGGCGATAGCGCGACTCCGCCTGCCGCAGCCGGATATAATCCCGCTCCATCGATTGTTGCGCCTGCAACAGCCGGTGCTGCAACGCCGCCGCCGCACGCATGTCGCGGCCAACCGCCACCACATGGCCGTCGCGCCCGGCTTCCATCGCCAGATACCGAATCGGGACCTGCCCGGCCGCGGAATCATGGTTTACCTGTCGCCAGCGCGGCTGCTCGCCCAGGCTGGCATCGTGCAGCATTTCCGCCACCTTGGCCTGGCTGTCGGGCGCAACGGTTTCAGCCCAGCGACGATTCAGCCACTCGTTGAAGGGTGTCTGCCCCAAATCGGCACTGCCCACCGCCACATCGCGGATGATGCCGGCGCGATCCAGCACCAGCGTGACATCGCCCGATGCCGCAAGGATTCGCGCCGTCGCTCCGCCATCCAGACCGCGCAGGGATTCCTGCGGGTTGTGAAAGGGGGAAGGCCCGGGAAGGGGGAGTGAGTCCACGGGGTGCAGACTGGCGAAAGCGATGGCGCTAGGCGCGCGCAGCGCGGGGGGCGGCGCGGTGGGCAGCACCACGGTCCGCCACCAGCCTGTCTGCTGCCGCCACCGCCGCGCGCGCATCCGCCGCCGTGCAATCCGCACCCACCTCCGCCGCCAGCGCCGGCGCCTGGTTGAACACCCATCCGCCCACCATCACGAACACCGCGCGATTGCGCGATGCCGCTTTCAGGGCCGCAATCAATGCGGGCAGGGCCTCCAGTTCGGATTGCGTGCTGATGGTCAGCCCGATGATATCAAACCAGCGGCTGCCAACCTGCGCTTCCATGTCCTGCCGGGTGGCAAACTGGCCGCCCCAGGTGGACCAGCCGGACCGGCGGAAAAATTCCTCAACCATCAAGGTTCCAAAGCCATGCTGGCTGCCAGGCGGCGCGGCAAAGAAGGCGCGGCGCTCGCCGCCAATCCCTTCGGCAACGCCGGGAATGCGCGCGGAAATCTCGTGCACCACTTCCTGCAGCCGCCAAAGCCCCATGGTCACATCCACGAAATCGCAGGCATCCTGTTCCCACCACAGCCCGAGCTGGCGCGCAGCCGGTGCCACCAGATCCAGAAACAGCGATTCGATATCGGCGCCGCGCGCCAGCTCGCTTTCCACCAGCGCCAGCAGGGCAAAGGCCTCCTGCTCCAGCGCCTGCGCGGCAAAATGCGGCACATCCAGCGATTTCGCAGCCTCCGCGGCCACCCGGCAATTGCCGTTGGCGTGCTGGCGATGCGCCAGCAGCAGGCGCGGAATGATCTCGCCCTCCACCATCTGCACAAGGCAAGCCGGCGTCGGCTCGCCACCGATCATCCTGCTTTCGGCCATTCCGCCTTTGCCACCCGAAGTCCCCATCCCCAGCATTCCGGCTCTCCTGGCCTCGCGTGTCCGGCTTTGTCCTGGCTGCCGAGTTCTGAAAGCAGCCACCAAGGCCATGCAAATTCCCCCACTGCTCCCACAGCGAAGCGGACCAGAAGCTAACCCCATTCTGACAGCATGGCAATCGGGTCAGGGTCAAAAAAGTGTCAAGCCAACTTGACGACAAGAATGTTTGACAGTTCGCCACATTCGGTCATAGGTTTGCCGGAGACAAGACAGGGACAAGGGCGCGAGGGAACGCCCCGGGAGAGACGATTTTGGGCCATCGGACGCAACACGGCACAGAAGGCACGCCCCGCAGCGCCGGGCGCAAGCCGCTATACACGCCCGAGCAGCGCGTCCGCCGCGATGCCACCCGCTGGACCCTGGTGCAGGGCATCCTGGCACCGATCCAGGTGTTCATTGCAATCGCCAGCGCCATCCTCGTTATCCGCTATCTGCGCACCGGCGAGGGTGAAGGCTTGGCAACCGCCTCCATCATCCTGAAAACCTTCACACTTTATACCATCATGGTCACCGGCTCGATCTGGGAGAAGGTGGTGTTCGGCAAATGGCTGTTCGCCGAGCCCTTCTACTGGGAAGATATGGTGAGCATGGTGGTGATTGCCCTGCACACGCTGTATCTCGCAGCC
>JAIMJL010000129.1 GCA_020693225.1 Sandarakinorhabdus sp. | reverse complement strand
TTGGAGCTAACCGGGCGACGACGGTATGGGCCCCTCGTCGTTTCGTGTGGAACCCAACAGTCAGAATCGCTGGTCGTCGTCGAGCCCGGTGGGCATGTGGGCAGGCTGCCTTTGAGCCTGTCCACATGTCCACGGGGCGGCTGCCAGGAGCACGGATTTGAGCGTTGGAATTGAAGCGCTGTTCACCAGCGCGTTGGGACTTCAGGCACCTTGGGCGGTGCGCGATGTGCGGCTTGACACCGCCAAGCACCGCATCGACTTCGATGTCGAGTGCAAGCAGCCGCTGCTGGCCTGCCCGGCATGCGGTGCGGCTTCGCAGAAGGTGCATGACCGACTTCAGCGCTCGTGGCGGCACCTGGACTTTTTCCAGTACGAGGCGTGGCTGCACGCCGATGTGCCGCGCGTGGGATGCACGGCCTGTGGCAAGACCACGCAGCTGGGCGTGCCGTGGGCGCGTGAGGGCAGTGGCTTCACGCTGCTGTTCGAGGCATTGGCGCTGACGATGTGCAAGGACCTGCCGGTTCGCCAGGCGGCCCGGGATCTGCGGGTGCGCGACAAGCAGCTGTGGCGCCGCATCGAGCACTACGTGACCGAGGCTCGCAAGAAGCAGGACATGAGCCGGGTGCGCATCGTCGGCATCGACGAGACCAGCCTGCGCCGCGGGCACGACTACGTCACCGTGGTGCACGACCTGGATGCCAAGCGGCTGCTGTTCTGCACCGAGGGGCGCGAGCACACGACGATCCAGGCGTTTGCCCAGGACCTGCAGGACCATGGCGGCGAGCCCACAGCCATCGCCCACGCCTGCATGGACATGAGTGCGGCCTACCTCAAGGGCACAGCAGCCTACCTGCCCAAGGCACTGGTCAGCTATGACCGGTTCCACGTCGTCAAGCTCGCCGGCGAGGCGATGGACGAGGTGCGCAAGCAGGAGTGGCAGACCGAGCAGGCACGGGTGGAGGAGGCGCTGGGCGAGCTGACAACCAAACAGCGCCGCTCCATCCTGTGGGGCATGCGCAGGAATCCCTCGGGCTGGTCGAACACGCAGACCGAGGCCATGCACTGGCTGCAACGCGCCAACCTGAAGACCGCGCGTGCCTGGCGCTTGAAGATGGCGCTGCGCGAGGTATTCGCCAACGCCCGCAGCCACAACCAGGCCGAGTTGGCCGCTGCCGAGCTGAAGGCCTGGCTGTCCTGGGCTCGCCGCAGCCGCCTGGAACCGTTCAAGCGTCTGGCCGCCACGCTGAAGACGCACTTCGACTCGGTCGTGCGCGGCATGCTGGATCACCGCAGCAATGCCTTCGTCGAGGCCATGAACGGGCTGATGCAGCAGGCCAAGCGCGCCGCGCGCGGCTTCAGGACTGCAGCCAACTTCATCGCCATCGCCTACCTGCGCCTGGGCAAGCTCACCCACTTGCCAGCATCGCCGTTCGTACCGGCCACCGCCCTGTCAGCGGGCGTCACGCGGCATCGGGT
>JAIMJL010000013.1:35455-43392 GCA_020693225.1 Sandarakinorhabdus sp. | reverse complement strand
TGAAGCCCTGGCAGATGACCTTGGTGGCGGCGTTTACGAGGATGGACATCAGGCGACCTTTTTCACTTCGGCGACGATTTTGCGGGCGGCGTCGCCCAGATCATTGGCGGACACGATCGGCAGGCCGGAGTTTGCCAGGATCTCCTTGCCGAGATCGACATTGGTGCCCTCAAGGCGCACCACGAGGGGAACGCCGAGGTTCACCTCCTTCGCCGCGGCGATGATGCCCTCGGCGATGATATCGCAGCGCATGATGCCGCCGAAAATGTTGACGAGTATGCCCTTCACCGCCGGGTCGGCAAGGATGAGCTTGAAGGCGGCGGTAACCTTTTCCTTGCTGGCGCCGCCGCCGACATCGAGGAAATTGGCGGGTTCGGCACCGTTCAGCTTGATGATGTCCATCGTGGCCATCGCAAGGCCGGCGCCGTTCACCAGGCAGCCGATGTTGCCATCCAGCTTGATGAAGGCGAGATCATGCTTTGAGGCTTCCACTTCGGCGGGATCTTCCTCGGCCAGATCGCGCAATTGCATCAGGTCGGGGTGGCGCGGCAGGGCGTTGGGATCGAAGCCGACTTTGGCGTCGAGAACTAGCAGCTGGCCGTCGTCGGTTACGGCGAGGGGATTGATTTCGATCTGGCTGGCATCGGTGCCGATGAAGGCGGCATAGAGCTTTTCCGAGACGCTTGATGCCTGTTTGGCGAGGTCGCCGGAGAGGCCGAGCGCGGCGGCGACGCTGCGGCCATGGTGCGCGCGCCAGCCGGTTGCCGGATCGACGATGAGCGTGTGGATTTTTTCCGGGGTGTCGTGCGCCACGGTTTCGATATCCATGCCGCCTTCGGTGGAGACGACGCAGGCAACCCGGCCTGATGCCCGATCCACGAGAAAGGCAAGGTAAAATTCTTTCGCGATATCAACGCCATCGGTAACATAAAGCCGGTTGACCTGGCGGCCGGCTTCGCCGGTTTGCACGGTGACCAGCGTGTTGCCGAGCATGTCGGCGGCGGCGGCGCGGACATCCTCTGCCGAGCGGGCGAGGCGGACACCGCCCTTGGCCTCTGGCGGCAGCTCCTTGAACTTGCCCTTGCCGCGGCCGCCGGCGTGAATTTGCGCCTTCACCACATAAAGCGGGCCGGGAAGCTGGCTTGCGGCGGCAACGGCTTCGTCTACCGAGAAGGCGGCGATGCCGGCGGGCACGGGGACACCCCATTTCGCCAGCAGCTCTTTGGCCTGATATTCGTGGATGTTCATGGCAGCCCCCTGGAATCGCGTGCAATGGTGCGCGGAGAATCGTCGCGGGCTCTATGGAAGCGGGCGGCGGCGACGGCAAGGGTTCAGCACCGTTTCAGCGCGGGTTCAACGTGTCTGGCGGGGTTTCCTGCATCCCATCTCCGCTAGGATGTCGGCGCGCATGGCAGCCTCCAGCCGCGCAGATAGGCATAATCGGCACCGCATGCTTCAGCGATGGCGGCGGCTTCGGAGTCGAGCGCGGGCGGCGGCCCTTCCGGCGGGCCGAAGCCGCTGCTGGCCTGAACGCCGGCATACCAGTGGGCGGCCCAGATCCCGTCGCTGGCGCGCGCGCCGGGGCGCCAGTGCAGCATGGCGGGCGTCCACGGGATGCCGAGCGCGCGGCACAGGGCCGACAGGGTGGCTTGCGGATCGGCCAGCACATCGGCGGCGTCTATCAGCGGCGGGGCGCAGCCCGATGAATCCGCCACGCGATCGAAATCGGCGCGCTGGCGGGCATATCCCAAATGGTCCGCGCGGACGGCGATCCGTTTGGCGGCATAGCTGGCGACAACCCGCGCGGGATCGCGGATCAGGAAGGCATGGCGGTGATCGGGCAGGTCAGCCAGGCCGACCGGGCCGATCATGTGATGCGCCATATGCTTCTGATACCAGATCGGGCGGCCATCCGGCACCGGGCCGCTGAGCGTGCGGGTGATGCTGTGCCAGTCGCAATCCATGCTGGCGATGACCTGTTCGGCCATTGGCTGGGGATCGCCGCTTTGCGCGAGATAGGCACCATAAAAGGGTTCATCGGTGACGGCGGTGTCGGGCCGGGCACCGAAGCTGCGCATCATGGCGGTGCTGAGATTGCGCGGGCCGCTCCACATGGCGATCCGGATGGGCGCTATGGCTTCGGTCATGGGCGGCTGCGGGCGGCACAGTCGGCCGCGAGGTGCGCGCGGTAGAGCGTTTGCAGGCGGGCGACCATCGAGCCGCGTCCATCGGACAGGTTGCGGCCATCGATGGCGGTGACGGGCGCGACACCGGCGAAGGTTCCGGTGACGAAGGCTTCCTGCGCGCCATAAACATCGGTGAGCGAAAAATTGCGCTCGAACACGGGGATGCCGTTGGCGCGGCAAAGGGCAATCACATTGGCGCGGGTGATGCCGCCGAGGCAATAGTCGCCGGTTGATGTCCACACTTCCCCGTTTCGGACTATGAAGAAATGGGTGGAGTTGCAGGTGGCAACGAAGCCATGGGGATCCAGCATCAGCGCCTCGTCGGCGCCGGCTTGCGCGGCCTGGATGCAGGCGGTGATGCAGTTCAGCTTGGAGAGCGAATTGAGCTTCGGGTCCTGCACATCGGCGTAGCCGCGGCGGACATGCACAGTGAACAGGCGGATGCCTCGCTCCAATGTTGCCGGCAGCGGGTCCTTGTGCTCGGCAATGATGACGATGGTTGCGGGGGAAATGACGACGCGCGGGTCCTGGTAGGGCGTTGCGCGCACGCCGCGCGAGACGACCAGCCGGATGTGGCAGCCGTCTGCCATGAAGTTGGCGTCGATGGTTTCGTACAGCCGCTGCTCCAGTTCGGCGCGGGAGATGCCGATGTCCATGAAAATGGCTTTCGCACCTTCCCACAGGCGATCGAGATGCTGATCGAGGAAGGCGATGCGGCCGGAATGGACGCGCAGGCCTTCCCACACGCCATCGCCCAGCAGGAAGCCGGAATCGAACACGGAAACGGCTGCTTCGGCGCGCGGGACGAGCCTGCCGTTGATGTTGATGCGCACGCTTGCGTTGCGCGGATCGGGGGTGAAATCATGCGTTCCCTGGGCCATGCGCGGGAGCATAGCGGCCGGGACAGGCTTGAAAAAGAGGCTCAGGCGGCCTCGTTGGCGGCGGCTTTCAGGCCAAGGCGGCGCATTTTTTCCACCAGCGTGGTGCGCTTCAGCCCGAGCAGGCGGGCGGAATGGGCGATGGTGCCGTTGGAGGCGGCCAGCGCATCGGCAATGAGTGCGGCTTCGGCTTCGGCAAGCAGGGATTTCAGCTGCGCTGTGGGCACCGCGCCGGCCAGGGCCGGGTCGCGCTGGCCCGCAGCGGCGGCCGGATGCTGGACGGCCGGGCACGGATCGGCCAGCCAATCGGACGGCGGGCGGCGGCGGGGGCTGAGCAGGCGGCTGACGGTGGCGGCATCGAGGCAACGTTCGCCGTGGGCAAGGGCGCGATCGACGAAATTGCGCAGCTCGCGCAGATTGCCGGGCCAGCGGTGCGCGGCGAGCGCGGCCTCGCCGCAAGGGGTGAGGGCAATGCGCTGCCGGTGCGCCTCGGCGAAGTGGGCGACGAGCGCGGGAATATCGGCCACGCGCTCGGCAAGCGGCGGAATATCGATCCACAGCACGGCGAGCCGCCAATAAAGATCGGCGCGGAAGCGGCCTGCCGCGACGGCGGCTTCGAGATCGACATGGGTGGCGGCGATGATGCGGACATCGACCGGGATCGGCCGGCTGCCGCCGAGGCGCTCCACTTCGCGGGTTTCCAGCACGCGCAGCAGCTTCACCTGCAACTCTGCCGGCAGCTCACCGATTTCGTCCAGAAACAGCGTGCCGCCGTGGGCGGCCTCGATCTTGCCGATGCGCGCCTTGGCCGCGCCGGTGTAGGCGCCGGCTTCGGCTCCGAACAATTCGCTTTCGGCAAGGTTGGCGGGGATGGCGCCGCAGTTGATGGCTTCGAACCGGCGGGCGCCGCGCGGCGAGGCGGCATGCAGGGCGCGGGCGACATTTTCCTTGCCCACGCCGGTGGGGCCGGTGAGCAGAACGGTGGCGGGCGAAGGCCCGACCTGGGCGACCGTGGCGCGCAGGTGCCGCATGGCCGCGCTTTGGCCGACCAGATCGGCCGATGCGCGGGCGTGCGGCCTGGCATGGCCTGCACCCGGAATGGAGCCTTCGACGGCGAGAATGTCTCCCATATGGCACTTGTGTCCTGCGACTGGACCCGCACCCATTTTTTGACCACTCCCTTTGGGCACGCTCCTCCGGCGTGCCCGCTCCTCCGGCGGTGCGGTCTGCCCTGGCGGATCATCGGCGCACAGGTCACGCTTGGTGCGCGTGGCATGTGGAGGCCGTTGACCTTTGCCGCGGCGTCGCGCATCCAAAGGGGAAGGTCGGCGGCAGGATAGCGTTACCGGGGCTTAGGCTTCAGGCGAATCGCTGCCGCTCTGGCGGGAACAGCAGCGGCGGAGCGGGCCAGCTTGCTGGGAATGCCAGAGAAATTCACGCTTTTCCAAGGGTTAAGGATAGGCAGAATGGCCGACTATGCTGGAACCGAAATGGATGTTGTGAACCGGGAGGCACGGCGGGTGCTGCTGTGCGGGGTGGATTTGCCGCAATCCGCAACCCGGCCTTTGAGCGGTGCCTTCCGCTTCGAGGTGGCCGCAGCCGATCCGCTTGCCGCGCTGGCGCTGGCGCTGCCCGATATCGTGGTTCTGGATGCGGCGCTGGCGTCTGCCGAGCTGGCCGATGTGTTGGCCGGGCCGCGGCTGGCTGGTGTTCCCGTCATCCTGTTGGCGCGCGATGCCGATCGCGATGCGGCGGGGTTGCTGCTGGGGCTGAATGTGGTGGCCTTTCTGCCGGCCGACCTGCCGGCCGACGCGGGCGTGGATGCGCTGGAGCAGGCGCTTGCCGGCATCGCCGCCGGCAGCGGCGTTGCCGACATGAACGCCGGCTTCGATGCGGAATCGCGCTTTGCCGCGCTGCGCCGCGATGCCGAGCGGATGGCGGCGGCGCTGGCCGATCTGGCACAGGATCGCGGACCGGTGGCACAGCTGCCGGTGGATGCGGCCCGCATTCGCGCGCACATCAAGGCGCGGCGGCTGCGCGAGCGGTTTTTCCCGGCCGAGCTGTTTGCCGATCCCGGCTGGGACATCCTGCTGGATCTGGCGGCGGCGCGGCTGGAGGGGCGGCCGGTTTCGGTATCCAGCCTGTGCATTGCGGCCTGCGTGCCCACCACGACCGGCTTGCGCTGGATCAAATCAATGATCGATCAAAAGCTGCTGCTGCGCGCCAGCGACCCGACCGACGCCCGGCGGGCCTTCATCCGGATGGCGCCGGCCACCGAGACGGCGATGCAGGCCTGCCTGGACGCATGCCTGAACTTGCCGGGGCATTAGCTTTGCTGGCCTTGCACGGGCGCCGGCTTGGCGGCATGGCCGGGATGGGAGGATTTTTCATCGATGCGGCATCTGGCAATCGTCGGCTCCGGGCCGGCCGGCTTCTACACGGCGGAAGCGGCGCTGAAGCAGTTTGGCGACACCGTGCGCATCGACATCATCGACCGGTTGCCGACGCCTTATGGGCTGATTCGTGCTGGCGTCGCACCTGATCACCAATCGATCAAGGCGGTTTCCAAACGCTATGACGCGGTGGCGCGCGATGCGCGGGTGGCCTTTTTCGGGCATGTGGCGGTGGGGCAAGACGTGTCGGTGGCCGAGCTTTGCGGGCTGTATGACGATGTGATCCTGGCGGTGGGGGCGCCGCTGGATCGGCCGCTGGGCGTGCCGGGCGATGATCTGCCCGGCGTGCTGGGGTCGGCGGCATTCGTGGGCTGGTACAACGGCCATCCGGATTTCGCCGGCCTGCAGCCGCCGCTTGTGGCACGAACGGTGGCGATCGTGGGCAATGGCAATGTGGCGATCGACTGCGCGCGGATCCTGGCGAAAACGGTGCAGGAATTGCAGGACAGCGACATTGTGAACCATGCGCTGGAGCCGCTTTCGCAGTCGGCGGTGCGCGCGGTGCACATTGTGGGCCGGCGCGGGCCGCACCAGGCCAGCTTCACCTTGAAGGAGGTGGGCGAGATGGGCGAGCTGTCGCGGGCGACGCCGCTGGTGCAGGCGGCCGACTTTCCCCCGACAGAGGCGGATGCGGGGCTGGAAACGGGCCAGCGGCGGGTGGTGGAAGTGCTGCGGCGCTTTGCGGCGGCGGGGCCGGATGCGGCGAAACCGGTGACGATTCGCTTTGATTTTTTCCGCCGGCCGGTGCGGGTGGTTGGTGACGGGCGGGTGGAAGGTCTGGAGGTGATGCGCACGCGGCTGGATGCAGCGGGGCGCGCGGTAGACAGCGGCGAGACGGAGATCATCCCCTGCGAGATGGTGATTTCGGCGATCGGCTATCGGTCGGCCGGCCTTGAAGGGGTGCCGTTCGATGCGGCGGCGGGGCGGTTTGCCAATGTGGATGGGCAGATTGCGCCGGGACTGTGGTGTGTGGGCTGGGCGCGGCGCGGGCCGACAGGGACCATCGGCACCAACCGCCAGGATGGCTTTGCGCTGGTGGAGCGACTGGCGGCAACCGGGGCGAACGGCGACACAGGTGGCAGCAAGGCCGGGCGCGTGGGGCTGGAGGCCTTGCTGGGCGAACGGGGGGTGACGGTGGCGCGGTTTGCCGATTGGGAAAAGATCGATGCGGCAGAGGTGGCGCGCGCCCGGCCGGGGGCGCCGCGGGAGAAATTTGCCTCGCTGGATGCGCTGCGAACGCATTTTTCCCGCTGATTTCTCGCGGGCAGCGGCTTTTCAAGTTGACGGCACCGGGCGCGGCGCATAGGAGCGCACCTTCGGTCCGGGGAATAGCTCAGCCTGGTAGAGCACTGTCTTCGGGAGGCAGGGGCCGGAGGTTCGAATCCTCTTTCCCCGACCATTCTTTCCTTTTCGCGCGAGGCACTGCCGAGGGCACCAGCGTTGCTGTGGCCACTTGGCGGTGCGGCGGCAATTGGCTATCGCGCCGCTGATGTCCAGCCTGTCCCGCCAAACCTTGTTCAACGGCATCAAGGCGACCGTCTATTCGCTGCTGGCCATCAACATCTATCTGTTTTTCCGCCATGCCACGGCGAACGAGGCGCTCGACAGTTTCGGCTGGATCCTGCTGCTCATCGTGTTCGAGCTGGAAACCCGCGCGCTGGACAAGCCCTATATCGCCCGTTGGGAGCAGGTCGGCATCTGGGCATTGCAGATCATCGGCTATTCCATCGCTGTTTATGCCACCTGGACCTATTTCAAGGTGGGCGAATGGGTCGATCTGGCCAACAGCCTTGTCTGGCTGATTGTCTGTGCAACAATCATTTACGATGTGTTCGTGCCCGGCGAGTTCGGCAGCCGGGAATGGAAATTGCGCAACGGCATCAAGATGGCGCTGTATGCTATTCTCGGACTTATCGCACTTTATTGGGGAATCACAGGCGATTGGCTGGATTTTTACGATGCCGTCCTGTGGATACTCTGCTTTCTGGTGATCGAATTGAACATCTTCAAGTTCGAATCCGGGGATGGTGCTGCCGCATCGCACTGAAACCCTGTCCCGCTTGACCCTTGTTCCCCGGCCTCACCTTGCTAAGACGCCGTCTTGGTTGGTGGGGAAACATATGCGCCATTTGCTGTTCGGGCTGCTGCTCGCCCTGCTGCTGCCCACCCTGCTGCTGAACTGTCCTGTCGTGGCCCAGCCCGCCACCGATGCGGAAATCGCCGCGTTCGTGGATGGCAGCCTCGCCGGCGCGGTAGACCAGCTCGGCCTGCCCGGCGCCGCGGTGGTGGTGGTGCGCAATGGCCGGCCCATCCTGCAAAAGGCCTATGGTTTTGCCGAGCTGGAATCGCAGCGCCGGGCCGACCCGCAGGTCACGCTGTATCGCCAGGCCTCGATCTCCAAGCTGTTCACCTGGATCCTC
>JAIMJL010000013.1:3870-35430 GCA_020693225.1 Sandarakinorhabdus sp. | reverse complement strand
AGCTCGATCTCGATACCGATGTGAACCGCTACATCGCTTTCCAGATCCCGCAAACCTTCGGCCGGCCGATCACCCTGCGCCATCTGATGACCCACAGCGCCGGCTTTACCGAGCGCCTGCGCGGCATATTCGATGATGGCCCCCCGGCCCCGCTGGAAGAGCTGTTGCGCGCCAACATTCCCGCGTCGGTCTATCCCCCCGGCCAGCGCGTGGCCTATTCCAACTATGGCGCTGCACTCGCCGCGCATATTGTCGAGCGGTCGGCCGGCAAGCCGTTCGCGCCGCTGGTGCAGGAGCGCATTCTCGACCCGCTGCACATGCGACGGTCCAGCTTTGCCCAGCCGCTCCCGCCCACGCTGGCGGCCGACCTGGCCAGCGGCTACCTGCCCGGCAGCCGCACTGCCGTGCCGTTCGAATGGGTGGCTCCCACATCGGCTGGCGGCATGTCGGCAACGGCCGCCGACATGGGCCGCTTTCTTGCCATGCTGGCGAACGGTGGCACGCTCGATGGCGTGCATATCCTGCGGCCGGAAAGCCTGCAGATGATGCTGACGCTGGCGCAGCCGCTCGCTCCTGGTCTGCCGGACGGCATCGGGCTGGGCTTCATCGGCGGCCTTCGCCAGGGTGTCCGCCAGATGGGGCACGGCGGCAATCTGGCGGGTGCCGCCACCCAGCTCACCCTGTTTCCGGATGCCGGCCTCGGCCTTTATGTCGCGTTCAACGGTCAGGGCAATGCCAACGCGGCGACCCGGGTGCGGCGCGACCTGCTGGACGGCCTTGCCCGGCGCTTTGCCGGCGGAGCGGCACAACCATCGCCCGTTGCCGTTGGCGACGGCACTGCCGATGATGTCGCCGGCGTCTATCTGTCGGCGCGACGCCACCATCGCGGCTTCCTGACATTCGGCGACATGGTCGATCCAACGGTTGTGGTCGCGCAGGAGGATGGCAGCATCACGCTCTCCACCGTCACCCGCTCCGATGGCAGCCTGCGCCGCTGGATCCCGGTTGCCCGCGATCGCTTTGCCGAACAGGAGTCCGCCTCGCCGTTGGTGTTCGAGCGCGGCCCCGAAGGCAAGGTCAGCGGCATGGCCGGGGAGCTTGCCTATCCGGTGGCGGCGTTCGACCGCGCCGAAAACTGGCTGGCCAAGGCCCCCTTCGCTCTGGCAGCCGCGCTCGCCGTGATGGCAATCACCGTGCTGGCCGTTCCGGTTTATGCCATGACCCATCGATCGCATGCCCTGCCGATGCAGGGCCGACGCAGGCCGGCACGCACTTTCGTGCCCGCCCGCATCGGCGCATTGGCGCTGCTGGCCTGCTTCGGCCTGTGGGCGCACTATTTCACCAGCGCCGAGGCCAATCTGGCGCTATACACAACCCGCGCCGATGGCTGGCTGCTGGCGCTTCGCATCGTCACCGGCATCGCTGTGGTCGGCGGCCTTTTCCTGCTGCTGGATGCGATTGCCGCCCTCGGCGACGCCAGCCGCACCGTGTGGCGCAAGATCTGGGCTGCCATCGCCGGGGTGGCCGCCGCAGTGCTGCTGGCGATAATCTTCCGCTTCGATCTGCTGCTGTTTTCCACCAGCTATTGAACCGCCCTTGCCGGGCCGCCGGCGTTATGGGCCTGTGGCGCGGATAAATCCGCCGCCCAGCACCCGGCTGCCGGCATAGGCGACGGCGGCCTGCCCCGGCGCCACGCCGAACTGCGGCGTGGCAAGCTCCAGCCTCGGCGCCGGTCCGCCCAACATCCGGGCCTCTGCCAGCGGTGCCATCGAACGCAGCTTCACGGCAACATCCAGGCCTTGCGGCGGCAGCGGATCGGCCAGCCAGTTCAGCCCATCAAGCATAACAGTTCGCACCGCCAGCGCCGCGCGCGGGCCGGCCACCACGCGGCGGGTCTCCGGCTCGATGCGGATCACATACAGCGGCTCGGCCATGCCGCCGATGTCCAGCCCGCGCCGCTGGCCGATGGTGAAGCCGATCAGCCCGGCGTGCCGGCCGATGATGCGGCCCTGCAGATCGACGATATCGCCCGGTGCCTCCGCCTGTGGGCGCAGCTTGCGCACCACGGCGCGGTAGTCGCCATTGGGCACGAAGCAGATATCCTGGCTGTCGGGCTTGCCGGCCACCCGCAGCCCGAAATGCTGCGCCAGCCGGCGAACGGTCGGCTTGTCCAGCCCGCCCAGCGGAAAGCCCAGCCGCGCCAATTGTGCGGTGGTGGTGGCAAACAGGAAATAGCTCTGGTCTTTGGCCGGATCCAGCGCGCGGTGCAGCTCCGGCCCGGTGGCACCCTGCATCCGCTGCACATAATGGCCGGTGAGCAGCGCATCGGCCCCCAGATCATCGGCCACCTGTAGCAGATCGCGGAACTTCACCGTCTGGTTGCAGGTGATGCACGGCACCGGCGTGCGCCCGGCCAGATACTGGTCGGCGAAATCCTGCATCACCGCTGCCTGGAAGGCGCTGGCATAGTCCAGCACATAATGCGCAAAGCCCTGCGCCTCGGCGACCGCGCGCGCGTCGGCAATGTCCGAACCGGCGCAGCAGGCACCGGCGCGCTTCGGGGCATCGTCGGCATCCGAAAGCCTGAGCGTCACGCCGATGGTTTCGCAGCCGTGCGCATGGGCCAGCGCTGCCACCACGCTGCTATCCACGCCGCCTGACATCGCCACGACAACGCGCGAACCCGGCGGCGGCAGGCGCTGCGCCGCAGCGGCAAGAGCGGCAGCGGTATTGGCCGCAGGCGCGGCAGCGAGACCCGGTGGAAATGTTACACTGGTTTGCACCTGATTCACCGCGTTTCAGGGTAAAGTGGCATCATCAAAGGCGCAAGACCGGCACATCTGTGCCGTTAAGTGGAGTGTCAGCAACGCAAGGATTTTCAGCAGGGGTTTCAGCATTGGATGGGATTGGCCAGACACATCTGGTGAGTTTGAAGCGGCAGACCGGGAAAGATGCATGGTCTGGAAAGCAGCAAAGCGCAAGCCAGGCTTGCACCAGCGGTTTGAAACCCTGGCGCGAAGAGGCTCGTAACCCATCTGGTCACCCGCTGGTAAACATCGGGTCATGTTGATTGGTCAGGCGTTTGCGAGCCGAGCAAAGGAAAGGGTTGAACCCATGGCGGAAATGATGGCTGAAAAGTGGCACACAAGCCAGGAATGCGTGTTTGAGGATGCTGCCAGCGCGGAACACGGCGCGGATAGCGGGCATTGCTCTGAAGCCGCCCGCTCTGCCGCAGGGCGCCCGGTTGAAGTGGAAGGCCCGCTTGGCCAACCGCTCACCATGGAATCCCTGCCGCCGCCGGATACCCGCCGCTGGGTCGTGCGGCGCAAGGCCGAGGTGTTGGCTGCCATCAATGGTGGCCTGCTGACGGCGGCCGAAGCCTGCGCCCGCTATCGCCTGTCTCCGGAAGAGCTGGAGCTTTGGCAGGCGTCGATCGATCGCGCCGGGGTGCCCGGCCTTCGGGTCACGCGGATCCAGCTGTATCGCGACTATCCGGTTGCGCGGGTTGCAGCCCGCTCCAGTGCCAGCACCGGCTTCGTGCGCGACGTCGGTTGGCCCGGTTGATGCCGGCACCAATGCTATCCGCATCCGGTCTGTCCAGTGCCGGTTCGTCGGCTTTTCACAATCGATCTGGCGAGGAGTGATTCGCATGGTCAGTGTCTATGGTTCCGACGGTCGCGATCCCGCCGATGGCCGCGCGCATGGCGAAGATTTCCGCGCCGACTATTCCGAAATGCATCCGCATCTGCCAGGAGGGGGCAATCCGGGAGGGGGCAATGGTGCCGGCCGGTCCATCGGCGATGCCGATCGGCCGGGAGCGTCCGTCGGCATGATGGCCGCCAATGGCCGTGCCGCACCGCAGGGCGCACCGCTCGGCACCCGCGAATCCGGCATCGCCCGCACCACGCGCCTGCTGCTGGTGGAAGATGACCGGCTGCTGTCGGATGCGCTGTCGCGCATGCTGGAGGCGGTGGGCTTCACGGTCTACGTCACCGCCTTTGGCGAGGATGCGCTGGAACTGGCGCGCGCCTATCGCTTCGATGTGGTGCTACTGGATCTCACTTTGCCCGACATGGCCGGGCACAGCGTGCTGCAGAAGCTGCGGCTGGCGCGGCCGGAGGCCCCGGTCATCATCCTGTCGGGCGAAACCGCGCTGGAAAGCAAGCTGGAAGGCTTCGGCGAGGGTGCGGACGATTATATCACCAAGCCGTTCCACCGCGACGAACTGCTGGCGCGGGTGAATGCCGTGCTGCGCCGGGCGCGGGCTTCGACCCCATCCGAGCTGGTGCTGGGGCCGCTGGTGCTGGATCTGGCGTCGCGCCGCGCGCTGGTTTCCGGCATCATGGTGCCGCTCACAGCCAAGGAATATGCCTGCCTGGAGTTTCTCGGCCAGCGCCGGGGGATGACCGTGACCAAGGAGATGTTCCTGCAACATCTCTATGGCGGGCGCGACGAGCCGGAGATGAAGATCATCGACGTGTTCATCTGCAAGCTGCGGCGCAAGCTGGCCGAAGCCGGTAGCCCGCCGCTGATCGAAACCGTCTGGGGCCGCGGCTACACGATCGCCAATGAAAGCTGACTTCAACCCTGGCGCGGTCGCCGGGCTTCGGTCAGTGCGCGGATCACCCCGCGCAGGGTTCGCACCTCTTCTGCGGTAAAGCCGGGGCGGGTGAGCATGTGCGCCAGCGTGCGCTTCGTGGCGGGGGCCTTGTCCGGCACATGAAAATGCCCGGCGGCCTCCAGCGATGCGATCAACTGATGCAGCATCCCCTCCACTTCGGCGTGCGGCGCGGGCACAGGCACCGGTGAGGCCGGCATTGCCGCTGCCGGCTGGAACCATTCATAGGCCAGCAGCAGCACCGCCTGCGCCAGGTTGAGCGAGCCAAAGCTCTTGCTGACCGGGCAGGTGATGATCGTGCCGATGCCTGCAAGATCGTCGGCGGTCAGGCCGGATCGTTCCGGCCCGAACAGGATACCGGCCTTCAGCCCGGCCTGCGCGCGGATGCCGGCAACGGCGGCGCGGGGGGTGAGCACCGGCTTGGTGAACTCGCGCGGGCGCACCGTCGTGGCGTAGGTCAGCCGGCAATCGTGCAACGCCTCTGCCACCGAATCGAACAGCTGCGCGGCTTCCAGAACCGCATCGGCCCCGGCCGCTGCCGGGCCGGCATCGGGATTGGGCCAGCCGTCACGCGGGCGTACCAGGCGCAGGTCTGCCAGCCCGAAATTGGCCATCGCGCGCGCCACCATGCCGATATTCATCCCCAACTGCGGTCGCACCAAGATGATCGCGGGGATGATCGCGGGAGAATTGGCTTCGGGCTGCATCCGCTGCTGTTGCCGCGCGGCGGCTTGCCTTGTCCAGCCCTTGGCCGCCGCCTATAGCCGCACGCATGCACCCGCAGGCCCCGGCCCACCCCGTTCTGAAGGCCATCGCGGGCTGGCCGCGCTGGGCGCATGGCCTTGGCGCTGCGTTCGCCGGCGCCTTTTCCGCCACCGGTTTTGCCCCCACCGAAACGGTCGCCGCGCCGATTGTGGGCGTTGCGGCGCTGCTGCTGCTGCTGGCGGCGCGGCCGAACGGCTTTTTGACCGGCTTCCTGTTCGGCTGGGCGCATTTTGGCGTCGGCCTCACCTGGATCGCCACCGCCTTCACCTATCAGGCCGCCATGCCGCCGGTGATGGGCTGGGTGGCGGTTGTCGGGCTGGCTGCCTTCCTTGCCCTCTATCCGGCCGCCGCCGCTTATGCCGCGCGCCGGCTGACGGCGCAGATCGTGCCGCTGGCGCTGCTGTTTGCCGGGCTTTTCATGCTGACAGAAATGCTGCGGGGCATCCTGTTTGGCGGCTTCCCGTGGAATCCGCTGGGCGCGCCGTGGCTGCAACTGCCGGGGGTTGCGGCGCTGGCCGCGTTCGTCGGCTCCATCGGTCTTTCGGGCCTCATCATCCTGTCGGCCGGGGGCCTGGCGGCCTTGCTGGCGGGGCGCGGACAGGCTGCGCGCTGGGCGCTGGTCGCGGTGTTTCCGCTGCTGCTCGGCGTACAGGCGTTTCCCCGCCCGGCCCCGACTCCGGTCAGCGGCCCTACCCTTCTGCTGGTGCAGCCCAACATTCGGCAGAGCGAAAAACAGGCACCGGGGGGCATCCAGCGCAGCATCGAACAGTTGATCGCCCTCACCGGCCAGGGCTTTGCCGCGCATCCGCAGGCCGCAGCCGCCATCTGGCCCGAAGCGGCGATCGAATATCCGCTGGAAGACGATGCCGACCTGCGCCGCGCGGTCAGCGAATTTCTGCCGCCAAAGGCCCTGCTGCTGTCTGGCGGCGTGGCGCTGGAACGCGATGCCGGCGGTCAGGTAACCGGCGCGCGCAACAGCCTCTATGCCCTCGATTCCAGCGGCGCGATCCTGGCGCGGTTTGACAAGGCGCGGCTGGTGCCCGGCGGCGAGTTCCTGCCGCTGCGCTGGCTGGCCGAGCCGCTCGGGCTGAGCCGCGTGGTGCCCGGCTCGCTGGATTTCCTGCCCGGTCCGGGCCCGCAAACCTTGCATCTGCCGGGCCTGCCGCCGCTCGGCCCGGCGATCTGCTACGAAATCATCTTCCCCGGCGAAGTGGTGGACGCAGCCGATCGGCCGGGCTGGATCATCACCATCTCCAACGATGCCTGGTTCGGCCCGACCGGCCCGCCGCAGCACCATGCCCAGGCGCGGCTGCGGGCGATCGAGGAAGGCCTGCCGGTGGTGCGCGTCACGCCAACCGGCATCACCAGTCTGATCGGCCCGCGCGGCGCGGTTGTGCAGCAGCTTCCGGCGCACAAGGCAGCGGTGCTCGCAGTTGCGTTGCCGGCACCGCTTCCCAGCACCGTCTTTGCGCGCCTCGGGCTTGCCGCTCCGGGGTTGCTGGCGCTGCTGCTGGTCGCGCTGGGTCTGTTGGTTCATCGCAAAAAGACATAAACAAATCTTTAAGTCTCTTGCCAAAACCCTGCCGTCCGGCTAGCCCGGCGGCAAAACAGCGAAGGACGATCGATGGCACGCGCAAATTTTCTCTTCACCTCGGAATCGGTTTCGGAAGGCCATCCGGACAAGGTTTCGGATCAGATTTCCGATGCCGTGGTCGATCTCTTCCTGTCCAAGGATCCGCAGGCCCGCGTGGCCTGCGAAACGCTGACCACCACCAATCGCGTGGTGCTGGCCGGCGAAGTGCGCGGGGCCGGCATGATCGACACCGCCGGCAACTGGGCGCCGGGCGCGCTGGAAGAAATCCAGACCGTTGTGCGCGAAACCGTGAAGCGCATCGGCTATGAGCAAGACGGCTTTCACTGGCAGAACCTGTCGTTTGAAAACCATCTGCACCCGCAATCGGCGCACATCGCGCAAGGGGTGGACGCCAGCGGCAACAAGGATGAAGGCGCCGGCGACCAGGGCATCATGTTCGGCTATGCCACCGACGAAACGCCGGATTTCATGCCGGCCACGCTTTATTATTCGCACAAGATCCTGGAGCGCATGGCCGCCGACCGGCACAGCGGCAAGGCGCCCTTCCTGGAGCCCGACGCCAAGAGCCAGGTGACGCTCGCCTATGAAAACGAAATCCCCGTGCGGGCGACGGCGCTGGTCGTGTCCACCCAGCATGCGGTGGATTATTGCCTGCCGCACAGCGATGGCGGCGACGCGGCAAAATATGCCGAGCTGCGCGACTATGTGATGGGCGTGTTCCGCGATGTGCTTCCGCAAGGCTTCGTGACCGATGAAACCACCATCCATGTGAACCCCACCGGCCGCTTCGAAATCGGCGGCCCGGACGGCGACGCCGGACTCACCGGCCGCAAGATCATCGTCGACACCTATGGCGGCGCATCCCCGCACGGCGGCGGCGCGTTCAGCGGCAAGGACCCCACCAAGGTGGATCGCTCGGCGGCCTATATCACCCGCTATCTGGCCAAGAATGTGGTTGCCGCCGGCCTGGCGCGCCGCTGCACGATCCAGCTCTCCTATGCCATCGGTGTGGCGGAACCCTTGTCCGTCTATGTCGATCTGCACGGCACCGGCACGGTCGACGAAGCCAAGCTGGAAGCGGTGCTGCCGCAGCTGGTGCGGCTCACCCCGCGCGGCATCCGCGAGCATCTGCAGTTGAACCGGCCGATCTACCAGCGCACTGCGGCCTATGGCCATTTCGGCCGCACGCCCGATGCCGAAGGCGGCTTCAGCTGGGAAAAGACCGATCTGGTGGACGCGCTGAAGGCCGCCGTTCAGGCCTGAACCGCAGCATCCGTGCCAAAGCTGGCGGCGAGGTAGATCGCCGCCAGCCGTTCCACCCCGGCGCGATCATCGTCATCAAACCGCGCTGGCGTGGGGCTGTCCAGATCCAGCACGCCGATCAGCCGTTCGCCGTCCAGCAGCGGCACCACCAGCTCCGAGCGCGAGGCCGCATCGCAGGCGATGTGGCCGGGAAACGCATGCACATCGGCCACCAGCTGGGTTTGCCGCGAGGCGGCAGCGGTTCCGCACACACCCCTGCCCAGCGGAATCCGCACACAGGCCGGTTGGCCCTGAAACGGCCCCAGCACGAGTTCGCCCGCTTGCAGGAAATAGAAGCCGGCCCAGTTCAGATCGGGCAGCAGGGCGGCAATCAGCGCGCTGGTGTTGGCGGCATTGGCTATCGCGTCGCGCTCGCCCGCCAGCAGCGCCGCAAGCTGGCTGGCCGCTTCGGCATACAGGCCCGGCTTGTCGGCCGCTTCAATCGCCCGGGCTGCAAACATGCGCCAGATCCTCATCCAGGATATGATCTTCCAGATCGCCGACATCGGTCTCGCTCACCGTCCAGCCGGCAACGCTTGCGCCCACGGCATGCACCCGGTCGCGGTCACCGCACTCCAGCCAGTGCCACTCCGGCAGCGGCAGGCCGGCATCCACGCGCACATAGGCGCAGGTGCCCGGCAACCAGTTCAGCTTGCCCACCAGCCCCGGCTTCAGCTGCACGCAATCGGGCACCTGCGCCTTGCGGTGCTTGTAGTCCGAGCAGCGCGCCGTTGCGCGATCCAGCAGCTTGCAGGCCACATTGGTGCGGAACACCTGGCCGGTCACCTCATCCTCCAGCTTGTGCAGGCAGCATTTGCCGCAGCCGTCACACAAGGCCTCCCATTCCTCCGGGTTCAGCTGGGCCAGCGTCCGGCCTTCCCAGAATCGCGGTCGCAGGTTTTTCGGATAGCCGCTCATCGCACATGGGTATCCAGCATCGCGGCCACCGCTTCCGGGCTGGCGGTGGGGCCGGCCAGAAAGGCCACCGGGCGGCCATCGGGATCCATCAGGTAAACCACCGCCAGATGGTCATAGGTGTAGCTGCCCTCGGTCACTCCGGGCACCTTGCTGGCATAGACCCGGAAGGTTTTCAGCGCCGCGTCCACCTGCGCGCGGCTGCCGGTGAGCCCCAGCAGGCGCGGGTGGAAGGCATCGGTGAACTCCACCAGGATCTCCGGCGTGTCGCGCTCCGGATCCACGGTCAGGAACAGCGGCTGCACTTTGGCGGCGCGCTCCGGGCTGGCCGCTTCGAAGGCCTTCAGCCCGGCGGCGAGGTTGGCCGTGTCCACCGGGCACACATCCGGGCAAAATGTGAAGCCGAAATACATCAGCCGCCAGCGCCCGGCGAAACTGTCCGACGTCACCGGCTGGCCGCTCTCATCGATCAGGCTGAACGGGCCGCCGATGGCCGCGCCAGACAGATTGCCCTGCGGCACGGGGGCAGGCCGCAGCAGCCAGACCGCCAGCAGGGCAGCGCCCGCCAGCAGGGCCAGCGCAAGCGCCAGCGTCGGAATTCGGGGCAAGCGCCTGTTCATGGCGCTGCTTTATCGACTATCAGCTACAGAAGCGAGATGGCGAAAGGTGCGAATGTGGCGCGTGTATTGATGGTGATGGCATTTCGGCTGGCGGTGTTGGGGCTGGTGGCGGCGATGCCGGCGGCTCCGGCCGCGGCGCAATTTTCCGACAGCTACAATTTCCTGAAGGCGGTGCGCGACAAGGATGTGCTGAAGGCCAAGGGCTTCCTCGACAAGCCGGGCAGCGTGATCGTCAACACCAAGGATCGCGATACCGGCGAAACCGCACTGCACATCGTCACCAAGCGGCGCGACACGCCGTGGATGGGCTTCCTGCTGCAGAACGGCGCCGATCCCAACGCCCGCGATCCCGATGGCAACACGCCGATCATCTTGGCCGCCAGCACCGGCTTTGCCGATGGTGTTCGGGTGCTGATTGCCGGTCGGGCGCAGGTGGATGCGGCCAACAACCGCGGCGAAACCGCCTTGATCAAATCGGTTCTGGTGCGCGATGCGCCCAGTGCGCGCCTGCTGCTGGATCAAGGCGCCGATCCCGACCGGCCGGACAATCTCACCGGCCAGTCCGCCCGCGACTATGCGGCACGCGACACCCGCGCCGGCCAGCTGGCAAAGCTGCTGCAGGACGCGCCCAAAAAGGGGCCATCGAAAGTGACCGGACCAAGCCTGTGATTGCGGATTTCCTCCATGTTGCCGCTGGCTAGCCGCCACCCCGTCGCGCTGGATCAGCCCGGCGTGCGGGTTCGCACGCTGGTGCAGCTGCGCTGGGCCGCGGTTGTCGGCCAGTTCGCCACGCTGCTGATTGTGGGTGCCGGGCTCGGCTTTCCCATCCACTGGGGCCCGGCGCTGGCGGCTATCGGCGCATCGGTTGCGCTCAACCTGTCTTTGCAATGGCTGTATCGGCGGCACGAGCGGATCGACAGCACCAGCGCGCTGGTGCACCTCGTGTTCGATCTGGTGCAGCTCGCCGTGCTGCTGTTCCTGACCGGCGGGCTCGCCAACCCCTTCTCGCTGCTGCTTCTGGTGCCGGTGACGATTTCCGCCACGCTGCTGTCGGCGCGCGCCACCAGCTTCATGGTGGTCGGCGCGCTGCTGCTGCTGCTGGCGCTGTGGCGCTGGGCCATGCCGCTGCCCTGGCACAGCCCCGGCATCACCTTCCCCGCCACCTATCTGTTCGGAATCCTGATCGCCATCGCGCTCGGCATGGTTTTCCTCACCATCTATGCCTGGCAGGTTTCGGCCGAAGCGCGGCGGCGGCAGGCGGCGCTGGTTGCCACGCAATCGGCGCTGGAACGGGAAAGCCGCATGGGCGCGCTCGGCGCGCTGGCCGCCGCCGCCGCGCACGAACTGGGCGGCCCGCTTGGCACCATCACCCTCATCGCCCGCGATCTGCAGGACGCGGCGGTTGATGATGCCGCGCTGAAAAGCGATATCCAGCTGCTCAATCTGGAGGTTCGCCGCTGCCGCGACATACTGGCGCAACTGGCCGAGCGCGCCGAAGCCGAAGACCCGTTCCCGGAACTGCCGCTGCCTGCCCTGCTGCACGAAGCCATCGAGCCGTTCGAGCCGACGCGGGTGCCGGTGGAGATCAAGGTCGCCTGGGAACCCGGCGCCGGGCCGATTGTCCGCCGCTCGCCGGAACTGCTGCACGGGCTGCACAATCTGCTGTCAAACGCGCTTCGGCACGCCATATCTGCGGTTCGGCTCGAAGCAGGCGAAACCGCCTCCGATATCTGGATCGCCATCAGCGACGATGGCCTGGGTTTCAGCGCCGATCTTCTGCCGCGATTGGGCGAACCATTTCTTGGCCCGTCCTTCTCCCGCTCCGGCAGCACGGGGCTTGGAATCTTCATCGCCACCACCTTGGTGGAGCGCACCGGCGGCCGGCTGGCGTTTGCAAACCTGCCAGAAGGGGGAGCAAGGGTGGAACTTCGCTGGCATCGTACCGATATCGCGACTTCGAGCGATAGCCGCGAAAAGGAAGGCACTTTCTGATGGCCACGAATCTGGCAGTTGATACCCCCGCCGCAGCGGATGCGCCGGCTGCACTCGGCACCCTGTTGCTGGTGGATGATGACAATGCCTTCCGCCAGCGCCTGGCGCTCACCCTCACCCGGCGCGGCTTCGCGGTCACCGCAGCGGCCAGCCTGGCCGAGGCACGCACCCTGATCCCCACCCTGCAGGCAGACTATGCCGTGCTGGATCTGCGGCTGGGCGATGGCAACGGGCTGGACATGGTGGCGGAACTTCGCGCCGTGCAGGCCGCAGACAAGCCCGCCACCAAGGTCGTCATCCTCACCGGCTATGGCAATCTGGCAACCGCGGTTGCCGCGGTGAAGGAAGGCGCGATCGATTATCTCGCCAAGCCGGCCGATCCGGAAGACATCATCACCGCGCTGCTCGCAGCAGACGGCGAACGCCCGGAACCCCCCACCGAGCCGATGTCGGCCGATCGCGTCCGCTGGGAGCATATCCAGCGCGTGTATGAACTGTGCGACCGCAATGTTTCCGAAACCGCGCGCCGCCTGAAAATGCACCGCCGCACCCTGCAACGGATCCTGGCGAAACGGTCGCCGCGCTAGGCGCCCATTCCTCGCGCTCGCATCACGCGCGCGATGCGAGCGTGAAAGATGCGCGCGTAAAAGATGCGAGCGTGAAATATGTGAAATATGAACGGGGTTTGCGGGCCGGATTGCCGCCACCCGGCACGCGCTTGGGCCTTGCGAAAGCCCGGCCCGCACCGTCGGATGCAACACCAACCTAGCGCAGCCGGCCCCGCATCGGCTAAGGGCCGCATTGCATCCCAACTCCAGCACCAAGCGAGACCCAAGTGGCGGTTCAATATTCCTATGTGATGAAGGGTCTTACCAAGACCTTTCCCGGCGTTGCCAAGCCGATCCTGAACAACATTCACCTGCAATTCCTGCCGTCTGCCAAGATTGCCATCATCGGCTCGAACGGCTCCGGCAAATCCACGCTGATGAAAATCATGGGCGGGATCGACAAGGATTTCTCCGGCGAGGCCTGGGCCGCCGACGGCTTGCGGGTTGGCTATCTGGCGCAAGAGCCGCAGCTGGACCCGACGAAAACGGTCAAGGAAAATGTCATGGAGGGCGTCCGCGCCACCGCCGACATGATGGACCGCTTCAACGCCATCTCGGCCGAAATGGCCGACCCGCAAGATGATAGCGATTTCGATGCGCTGATGGCCGAAATGGGCAATCTGCAAGAGAAGATCGACGCGGTGGATGGCTGGACGCTCGACAACCAGCTGGAAATCGCCATGGACGCGCTGCGCTGCCCGCCCGGCGACTGGGGCGTGGAAAGCCTGTCGGGCGGCGAGAAGCGCCGCGTTGCGCTGTGCCGGCTGCTGCTGGAAAAGCCGGATATCCTGCTGCTGGATGAACCGACCAACCACCTCGACGCCGAATCCGTTGCCTGGCTGGAAACCCATCTGAAGGAATACAAGGGCAATGTGATCCTTGTGACCCACGATCGCTACTTCCTCGACAATGTGGTGAACTGGGTGCTGGAGCTGTATTTCGGCCAGGGTATCCCGTTTGAAGGCAATTATTCCGCCTGGCTGGAGGCCAAGGCCAAGCGCATGGCGCAGGAAGAGCGCGAAGGCGAAAGCCGCAGCAAGGCCATCACCCAGGAACTGGAATGGATCCGCTCCAGCCCGAAGGCGCGGCAATCGAAATCGAAGGCCCGCATCAAGGCCTTTGATGAACTGGTCGCCAAGCAGGACGCGCGGCGCACCGGCGAGCGCGAAATCCAGATCCGTGTCCCCGAACGGCTCGGCAGCACGGTGATCGAAGCCACCAATCTCTCGAAAGCCTATGGCGACAAGCTGTTGTTCGACAATTTGAGCTTCATCCTGCCGCCGGGCGGCATCGTCGGCGTGATCGGCCCCAATGGTGCCGGGAAAACCACCCTTTTCCGCATGATCACCGGCCAGGAAAAGCCCGACAGCGGCAGCATCAAGATCGGCGAAACCGTGCATCTGGGCTATGTCGATCAGAGCCGCGATGCGCTTTCGGCAACCAAGAATGTGTGGGAGGAAATCTCCTCCGGCAACGAACGTTTCACCTTCGGCAAGCAGGAAGTGTCCTCGCGCGCCTATGTGGGGGCGTTCGGCTTCAAGGGCACCGATCAGCAGAAGAAGGTTGGGCAATTGTCTGGCGGGGAACGCAACCGCGTGCACATGGCCAAGATGCTGAAAGAGGGCGGCAATGTGCTGCTGCTCGATGAGCCGACCAACGATCTCGATGTCGAAACGCTGCGGGCGCTGGAAGAGGCGCTGGAGAACTTCGCCGGTTGTGCTGTCGTGATCAGCCACGATCGCTTCTTCCTCGATCGCCTTGCCACCCACATCCTCGCCTTTGAAGGCAACAGCCATGTCGAATGGTTTGAAGGCAATTTCGAAAGCTATGAGGAAGACAAGCGCCGGCGTCTGGGGGATGCAGCGGATCGCCCGCACCGGCTGAGCTACAAGAAGCTGACGCGCTAATCTGCGGATGGCCATGGCCGACCCGCTCGCGTCCGATCTGAAGCAGCGCGACCGCGAGCGCTGGATTGCCTGCCTGTGGGCGCCGGCCGCCGCCCGCCCGGCGCTGCTGGCGATCCATGGCTATGATCTGGAGCAGGCGCGGATCGTGGCGGAAGCAAAAGAGCCGATGCTGGGCGAAATCCGCCTGGCCTGGTGGCGGGAGCGGTTGATTGCGATCGCCGCCGGCAACCCGCCGCCCGGCCAGCCCATCCTGCAGGCGCTTGCCCATGAGGCCCGGGCGCGCGGCGTGGATATGGCGGCGCTGGCGGATCTGGAGGAGGGGTTTCTGCCACTCCTCCTGGAAGGTCCGGTCGATGCGCTGGCGCTGGCGCAGTCCCGCGGTGCGACCCTGTTTGTCGCGCTTGCCGAGGCGCTGGCGGGCAGCACGCTGGCCGATGCCGACAAGGCGGTCGCCAAGGCAGCCGGGGCCACCTTCGCCATGGCGCAACTGTGGCGTGGCAGCTGGGGCCATGTGAGCCACCGCTTCTCCGGCCTCACTCCGCCACCCACGCCGCCCATGTCGCACAGCCCATCAGGCTGGCTTCCCGGCCATTTGCGCGGCCTGCTGGCGCTGGCGAAACAGGATCTGGCGCGGGCTGGCCTGGGCAAACCGCTCGCCCCCGCCGCCTCCCTCGGCAGGCAATGGTGCCTGGCCCGCGCCGCAAGTTAACACTTGGCATCGCGCCGCTGCCGCTGCTAGTTTGCTGGCGGGGTTGGCACCACGACGCTGGACGGGCGCGTCGCAAACCGGATTGCGCAAAAGGAATTGCGCAACGGATGTGTTCCGGGGAGCCGCCTGATGAAGATTTCCTTCTATGCGCGCATGGTGGGGCTGGTGAGTGCCCTGATGCTGGCCGCCGGGGCGCTTGCGCTGTGGATTGTGTCCAGTGACACCCGCGCTTCTGCCAGCGCCCCTGCACCGGCTGCGCCGCCTGTGCCGGCGTATGAGGCCGCCGCCGGCAGCGAGCCCCTTGCAGCTCCTCCGGCGCCTTCGCCGAAATCGCGCGAGGAAAAGCGCTTTTCACGCGCCGATCGCGATGATGACGGGCGCATCAGCCAGGGCGAATATCTGGCAGCCCGCCGCCGCAACTATGACAAGCTCGATGCCAATGGCGATGGCCGGCTGAGCTTCGAGGAATATGCCGCGTCGGGCATCGCCAAGTTCGCCGCTGCCGATAGCGATGGCAACGGCACATTGCAGGCCAGCGAATATGCCAGCACCGCCCCCAAGCCGCGGAAGCCCGTGCAACTGGCGGCGAAATGCGATTGTGCCAGGGTTCAGGTGGCAAATGCCGAAGATGAACAAGGCATTGCCAACTGATTAAGTAGGGATTCAAGTCCGGTGGTGTGTATGGCCCGCACCGCGCAATCAGCGTGGTTCGTTTTTCATCCTCCACAGGAGCTTTTCATGCGTCAACTCTACCTGCGTGCCGCCATTCTGGGCAGCGCAGCCCTTGCTTTTGCAGCCCCGGCGCTCGCCGAACCCTTCAGCGGCCCCTATGTCGGTGCCCAGCTGGGCTGGCAGCAAGACCGCTTCTCCGCTCGGGTAACCGAAAGCGGAACCACCTTCGCCGACAGCGGCAACAATGACGGTTTCTCCTATGGCGGCTTCCTCGGCTACAATTACAACATCAACGGCAAGGGCATTGTCGGTCTGGAAGGCGTGATCGGCGGCTCCACCAACTCGTCGTCCGATGCGGAAACCGGTCTGGAGCTGAACAGCGGCCGCACCTTTGAAATCGTCGGCCGCGCCGGTGCGCTGATTTCGCCGAAGACGCTGGTCTATGGCCGCGCCGGCTATGCCAACGCGCGCTACACGGTGCCCGCCGGCCTTGCCAACCTGTCGTTCACGCAAGGCGGCTGGATCGCCGGTGCCGGCATCGATCATGCCTTCACCGACAGCATTTCCGGCCGGGTCGAATATAACTATGCCAAGTTCGGCAGCGTTTCCGCCGATCTGGGCGGCGGTGACAGCGCCAGCATTCGCCCGTCGCGCAATGCCGTGCGGGCCGGCGTGACCTTCCACTTCTAGGGCCGTTCAAGGCTATTTTCAGAAATGCCAGGGGCTGCGGGAAACCGCAGCCCCTTATTCTGCCGCTTCTGCCCGCGCCGCCGGGGCGGCAGCCACTTCCAGCAGCCGCTTCTCCAGCGCCTTCATGCGCGTTGGCGCCTCGATCTTGTCGCCGGTCAGGTCGGTGAGATAAAATGTGTCTACCGCGCGCTCGCCATAGGTTGCGATGTGGGCAGAATGAATGGTGACCCTCGCCCCATAAAGCGCGTAGGTCAGCCCATAGAGCAGCGCCGGGCGATCGAGCGCATTGACCTCCACCACTGTGAACCGGTTCGATGCCCGATTGTCGATGAAGATCTGCGGCACGATGGTGAACACCTCCTGACGCCGGCGCGGCAGCGGCTTGGCGCGCAGCCGATCGCCCAGTTTCACCCGCCCGGCGAGGGCATCCCCGATCGCCTTTTCCATCCGCGCCAGCCGGTCCGGTTCGTCAAACGGGCCGCCCAGCGGGTCCTGGATCACCAGATTGTCCAGCGCCATGCCATCCTTGGTGGTATGGATACGGGCGTCCACGATATTGGCCCCGCCCAGCGAAATGCCACCGGCAATGCGGTAGAACAGGCCCGGATGATCGGCTGCATAGACGGTTACCAGCGTGGTCCCGCGGGCAAAATCCGGTGTGCATTGAATCGTGAACTGGCGATGCTCCAGATCGGCATCGGCCACCAGCGCCATGTTCGTCGCCAGAACGTCGGCGGGCTCCGAAAGCCAGTAGCTGTCCGGGAAGCGCGACGCATAGGCGGCAAAGCCCGCCTCGCCCCACCCCATGACGTCGCGCAGCCGCTCCTGGCGGGCGGCAATTCTTTCCTGCCGCCCGGTCTGCTTGTGCCCCAGCCGCAGCACTTCTTCCGCACTGTCATACAGGGTGGTCAGAAGCTGCGCCTTCCAGTTGTTCCAGATGCCCGGCCCGACCGCGCGGATATCCACCACCGTAAGGATGAGCAGCAGCCGCAGCCGTTCCAGGCTTTGCACATTGTCCACGAAATCCAGGATGGTCTTGAAGTCGGAGAGGTCCCGCTTGAAGGCGGTGGCACTCATCAGCAGGTGATAGCGCACCAGCCAGGCGACCGTTTCCGTTTCGGCGTCGGTCAAGCCCAGCCGCGGGCAGAGCCGCATGGCGACTTCGGACCCCAGCACGCTATGATCGCCGCCGCGGCCCTTGGCGATATCGTGCAGCAGGACGGCCACATACAGCACCCGGCGCGATGACAATTGCCGGATGACCGCCGTGGAGAGCGGATGATCCTCTTTCAGCAATCCGCGCTCGATCCGCGATACCAGCCCGATCGCCCGGATGCTGTGTTCGTCCACGGTATAGTGATGATACATGTCATACTGCATCTTCGCGACCACGCGGCCGAAATCGGGAACAAAGCGCCCGAAAACGCCCGCCTCGCTCATCAGGCGCAGCATCGTCTCCGGATTGCGTTCGGAGGTGAGCACATCCAGAAACAGCGCATTGGCGCGCGGGTCGCGCCGAACCGCCTCGGTGATCAGGCCGGAATCGCGGTTGGCATGTCTGAGCGCCAGCGGATGGATTTCCAGTTCGTGCCGGTCAGCCAGCTGGAACATCTCCAAAAGTCGCACCGGATCGGCGCGAAAGAAGTCCTCGTCCGGCGTCTGCATGCGGCCGCGCACCAGCTTGAAACCGTTCAGGCGGCGCGGCCGGCGGGTGATGCGCGGCATCCACGCGGTGCGGGAGAAGCGCTCTTCCAGATGCGCCAGAAACAGCGCGGTCAGGCTGCCGACCTGCTTGGCGGTGAGGAAATAGTGCCGCATGAAGCGCTCGACCGGGGCGGCACCCGGCCGTTCGCTATAGGCCATGCGGGTCGCCAGCTCGCGTTGCACATCGAATGTCAGCCGCTCCTCCGGCCGTCCGGTAAGATCATGCAGGTTGATCCGCACCGCCCAGAGATGGTTCAGCGCGCGCTGGAACTGGCGATATTCCGCCGGTGTGAACAGGCCCTTTTCCACCAGCTCGCCGGTGCTGTTGGCCTGCAGCGCGAATTTGCCCATCCAGAACAGGGTTTGCAGATCGCGCAGGCCGCCCTTGCCCTCCTTGATGTTGGGCTCGACCATGTAGCGGCTGTCCCCCATGCGGCGGTGGCGCTCATCCCGCTCGGCAAGCTTCTGGGCGATGAATTCGCGTGCCTGGCCCGCCATGATGTCGCGCTGGAAACGTGCCCTTGCCTCGTCATACAGCGCCTGGTCCCCCCACAGGTAGCGGGCCTCCAGCAGCGCGGTTTTCACTGAAAGGTCGGCCCTTGCCATGCGGATCATCTCGTCGGGCGTGCGCGTGCTGTGCCCCACCTTCAGGCCGAGGTCCCACAGGATGTAGAGGATGGATTCCACCACCTGTTCCACCCAGGGCGTCGCCTTCAACGGCGCCAGGAACATGATATCGACGTCGGAATAGGGCGCCATCTCGCCACGGCCGAAGCCGCCCACTGCTGCCAGCGCAATCCGCTCGCCGGCGGTTGGATTGTCTCGGCCGTAAAGCTTCTGGGTGGCGGCATCGAAGGCCAACCGCAGGATCTGGTCGGTGAGGAAGCATTGCGCGGCGGCATGCTCCAGCCCGCGACCGGGCGCGGCGGCGATGCGGCGCTGCATCTCGGCCCGCCCCTGTTCCAGCGCCACCTTCAACACGGATGCCACGGCGTGCCTGCGGCCTTCGCCGGGAGCCTCTTCCAGGGCCGCTTCGATGATCCCGGCCACCTGCCGCCGGTCAATCAGCGCGCGCCGGTTCGGCACATGGTCGTAGAGGCTGGTCATTGCGGGCAGTCTAGGCGCTTGCGCGGGGCAGAGGAAGCCGCCGGCCCAGCAGCACCATAGCGCCGCCCGAAAGCGCAAAGGCCGCCGCCAGCCCCAGCATGTTCAGCGCCACGCGTGCGGCTCCGAGATCGGCCACATCGATGAACGGATAGGGATACCAGCCATCGAATTGCGCCCGCACGATTGCATAGACGCCGTAGCCGATTGGCCAGACCAGCCATTTCGGCACATCGGACAAGCCGAGATCCGCCTTCGGAAGGGCAAACAGCCACAAGAGCAGGGTGAGCAGGGGCACCACCGTATGCACGCCCTGATCGGCCACCATCCGCCAGCCTTGCGGATCATACTGCGAGGCCAGCAGCAGGTGATAGATGACGCCGACGATCAGGATGTTGAGCGTGAGGAAGGCGGCAAGCGAGGCTGATATGCTGTGGCCGGTGGCGATCTTCAGCATCACCGCCAGCACCAGCAGGTTGGTGAGGATCGTGAAATAGCCGAGATAGCGCCACACGGCGCCAGCCGCGCTCATGCCTTCGGCTTGCAGGTCGATCAGCAGGAAATACAGCTGCAGGGCGAGCGAAACCGCGCCGACAAGGGCAATGACGGCAGCGAAGAGGCGCGTGTTGCGGTTGGTCATCCGCCCGCAATAGCCGCAGCCTTCCCAATCTGACAGTCGCCATGTTGGCAGGGCTGTGTTTTGTTGCACTCAAGGGAGAGAGCCATGAACATCAGCCTGCCGGTGAAGACCAGCCACAGCTTCTGTCGCTTCTGCCACGCCAATTGCGCAATGCTGGTGGATACGGTTGGCGACAAGGTGGCCGCCGTGCGCGGCGATCCGGATGATCCGGTCTATGGCGGCTATACCTGCCAGAAAGGGCGTCAGCTCGCCGAGGCGCACAACCACCCCACGCGGCTGCTGAAACACCAGCGGCGCAGCGGTGACGGCTTCACCGAAGCCACCACCGAGGAGGCGCTTTCGGACATTGCGGCACGGCTGCGGCGGATCGTCGATCAGCACGGCCCGCACAGCGTTGCCATCTATTGCGGCACATCGGCTTTCCAGAACAGCGCCGGGCTGAGTGCCGCGCTGGGCTTTGCCAACGGCATCGGAACTCGCAATTTCTACACGTCGGTCACGCTGGATCAGCCCGCCAAGGTGTATACCGCCTTGCGCCTTGGCCAATGGGGCGGCGGGGTGCACAGCTTCAACGAGGCAGAAGCCTGCATCTTTGTTGGCAACAACCCGCTGGTGTCACACTTTGCACCCCCCGGTGGCGTTCCGCCCTTCTCGCCGTCCCGCCGCCTGCGCGACCGGCTGGACAAGGGCCTGCAGATCGTTGTGATCGATCCGCGCGAAACCGAGGTGGCCAAGCTTGCGCAGCTGCATCTGCAGGTAAAGCCGGGCGAAGACGCAGCGGTGCTGGCGGCGATCGCCAATGTGATGCTGAAGGAGGGGCTGTATGATCGCGCCTTTTGCCAGCAGCATGTCGGCGATCTTTCGGCCTTTGCCCAGGCGGTCGAGCCGTTCACGCCGGAGCTTGCCGCCGAGCGTGCCGGGGTGAAGGCCGCCGATATCGTGACGGCGGCGCGCATTTTCGGCAGCGTGAAAAAGGGCGCGGTCACCACCGGCACCGGCCCGGAAATGGCCGGGCAAGGCAATCTCGTCGCGTGGCTGGTATCCGCCATCAACATCGTCGGCGGGCGCTTCAACCGCGAGGGTGAGGTGTCGCCGGTGCCGCGCATCTTTACGCCGGCCGCCGCGCCACGGGTTGCCGAAGTTGTGCCGCCGGCGCGGCCGTGGGGCGAGGGATTTCCCGCCTCGCGCTTTCGCGGGCTGACACAGCTGGGCTTTGAAATGCCCTGCAATGTGCTGGCGGACGAGATTCTCACCCCCGGCGAGGGGCAGGTGAAGGCCTTCCTGAACATTGGCGGCAACCCGATTGTTGCCTTCCCCAATCCCGAGAAGATGGCGCGCGCGCTGGACAGCCTGGAGCTGCTGGTTTCGGTTGATATCCGCATGAGCCAGACCGCAAGACGTTCGCACTGGGTGCTGGCGCCAACCATGTGCCTGGAGCGCGACGACATCACCAATCTTTCCGAATGGTGGTTTGAAGAGCCCTATGCCCGCTATACCAGCGCGCTGGTGCCGCCGCCGGGCGAAACGCTGGACGAGTTCGAGATGCTGTGGGAGCTGTGCCATCGGATGGGCACGCCCATGCCGCTGGCCGGCGGGCCGGCTCCCATGGATCGGCGTCCGACCAAGACCGAATTTCTCGATCTCGCCTCCGCCGGCTGCCGGGTGCTGCCGAGCCAGGTGAAGGCGGACACGCCGGACGGGCGGCACCATATCTATCCCGAGCACGATCTGGTGACCCAGCCAGGCAATCGGGACGCTGCCGCCAAGTTCGATCTGGTGCCCGACACGCTGGTGAGCGAGCTGCACGCCACGCTTTCGGCCGACGCCTTGCGCGACTTTCCGTTTCGCCTGGTCAGTCGCCGATCGGCGCATGTGTTCAATTCTTCCGGCCATCAATATGCGGCGCTGGCGAAGAAGGGCCGCACCAATTTCGCCTGGATGAACCCCGCCGACATGGCCGGCCTGGGGCTGGAAGACGAGCAGAGGGTGGAAATCACCGGCAAGCGCGGCACGTTGACCGGCTTTGTGAAGGCGGATCCGGCGGTGCGAACCGGCGTGATATCCATGAGTCACGCGTTCGGCGATGTGGGCGAACCGGGCAAGGATGTGGCGCGCATCGGCGCAATTACCGCCCGGCTGGTTGATGAAACGGTGGATTATGAACCGATCACCGGACAATCGCTGCAATCGGCCATTCCCGTGCGGGTGTCTGCTGCTGCCTGATGGCGGCACTCGCCCTGTCGCAGGGCGGGGTTGGCTGTTCGGTCTCCCGCTGCTAGGCGACAGGGGATGGGAGACTGGGGAGCCTGATGGAGCCAAGCGAAGCCGAGATTGCCGAGGCGAAAAGCCGGATTGGTGGCCCCTACAGCTGGTACGTCCTGGGCGTTCTCGTTCTCGTCTATGTCTTCAATTTCATCGATCGGCAGATCATGTCGATCCTGGCCGAAGACATCAAGGCGGACCTTGGCATCGGTGATGCCGAGATCGGCTTTCTCTATGGCACGGTGTTCGGCGTTTTCTATGCGCTGTTCGGCATTCCGCTCGGTCGGCTGGCCGACATGTGGCACCGGGTGCGCCTGCTGACCATGGGCCTGACGGTCTGGTCGGGCATGACGGCGCTGTCCGGCTTTGCCAACAGCTTTGGCCAGCTGGCTGCCGCCCGCATCGGCGTCGGGATTGGCGAGGCAACCGCCTCGCCGGTCGCCTTTTCGGTGCTGAGCGACTATTTCCCCAAGGAAAAGCGCGGCACCGCGCTCGCCATCTATTCCTCCGGGCTGTACATCGGCGGCGGCATCTCCCTGTTCATCGGCGGGCTGGTGATGCAGAAGTGGAATGCGGCTTTTCCGGGCGGCGGGCCGCTGGGGCTGGTCGGCTGGCAGGCGACGTTCCTCGCCGTGGGCTTCCCGGGCCTCCTGCTGGCGCTTTGGGTCAGCACTCTTCGGGAGCCGATCCGCGGGCTGGTGGAAGGCATTCCCACCCCGCCGGAACCGCATCCCTGGCCGAAATTCTTCACCGAGCTGTCCAGCGTTGTGCCACCTTTCACGCTGTTTCACGCCGCCGGATTCGGGCGGCGGGCATTGCTGAACAATCTGCTGGCAGCCGCTGTGATTGCGGCAATCGCCTTCGGCCTGACCTGGCTGCTGGGCAGCTGGCAGCAATGGCTGGCGCTTGGTGTTGGCATTTATGCGGTGTTTTCCTGGTCGCAATCGCTGAAGATGCGCGATGCGCCCACCTATGCCCTGATCTGGGGCACCCCGACTTTCATCCTGACCGTGCTGGGCTTCGGCACGATCGCCATGACCGGCTATGCCATCGGTTTCTGGGGCGCGCCCTATGCCATCCGCACCTTCGGGGTGGACAAGGCGATCGCGGGTTTGTTTCTGGGTGGCGGCGGCGCCGCCGGAGGCTTTATCGGGGTAATCGCCGGCGGCAGGCTTTCGGATATCCTGAAGCGCAGCAATCCGGCGGGGCGAATCCTGGTTGGCTTCCTTGCCATCTTCGGCACCGCGCCCTTCCTGTTTGTGCAGTTCACCACGGATTCGCTCACCATCTTCTTCATCATGGCCTTCCTCACGTCGGTGTTCGGCTCGATGTGGGTGGGGGTCGCTGCTGCCACGTCGCAGGATCTGGTGCTGCCGCGCATGCGGGGTGCCGCCACCGCCACCTATTTCCTTGGCACCACGATGATCGGCCTGGGGCTGGGGCCGTTTCTGGTTGGCAAATTGTCTGAGGCATTGGGCGATCTGGGGCAGGCCAATCTGGCGCTGCTGCTGTTTCTTCCGGTGACATCCACCTTGCTGTTTCTCGTCTATCGGCAGCTTCCCGCGGCCGAATCCACCCGCGTCGAGCGCGCCCGCGCGGCCGGCGAACCCATCTAGGAGGGCCTATGTCGTCTGTTGCCATCGCCAATCTGTTCGATGTTTCCGGCAAATGGGTGGTCATCACCGGCGGATCGCGCGGCATCGGCGAGATGATCGCCCGCGCCTATGTGGAAAATGGCGCAAAGGTGATCCTCACGGCGCGCAAGGCCGCCGATGTGCACGCGCTGGCCGCAGACCTTGGCGCGGCGGCGCACGCCATCCCGGCCGATCTCAGCCAGATGGCGGAAATCGATCGCTTCGTGGCCGAAGTTGCAGAGATCACGCCCAAGGTTGATATCCTGTTCAACAATGCCGGTGCTTCGTGGGGAGCGCCGTTCGATGATTTTCCCGAAGTCGGCTGGGACAAGGTGATGGACATCAATGTGAAGTCGGTGTTTTTCCTCACCCAGAAGATGGCGCACATGCTGGAAGCCGCCGCCACGCCGACCTGCGACGCGCGCGTGATCAACATCGGATCGATCGATGGCCAGCATGTCAGCGGCCTGGAGACCTACAGCTATGCCGCATCCAAGGCCGGCGTGCTGCACATGACGAAGATGATGGCGAAGTTCCTCGCGGCCCGCCATATCGCCGTCAACGCGATCGCGCCGGGCTATTTCCCCTCCAAGATGACGGCGGCAATCCCCGACATCTTCACCCAGAAAAGCATCCGCGACACGCCGATGAAGCGGCAGGGAACGGCGGAGGACATGGCCGGGGTGGCGTTGTTCCTTGGCAGCGCCGCGTCTGCCTATCTGTGTGGGTCGGTCATCACCGTGGACGGCGGTTACGCGACGACGGTGTGACGATCCTGCACTGCATGCCGCATTCTTAATCAGCCATGCCGACAAAACGGGCAGTTTTCGAAATCGTCGCCTGCGCCGCCCTATCGGCTATGGACTTGGCACGACCTTTGCTATCAATTTGGTAACGCAAGAGGCCATGCGACTGCATGGTGAGGGAGTGCCACAGGCCAATGAAAAAAGTGGAAGCCATCATCAAGCCGTTCAAGCTGGATGAAGTGAAGGAGGCGCTGCACGAAATCGGCGTTTCGGGGATCACGGTTACCGAGGCGAAAGGCTTTGGGCGGCAGAAAGGCCACACCGAGCTGTATCGCGGCGCCGAATATATCGTCGATTTCCTGCCCAAGGTGCGGCTGGAGGTGGTGGTGGACGATGGCCAGGTGGATCGCGTGGTGGAGGCGATTGCAACCGCCGCGCGCACCGGCCGGATCGGCGACGGCAAGATCTTCGTCTCGACCATCGAGCGCGCCATCCGCATCCGCACCGGCGAAACCGATCTCGACGCAATCTGAATCCACCCCATACAACCGACACCAGACAACCGACACCAAACGAGGATATTATGGCGAACACATCCGGCGACATTCTGAAGATGATCAAGGACAAGGAAATCGAGTGGGTCGATCTCCGCTTCACCGATCCCAAGGGCAAGTGGCAGCATCTCACGATGGCCAAGCGCGCCATCACCGAAGACATGCTGGATGAAGGCTTCATGTTCGACGGCTCTTCGATCGGCGGCTGGAAGGCGATCAACGAAAGCGACATGATCCTGAAGGCTGATCTGGATGCGGTCTATTTCGACCCGTTCAGCGCCACGCCGATGATGATCCTGTTCTGCGACGTGGTGGAGCCTTCCACCGGCGAACTCTATGGCCGTGACCCGCGCGCCACCTCCAAGCGCGCAGAGGCCTATCTGAAGTCCACCGGCATCGGCGACACCGCCTTCGTTGGCCCGGAAGCGGAGTTCTTCGTGTTTGATGACGTCCGCTTTGGCCAGAGCTATGCCGGCGGGCATTACAGCCTGGACGATATCGAGCTGCCGACCAACACCGGCACCAAATATGAAGAGGGCAATCTGGGCCACCGTCCGCGCGCCAAGGGCGGCTATTTCCCGGTGGCGCCAGTGGATAGCGCGCAGGATCTACGCGGCGAGATGGTTTCCACCATGCTGGAAATGGGCCTGCCGTGTGACAAGCACCACCATGAAGTGGCGGCCGCGCAGCACGAGCTTGGCCTGGAATATGGCACGCTGGTGCAAACCGCCGACCGGATGCAGATCTACAAATATGTCGTGCACATGGTGGCGCAGGCCTATGGCAAGACGGCCACATTCATGCCCAAGCCGATCAAGGAAGACAATGGATCGGGCATGCACACGCACTTCTCGATCTGGGCCAAGGGCAAGCCGCTGTTTGCTGGCGAAGGCTATGCCGGTCTCAGCGATACTGCGCTGTATTTCATTGGCGGGGTTATCAAGCATGCCAAGGCGGTGAATGCGTTTACGAACCCCACCACCAACAGCTACAAGCGACTGGTGCCCGGCTATGAAGCGCCGGTGCTTCTGGCCTATTCCAGCCGTAACCGCTCGGCCTCGTGCCGCATCCCCTATGGCACCGGTGCCAAGTCCAAGCGGGTGGAAGTGCGCTTCCCCGATGCCATGGCCAACCCGTATCTGGCTTATGCGGCGCTGCTGATGGCGGGTCTGGATGGTATCGAAAACAAGATCCACCCCGGCCCGGCGATGGACAAGAACCTCTATGATCTGCCGCCGAAGGAACTGAAAAAGGTGCCGACGGTTTGCGCGTCGCTGCGCGAAGCCCTGATGGCGCTGGACAAGGGTCGCGCGGTGTTCACCAAGGGCGGTGTTTTCACCGATGACCAGATCGACAGCTATATCGAGCTGAAGATGGAGGATGTGGCGCGCTGGGAAATGACGCCCAGCCCGGTTGAGTTCGACATGTATTACAGCGCGTAAGCCGGATTTCACGAACATGGGCGGGGCTGCAACCCCGCCCATTTTTTATGGCTGAAAGCGCCGGCCAGCTGGCCGACTGTCGCCGCTAGTCCCTGACCATCACATCCACCCGCCGAGCGTTTTCGAGCGACACATCGGCGTCTGTCGTCTCTGGTGGCTTTTCCAAATCTATCGCTGTCGCCGGAACCCCGAGCGCCACCAGCGCCGCCTGCACGCTTTGGGCGCGGTTTTTCGAAAGCTCGGCGTTCATGGCGGCGTCGCCGCGCGGATCGTTATAGCCTGAAACCGCGAGCTTTGCGCCCGGATTGGCATCCATATAGGCCTTGATCGGGGCGGCTGCGGCAGCAAAATCCGGCGACACATCGGCGCTTGCCGTGTCGAAATAGACCGACAGCTGCGGCTTGCCGGCCACATCCTGGGCCAGCACACCGGAGCCGGTTGGAACAGCAGGCGCCGGTGCCGCAGCCGGAATAACCGCACCAACGGATGCCGCCGTTGGCCCGGGTGCGGGTGCGGCAGGCGGGCCTTCCGGCAGCCGGCCGAGATAGCCGCCAAGGCCGGCCGCAACGATGATGCCCGCGCCCAGCACGCCGGCGGTGATGAGAGCAGTGGCCCAGCTGCTGCCTTCCTCACGGCCGCGATAGGGCGCGTGGGCAACGGCCGGCTTCTCCTGAGGTACGGATGCCGCAGCCAGCGGGGCAGCGGCTGTTGTTGCTGCGACTGTTGTTGCTGCGACTGTTGCGGCTGCCGCCGGCATGACCGAAGCCGGTTCGGCTTCAGCGGTTTCGGCGATGGGTTGTGCTGCTGCGGCTGCCTTGCCGGTGGCGGCAACAAACAGGCCCAGCTTGCCGAACGCTTCGGCCAGCAGATAGTAAACGGTCACCCGGTTCTTGGTGCGGTCCGCCTGCATGCGCTCGCCAACGGCGGCGATGGCCGCGTCCAGTTCCGCGTCGCTGTGCCTGAGGCCGAGCTTTTTGCGGCAGTAGCTTTCGCGGACAAGATCGGTTTCGGCCTTGTCGGTGAATGATACCAGCGAGGCATCGCGGCTGCGCAGCGCGATGCCGCAATGGCGAACGATGCCGGCAATAACCGCGTCGTCCGCATCCGGTGCGTATTTCTTTACGTCTGATGCCCAATCTTCAGCCACCGCTTACTCCCCTGCAATATCAGGCAATATTCTAGCCATGGTCATTATTGCCGTAAAGATGACAAATGCCACCGGAGTTCGCTCGCGGGATCGGGTGCCGACGATCGGGTGCCGACGATCGGGTGCCGACGATCGGGTGTGGTCGCGGGGCTATCTGGGCACCGTGCAATTGCACAAATCCGCCAATTCGGACGCATCCCCTTGCAGCCCGTTGAACAGAGCTGCCAGAAAGGATAAACCGGCTTCAGGCCGGCTCTAGCAAGAATCGGGCCAACTTTCAGCGGCCAATTTTTAGCGGCCTGCTTTCAGGGGACGGGATCTGGACACCATCGCACCGGAGCGTGAAGCGCAGACTGAAGCCCGCTCGGCGGAAGGGCTGGCGGTTGTGTCTATCGGCAAATCCTATGATGGCCGGGTGGTGCTTCGCGATGTTTCGCTGTCCGTCAATCGCGGCGAAGTGGTTGGTCTGCTGGGGCCGAACGGCGCCGGGAAAACCACCTGCTTCTACTCGGTGATGGGTCTTGCCGCGCCGGATCAGGGCCGCATCCTGCTGGATGGCGCCGATATCACCAAGCTGCCGATGTACCGCCGGGCAGCACTGGGCCTTGGCTATCTGCCGCAGGAAACGTCGATCTTCCGCGGCCTGACGGTTGGCGAGAATATTCAGGCGGTGCTGGAGGTTTCCGAACCGGATGCCACCATCCGGGCCGAGCGGCTGGAGCAGCTGCTGTCCGAGTTCAACATCGGCCGGCTGCGCGATGCATCTGCCATGGCGCTTTCGGGTGGCGAGCGGCGGCGCTGCGAAATCGCCCGCGCGCTGGCTGCCTCGCCTTCGATCATGCTGCTGGATGAGCCGTTCGCCGGCATCGATCCCATTTCCATCGCCGATATCCGCACCCTGGTGGGCCATTTGCGGGAACGCGACATCGGGGTTTTGATCACCGATCACAATGTCCGCGAGACGCTGGAAATCGTCGATCGCGCCTGCATCATCTATGATGGCCGCGTATTGTTCGAAGGGACGCCCGAAGCCCTGGTGCAGGATGAGACCGTGCGGCAGGTTTATCTCGGCACGGATTTCACCCTGTAGCGATGAACATCGGGCCACGCCTTGATCTGCGCACCGCGCAAACGCTGGTTATCAGCCCGCAGTTGCAGGCGGCGATCAAGCTGCTCACGCTCTCCAATCTGGAATTGCAGGCCGAAATCGGGGCGGAGCTGGAACGCAATCCGTTGCTGGAGGTGGCCGACGACGACGGCGGTGACAGCGGCGAGGGTGGCCATACCACCGATGCCGATACCAGCAGCACGGAGCCGGCGGACCATGCGTCGCTTGCCGACGAACTGGTGGCGCAAAGCGGGGCGCAGGAAGCAGAGCCGCTGGACGTCGACATGGTGGAAGAGCGGTTTCACCATGATTGCGCGTCTGACAGTGGCGGCAGCGCCGATGGCGGCGAGGATTTCAATTTTGACAGCATTTCCGCTGACGAGGCAACGCTGGCGGACTTTCTGGAGCGCCAGGCCGGCGCGCTGTCCGGGCTGGATCATGCGATCGCCATTGCCATCATCGCGCTGATCGATGAGGCCGGCTACATCACCGAGCCGCTGGGAGACATAGCCGACCGACTTGGTATTGACGAAGCCGAGGTTGAGCGCGTGCTGCGCATTGTGCAGGGTTTCGAGCCGACCGGGGTCGGCGCGCGCAATCTCGCCGAATGCATCGCACTGCAGGCGAAAGAGGCTGATCGCTACGACCCGTGCATGGCTGCCTTGATTGACAATCTGGAGCTGGTAGCCCGCGGCGACCTCGCCCAGCTGCGCCGCATTTGCGATGTGGATGCTGAAGACCTCGCGGATATGCTGCGCGAGCTCAGAAGCTACAATCCCAAGCCCGGCTTGCTCTATGGCGGCGGCAGCACCGTCGCGGTGATCCCGGACATTTTTGTGCGCCGAAACGCCAAGGGGTGGACGGTCGAGCTCAACAGCGGGACCCTGCCCCGGCTTATCGTAAACCGCCAGTATCACACCCGCATCGCCCTGCACGCGGCGCAATTGGGAAAAGGAAAATCGCCCACCGCGACGGCCGGCAAGCAGGAAACGGCCTATCTGGAATCCTGCCTTAACCAGGCCAACTGGCTGATGCGTGCGCTGGATCAGCGCGCGACCACCATCCTGAAGGTCGCAACAGCCCTGCTGGAGCAGCAGCAGGCCTTTTTCGAGCATGGTGTGCAGCATTTGAAGCCGCTGACGTTGCGCACCATTGCCGACCAGATCGGCATGCACGAATCCACCGTCAGCCGCGTGACTTCCAACAAATATCTGTACTGCTCGCGCGGTGTGTTCGAGCTGAAATATTTCTTTACGCAGGCCATCCACACCTCGGCCGGGCAAGGGGATGCATCGGCCGAAGCCGTCCGCGCCCGGCTGAAAGCCCTGATCGATGGCGAAGACCCGATGAAGCCGCTATCCGACGACAAGATCGTCGAAATCCTGCGCAAGGAAGGCCTTGATCTCGCGCGCCGAACGGTCACCAAATACCGTGAGGCGATGCATATCCCGACAAGCTTCGATCGCCGACGCCGCGCGCTGGTGAAAGCGGCCTGAAGCGAGAGGCCGGTTTGCGGGGAGCGGGGCAGATGCCCCGCTCCCCGAACCATCAGGCGCTGACGCTTTCGACGGTGCGGCGGCGGCGGGCGGCGAAGCCGACCAGACCGAAGCCCGAGATCATCATGGCCCAGGTCGCCGGTTCCGGCACGGCCTGGCTGTAGAGCACCAGACGCCCGCGCAGGAAGGCTTCGCTGGTTGCTTGCTCCACGGTGAGGAAGTTGGTGACGGGATTGCCATCGACCAGGAAGCCGACCACATCGAGGGCATAGTTATAGCCATCGATGGTGAAGAATTCGGACTGGCCGTTGAAGTTGCTCAGCACGCGGTCGGCGCAACCGTTGATGTTGGCGCCCTGGCCGTTTGCACCGCCATAGGCGCACGGATCGGCATTGTTCGTCGTTTCGTCGTGATCGAACAGATAGACGAAATTGACCGTGGAGAGGAAGTTTCCATCCACGAGCACGTCGGTGGTCAGCCGTAGCTTGGCGCTGCTGATCGACGTGCCGCCGCTGATCGGCTGGTTGACATGGCGGAACAGGCCGATGTTGGTGGTCGCACTGCCGCCCGGCGGATTCACCGTCAGTTGCGGGATTGCGATAGTGTCAAAATCATAGCCGGATTGACCCGATCCGGTGTCGGTGCCCCAACGCACGCTGGCGCTGGCGGTGCCGTTGCCGCTGGTTGTGGGTGCCGGGCCGCCAAGCGACACGACATCGAACCAGGTGGCCTTGATGTCGGTGAAATCGACGACGGCGGCGGTGGCCGGCGCAGTGGCAAGGATGGTGCAGCCGGCAAGGGCTGCAAAGGCAGTTGCAAGTTTCATGGATGTAACCCCGATCAGACGGTTGTGCCCTCCACAACCGATGACGTTGTATAGATGCAAGGCATGCCAGATTCTAGAATGAATTGGCGTTAACAACGCCATAACATGGTTAACGGTAGTCATGTAACCAAGAACCCGCCTCTTGCGAACAGTAGCGCGAGGAGAGACGAGATGCTGGTGCGCAGTGGTTTATTCCTATTGGCTATTTTGCTGGCAGCGCCAACGACTGCCAAGGGGATCAAGCTGGTGGAGCTGTTCCAGAGCCAGGGCTGCTCATCCTGCCCGCCTGCCAATGCGGCGCTGAACGCCGTGGCAGACCGGCCCGATGTCATCGCGTTGAATTATGCCGTGACCTATTGGGATCAGCTGGGATGGCCCGACCGCTTTGCGCGGCCAGCCTTCACGGCACGGCAACGGGACTATGCCGCGGCAATGCGCTCGGAGAGCGTTTATACCCCGCAGATGGTGTTGAATGGCCGCAAAGCTTTCGTGGGCAATCGCCCTG
>JAIMJL010000013.1:0-3788 GCA_020693225.1 Sandarakinorhabdus sp. | reverse complement strand
TGCCGAGGGCCCCGCCGACCTGTGGCTGGTGCGCTATGATCCCGAAGAGCGGGTGGTGGCCGTGAAGGCCGGCGAGAATCGCGGGCGAACGCTGCCGCACCGCAATATCGTGACCGATATCGAACGGCTTGGCCGGGCAGGCGCTGCGCCGATCCTGCTGCCGCCGCCCATTCCGGGCGAGACGCGGGTGCTGCTGTTGCAGGTTCCGGGTGGTGGTGCGGTGCTGGATGCCGTGCGGCTGCCTTGAGGGCTCTGCCATGACTTGCGGGATGATTTTTCGGGCTCAGAAAGGCTCCAGCCGCATCAGCTGCGACGGATAGGGGGCGGCCAGGGCGCTGGCTTCGGACCTGTCTCCGCCCAGCCAGAGGGCGTGATCTTCCGGGTGCAGGATGACCGGCATCGCCTTGGGGTGAATGGCGGCAACAAGCGGATTGGGCGCGCAGGTGAGGAAGGCGAAGGCCGGGCCGGCCTCGGTGGGGCGCCAGAGGCCGGCAAAAGCGAACAGCGGCTGTTGCGGCACATCGAACCAGCGTTTGCGCTTGAAGCCGGCTTCGCCTTCCCATTCGCAGAAGCGGCTGGCCGGCACGAGGCAGCGCCGTTGCGGATTTCCCAGCGCCGCCGCCCAGAAGGGCGAGGTGAGATTGCGGACATTCACCACCGGGGCCTTGCCGTTGACAGGCGGCGGGAAGCCCCAGCGCATATCCTGTACCTGCCGGTTGTCGGCATTCACGATCACCGGAGCCAGACGTTTGGGATAGACGTCTTCGGCCACCGGATCGGTGGTTGCGGCCGTCGCGCCGAAGATGTCGGCGATGTGGGCGCGGGTGGTTTTCAGGGCATAGAGGGTGCACATGCGCCGAGCGTGGAGAAATCCGGCGCAAAGCACAATTCTTTGCGCTGATGCCGCCAGGCGCAGGCCTCGGCTTGAGGTGGGGTTGGCTGCCGTCTATGTTGGCAGCCTTGCACTGGCTGACGGGTATCCCACCGGCAGGCAATCGCCAATGGAGAGTTTTGCATGACCGTTGTTGCTCCAGCCCGCGCGTTTGCACAGCCAGGTGACGCCGAGCCAGAGGATGCGGCTGCACTGGTGGCAGCGCTGGGCGCGCGTGCGCGCAAGGCGGCGCGAGGGCTGGCAATGGCCGATACGGCGACGAAGAACCGCGCGCTCAGGGTAGCGGCGGAGACCCTGCGGGCGGCGACGGCGGAGCTGCTTGCGGCCAATGCGGCCGACATCGCGGGCCTGGGGGGAGCGGCAGACTGTGCCTCTGCGGCCTTTATCGAGCGGCTCAGGCTGGACGCGGGCCGGGTTGCCGGTATGGCGCAGGCGCTGGAGGCGATTGCCGACCTGCCGGATCCGGTTGGCCGCGAGCTGGCGCGGTTCAAGCGCCCCAACGGGCTGGACATCCGGCGCATTGCGGTGCCGATCGGGGTGATCGCGATGATCTATGAATCGCGGCCCAATGTGGGCGCCGATGCCAGCGGGCTTTGCATCAAATCCGGCAACGCGATCATCCTTCGCGGCGGCTCGGAAAGCGCGCATTCGACCGCCGTGATCATTGCCTGCATGCGGTCCGGGCTGGCGGCGGCGGGACTGCCGGAGGATTGCGTGCAAAGCGTGGGCACGGCCGGGCGAGCGGTGGTGACCGGGCTGTTGCGGGCGATCGACCATGTTGACCTGGTGATCCCGCGCGGCGGGCGCGGGCTGGTGGAGCTGGTTCGCCGCGAGGCGCGGGTGCCTACGCTTTTGCATCTGGAAGGCAATTGCCACAGCTATGTGCATGCCGATGCCGATGTGGCGCAGGCGGTGGCGATCATCCGCAATGCCAAGCTGCGGCGCACCGGGATTTGTGGCGCAACGGAAAGCATCGTTATCGATCGGGCGATTGCAACGGTTGTGCTGCCGGCGCTGGTGGAGGCCATGCCGGACTGCGAATTGCGCGGCGATGCCGAGGCGCGGGCGCTGGAGCCGCGGCTGGCGGCCGCAACCGATGCGGACTGGGACACGGAATATCTGGATGCCATTGCATCGGTGAAGCTGGTGGACGGGCTGGAGGCGGCGATCGCCTTTGTGACGGAGCATTCATCCGGCCATACCGATGCCATTCTGACCCGCAATGGCGACGCCGCGCAGCGGTTTCTGCAGGCCATCGACAGCGCGGTGGTGATGCACAATGCCTCGACGCAATTTTCCGATGGCGGCGAGTTCGGCATGGGGGCCGAGATCGGCATTGCCACCGGCAAGATGCACGCCCGCGGCCCGGTTGGTCTGGAGCAGCTGACCAGCTATAAATATCTGGTGCAGGGCGACGGGCAGATCCGTCCCTGAAGCGCAGGCGGCGGGCCGCTATTTTGCCCTTGCCCATTTTTCATGGGCTTTGATCAGTTTCGCCGGGCTTGCGGTGAACCAATTGTAGCCGTTGCGGCGTTCGGCGCTGAGGTCGTTCACATCATCGTGGATGCTGCGATCGCGATCGCCGAAGATGGGCTGGCCGGAATCGAGCGCATAGAAGCGCGCCCACAGGGGGCCGGCGCCGGGACTGGCGACCAGCCTGCGGCCCGCTGGATCTTCGGATTTGGGTTGCCATTCGACATTGCGGAGAGCGTGGCCTTGCAACCAGTCTATCGCACCGGCCACGGCGGATTCGGTTTCCGGCGTGCGGTCGCGGGCCATCAGGTGGCGCACAAGATCGACGCTTTCGGCGGTGGAGAAGGCGGCGGGTTCGAAATTGCGCGCGCCGACCGGCTGCAGCGTGAGGGCGTCATGCTGCTGGCCCCAGAGGGCCGGCTTGCCGTTCACACGGATCTGGCTTTTCAGGATGAGGGCGGTTGCACGGGCATCGGCGGCTTGGGCGGCGGCGGCGGCGGTTTCGGGGACGAAGGCGAAATCGCCCTTTTGCCGGGCCACATCGTGCAGCAGGGACGCAACATCGCTGACGGCGCCATCGTTGAAGGTGATGGCGTCGTGATAGCCGCCCTGCAGCGGGAAGACCTGCGGCCAGCCGCCGTTGGGGAATTGCGCTGCCAGGAGATAATCGAGGCCCTTCAGGAAGCCGGCGCGCCAGGCATCGCCGTCACGGCCCGGATGGGCGGCCTGGACGCGGGCGAGGAAGCGCATTTCAGTGGTGGTGGCGCCGTTGTCGATCGTGCCGACATAGCGCCAGCCGGCCGCATTGTGCGCGCTGGCGAGGGCGGACGCATGGTCGATCGGAACCCAGAGCTGGCCCGGAAGGCGCGGCGGCGCGGTGCGATCCATATTCTTGCCCCAGCCGCCGGCCGGCGTCTGGAAGGACAGGATGTGCTTGGCGATCGCCCGCGCTTCGGCGCTGGCATACCATAGCGGCGGGCGATCGAGCGGCATGGTGGACAGCGGGCCGGATTTCGCGGTGCCCGGCAGTGTGGCGAGGGTCTGCCGCTCGGCGGCGAGCGCGGCCTTGTCAGCCGCCAGCAAGGCGCTTGAGCGGGCGAGATAGCGGGCCCAGGCTGCCTGCTCTGCCTGCGGCAGGGCGGCAATGCGGCTGGTGCTGAGCGGCTGGGCCGGCTGCATCTGGCCGACGACGGCCGCACTGGCCGGGGTGGCAAGGGCCAGCATCAGGGCCAGCAGGATTTGCAAGCCTCCCGTCTGTTGCAAGGGGTGCGGGCGAGGTGCCAGGCGGCCGGTAGGGGGATTACTCTGCATCGGGCCTAAGGTAACCGGTGTCTATTGCAATGCAAAGGCTATCAGCTGCCGGACGGATCGGGGAGCGGGCCTTGCGGCGGGCGGCAATGTGGCATTTCTGCATCCTATTCTG
>JAIMJL010000128.1 GCA_020693225.1 Sandarakinorhabdus sp. | reverse complement strand
CGGAATCCAGCAGCACCGATCCCGCCAACGCCGTTGCCGGAAGCGCCGCATAGCGCAGGATGCCGGGATCACCTGCCGCGCGCCACTTGATATTGCCGCCCAGATGCAGTCGCCCCTCGCCGATGACCGGCGCCCACACCGCGCGCAAGGCGACCAGTCGGCTCCCGTCGGGATAACTGCCTCGCAGGTTGTCACCAAATGCGCTGGCAGTCAGAAGCACATCGGCCTCCTCCAGCGCAACCACTGCTCCAAAGCGGCGGCCGAATTCGAACAGATCATGCAACTGCGCCCGCTCTAGAAAGCTTGCGCCATTCTGGCCCGAGGCAGTCTCCAGTGATGAAGGCGGAAAGCTTTGCCCAATCGCCAGCGAGATCGGCTGGCTTGCGGGTTGCAACGTAACGAACAAATTGGTGAAGCGACTTGCCCCGCGGGCCAAATCCAGCTCCGCCACCCAGCGCACCGATGGGCCAACTGTGCCGCGCAATCCCGCCCGCACCCTGCGAAACTCCACCGCCGATTGCGCAATATCGCCTTCGATCGCCACCGCATCAACATGCACCAGGGCCAATGGAACAACCGTTATCGCGGAAGCGGACAGCGAACTGGCAGCCGACAGAAGGCCGCCAAGCACCGCAAGCCCCTCAGGGGACAAGCCAAAGCCCCGACCACCGGTTGCCTTCGCCATCCCAATCGAACACGCCGCGACGATGGCCTGTCACCGCCAGATGCAGAAACTCCAGCCGCTCGGCTGCAATCAGCACCACCGAAAAATTGTCGCGCCCCAGCAGACTTTCCTCCACCGTCGGTTCGCGCCCTTCAAGCTCAGGGGGCAACCCCGAAACCGGGCCGTCAGCGATGGCGCCCGGCGCCAGCGGCGCGGTGTAGCAGCGCCGGGCAAACAGATTGGCGTCAGCCCAGGCCCGCTCGGCAATCGGCCCATGTGTTTCCACCCGTGCCAGCCCGCTCAGCCGCAGCTGCAAGCGCGCACCGGGATCATAGAGCAGCAGGGAAACGCGCGGCTCCGCCGCAATTTCGCGCACTTTGCCAGTGCGCGTATCGCTGTGCAGCCGCAGCAACCGCCCGGCACGATTCGCCTCGCGCATAACCAGCACCCGCGCCTGTGGGGTCCCATCCAGCCCGACCGTCGCCAGAACCGGCGTGTGCCAGGCCGCGCGGCGATCCCGCGCCGCCCGGCCCAACCGCTGCCAAAGCGCCTCCAGTGCGCTGTCAAGCGCAGCAAACGGCTGCTCACCGACGTATTCAGACACCCGCCGGCCTATCCTTCAACGGGCACAACATCCACCTTGCGTGGCCGTCCACGCTTGCGCGGCACAGGAGCCGCCTCTGCTGCCAAGGAATCGCCCGGCGTTTCGCCCGGTATTTTGTCCGCTGCATCGCTTCGCGTAGGCTGTGTCTGCACAGCCTCCCGCGCCGGCACGCCGCCGAAGGCTGCCAGCGCCGCTTCGCCATCAGACAGGCCATCGGGCTCGACTGTGCGGCTTACACGCTCCTCGCCCCGATCCCGCTGCTCAGCGCCACCATAGCGCGGCCGCTCGCGCGCCGGATCCTGCCTTGCCCGCCCGTCGGCTTCGCCACGATTGCCAGCGGCTCGCTGCCTGTCTGCGCCCTGGCCATCCTGCTGCCAGCGATTTCCGTCTCTGGCCGAGCGATCGGAACGATCGCTGTCTCTAGGCTGCCGATCCGCCC
>JAIMJL010000100.1 GCA_020693225.1 Sandarakinorhabdus sp. | reverse complement strand
TGGACACGGTGAACCGGCTGTTTTCGCCTTCGGCGGATGATGTTGAGCATGCGCGCGGGCTGATTGCGGCGCATGAGGCGGCGGTGGCGGCGGGCAAGGGCGTTGCAACCTTCAAAGGCAAGCTGATCGAGGTGCTGCACGTGGTGGAAGCCCGGCGCACGTTGAAGATCGCCGAAGTGGTCGCCGAGCTGGGCGGCATGGCAGAGAAGGTGATCGAACTGGCGGCGGATTAGAGCATGTTCCGATCTGGTGGAATCACCAGCATCGGAAACCCATGCGGAAAAACAATAACATAGAGCGGCCGTTCTGATGCAATCAGAACGAGCCTCGCTCTAGGGGCTTCGCGGGAAGCCGGAAGCCCCTGTTGCGTCAGGCCAATGCGCTGCGGCGATGGCGGGCGCGCAAGCCAACTGCGCCGAAGCCAAGAATGAGCATGGCCCAGGTGGCGGGCTCGGGGATGGCGCCGGCGGGATCGACATAGGTGCGGAACAGCAAATCGCCGGTACCGAAGGGCAAGAAATCGCCGGCACCACCATTGCGAAGCACCACAGTGCCCCCCGGATAGCTGCTTTCGATAGACCCCCACAGGCCGAGGCGCGGGCCGATTATCAGGGCGTCTGTCGGCAGGAGTGCAGTCGAGCGGATGGCAGCGATATAGGTTGTTCCCGCCTCGACGGTGATCCCAAGCCCTGACAGATTGATGGAGACGCTGAAGGGATCGGCACCATCTGGCACCCGGCCCGTTGCAGTGCCAAGCGGAATGTTGGTTACATCGGCATCGCCCAGAAGGGCGAGCGATGGAGCATAGATCGACAATACCGCGTCGGTTTCGAAGGGAATATCGACGCCCGCCAGAAGATAGTAGCCGCGCCAGAGGGCAAGATCGATCCGCGTGAGCTGGCCTGACAGGCCGGCTGTGAAGCTTTGCCCGGTTTCCAGGGTGGGCCGGCCTTCTCGGGTGTCCGAGGCATAGGCGGAAAGCACGAAAGGACCTTCATTGGCCTGATCCAACGTTGAAGCAACAACCGCAGGACCGGTGGCGAAAGCCGCGACTGCGGTGAAAAAAAAGAAGCGATGCATGGGTGGCTCCTGTTGAGCGCCTATGAGTTGGCGATCATGTTCTTGGCTGGCTGTTGCTCCCGCTGTCCTGAAATCGCTCCAAAGAAGTTGCAAAGGATGGGACTGGGAGGCTTTGTCTGGCGCTTGAAAGGCCGTCAGCGTCCATGTCATAATCAGGGTCTGTCAGGGCAATGGCGGGGTTGATGGGTAAAACGACGGCTTCTTCGCGGCGGCGCAGGCGGCGCTTCTCCTTCGGGGGCGCGCAGTTTGACGAGGGCGCATGGGCGCTGACGGTTGATGGACGGGTGGTGCCGCTGGAAGCCAAGCCCGCCGAACTGCTGCATGTGCTGCTGTTGCGCGCCGGCGAGGTGGTGACGAAGGACGAGCTGCTCGATCTGGTGTGGCCGGGGGTGCTGGTGGTGGATGCCTCGCTTTCCGTGGCGGTATCCAAATTGCGGCGGGCGCTGGGCGATGATGGTGGCCGCATCATTCATACTGTGCCGAAGATCGGCTATCGGCTTGCCGCGGTGGTTGCGGTGGAAACGTTGGATGCGCCGCTGGTTCCGCGCTTTGCCTTTGCCGCCGGAGAGCCTGTGCCGGGGCGGCCGCAGTGGATGTTGGCGCAGGCGCTGGGGCCGACGGGCGCGAATGATGTGTGGCGGGTGCGGCATGACAAAACGGGCGAGACCCGGGTGTTCAAATTTGCCGATGCGCCGGATCGGTTGCGATCGCTGAAGCGCGAGGCGGCGCTGGCGCGGATGCTGGCCGCAGCGCTGGGTCCAGCCGGGCCGTTCGTGCCGGTGCATGAGTGGAACTTTGCTGCGACGCCCTATTGGCTGGAATTCGCCGATGGCGGTGGCAGCCTCCTGGATTGGGCGGAAGCGCAAGATGGTCTTGGTGCGGTGCCGTTCGAGCGACGGCTGGCAGTGGCCTCTGCAATGGTGCACGCGCTGGCTGCGGTGCATGGCGCTGGCGTGCTGCACAAGGATCTGAAGCCGGCCAATGTGCTGATCGAGGAGCGGGTGTCGGAGGATGGGGTGCGCGCCTTTCGGGTGCGGCTCGCCGATTTCGGGAGCGGCGACCTGCTGGAGGGCAGGGCGCCGGAAGCGTTCGGGATCACCGGAATCCCCTTTGCAGAGCCGGGCGGGGACAGCGGAACGGCGGGGTATCGTGCGCCGGAACTGATGGCCGGCGGCGTTCCTACCGTGAAGTCCGATATCTGGGCAGCTGGCCTGATATTGTTGCAACTGGTGGTGGGGGACTTTCGCGCCAGCCTGGCGCCGGGCTGGCGAGAGCTGGTGGGCGATCCCTTGCTGATTGCGGATATTGCTGCGGCATCTGCCGGCAATCCGGACGCGCGGCTGGCGAGCACGGCAGAGCTTGCGCACCGGCTGGAGCGGCTGGAGGAGCGGCGGGCGGAACAGGCAGCGCGGGATGCGGAAGTGGCCCGGCTAGAGGCGTTGCAGGCGGAAGCGGCCCGGCGGGCGGTGCGGCGGCCCTGGGTGCGGGTGGCGGTAGCGGCCGGTGTGCTAGGGTTGATTGGGACATCGGTGGCCGGCGTGGCAGCGATCCGGCAGCGGGATGCAGCACGGGCGCAGGCGGCGATTGCCGAGGCAAGCTATGCGTTTCTGGCAGACGATCTGCTGGCGCGGGTTGATCCGGCATTGTCAGATAGCGGCGCCGAAACGGTGGCAGATGCCGTGCGGCGCGCGTCTGCCGATATCGACGAGCGCTTTGCCGATGCGCCGCTGGTCGCGGGGCGGTTGTACCACAGCGTGGCGCGCGGACTTTCCGAGCGAGCGGACGAGGCCGGGGCGGACGCGGCCTTTGCCGAGGCGATCAAACAATACGGCCTTGCCGGAGATGCGCAGGCGGCGAAGGTGGCGGCGTTCCAGCGCGCCCAACTGCATGCCCGGGGAAGCAGCGAGGGCAGCCTGGCGCGTGCTGTTGCCTTGCTGGCAGACGCGGAAGCGCGGTTTGGCAGGGCTGCGGCACAGACCGGGGCGGCCGGAGTGTGGGCGGCTGCGGCGGAAGGCTATCTGGCGCTGGGGCAGAGCCGGGGCGAGGCGGCGCTGGCGGCGTTTCAGCGCGGGGCGGTGTTGGCGGAGGCTGCAGAGCTTTCGGACAGGGAGCGCATCGCGGCACGGCAGCGGGTGCTGTATGCGCGGTTGCGGCTGGACAAGCCGGATGTGGCAGAAGCCGAGGCGCTGGCTGCAGATGCCGTGCGGCTGTTGGGGGCGGGGCATGCGGATACGTTGACGGTTCGGTTGAACCAGGCGCAGATGCTGATGCAGGCGAACCGGCACGCGGAAGCAGTGGCGGCGTTTACGGCCTTGCTGGACCCGGTGCAGGCGCGGTTTGGCGAGGATCATCCGCGGACGCTGGCCATTCTGGGCGGTCGGGTGGATGCGCGGAAGTCTCTGGGGCAGTATCGCGAGGCGGCGCTTGATGCGGCGCGCATGCATCTGGCGGCCGGCAAGCGGTTTGGGGCAGGGTCGCTTTATGCCGTGGGCAGCCTGGCTGATCAGGCGCAAGTGGAATGTCGGGCCGGGATGACGGGGCAGGGCGTTGCCAACGCGCGCGCGGCGCATGCGGCTGCCCTCTTGCATTTCGGCGAGGGGGCCGCGCTGACAGACGGGGTGTCGGCGCGGGTGGCCGAGTGCCTGATCGCCGCCGGTCGGCATGGCGAGGCCCGGCGCTGGCTGGAAGGGCTGGATCGCAAGGCGGTGGGTGAGCTGGTGGGCAATGCGGATTGGGGGCTGCATGCCGAGCTACTGCTGGCAGAGATTGCAGCGCAGACCGGCGATCTGGGCGAGGCGCGGGCGCATTTCCAGCGGGCAGCGCCGGCGTTTGCCGAACTCAGGACCGATTCCTATGAGGCGAGGCGCATCGGCGGCATTGAAAAGGCGCTTGGCCGAAGCGGTTAAAGTGGCGTCGGCAGGCTGCGGGAAAAGCCCTGTTGTGCGAGGCGCATGAGCAGGAGAGTGGCGAGGCGGGCGCGTTCTGCCAGGCTTTCGACGATCAGATACTCGTCTGCCGAGTGGATGGCGCCGCCGCGGACGCCGAGTGTGTCGACCACGGCGAGGCCGGTGGCGGCGAGGTTGTTGCCATCGCAGACGCCGCCGGCGCTTCGCCAGCCGATGGCGAGGCCGAGATCCTGGCCGACCGATTGCACCAGCTTGAACAGGCGCAGCTGGTTTTCGTCGAGCGGCTTGGGGGGCCTTGCAAAGCTGCCGTGGCGGTGGGCGGTGATATCGTGGCTGCGGGCGGTGGCGGCGATGGCGGCATCGATTGCGGCCAGCGCGCGGGCTTCTGCCTGCACGGTTTCGGGGCGCATGTTGAAGCGCAGCACGGCGGTGTCAGGCACGATATTGTTGGGGCCGCCGCCGTCGATTTTCGCGATGTTGACCTTGAGATCGGGGGCAATGAGGGCGGCCAGCTGCAAGGCGAGATCGGCCGCCGCGAGGATGGCGTTGCGGCCCTTTTCCGGCTCGCGGCCGGCATGGGCGGCGCGGCCCGCGATATGGACAGAGAAATTGCCGCTGCCGGGGCGGGCGCCGGCCAGCGTGCCGTCTGGCAGGGCCGGCTCGAAGGTGAGGCCGGCGTCTACCCGGCGGGCGGCTTCCGCCAGCAGCGGCGCGGAGCCGGGGGAGGAGACTTCCTCATCGGCATTGAGGACGACTTCATAGCCGAGCGCGGCGGCTTGCGGGCTGGCTTCAAACGCCTTGAGGGCGGCCAGCATCACCGCAATGCCGCCTTTCATGTCGGCAACGCCGGGGCCGTTCAGCACGCCGGGCTCGCGCCATTGGAGCGACTGGAACGGGTGATCGGCGGCAAACACGGTGTCGTAGTGGCCGGTGAGCAGGATGCGGGTGGGGGCTTGCGGGCGGACGATGAGGTGCAGATTTTCGCCATGCTGAAGCGCGGCGGTTTCGCCGGTGGGCAGCATCTGGGTGGCGCTTGCGGGGGGGCTGAAGGCGACGTCACCGAGCGGGGCAAAGGCGGCGGCGAGCGCGCTTGCGGTTTTGGCGAGGCCGGGGAGATTGCGGCTGCCGCTGTTGATGGCGCACCAGCTTTCCACCTGCGCGAGCATGGCGGCGGGATCGATGCTGGACAGCGCGGCGCGCTCGGCAGCCGAGAGGGCGCTCATTGCCCGGCCTCGAGGCGGCGGCCGGGGGATATTTCCTGCGGATCTGTGAGCACATGGATGAGCGCCGCGCGGCCGAGGCAGCGGGCGAGCGCGGGGGAGAAGTCTTCCGTTTGGCGCACTGTTTCGGCGTGCAGGCCGAAGCTGCGGGCAAAGGCGGCGAAATCCGGATTGGTGAGGCACGTGCCGGATTGGCGGCCGGGAAAATCGCGCGCCTGGTGCATGCGGATGGTGCCATACTGGCCATTGTCCAGCACGATGAAGAGGGGGGTTGCACCTTCGTGGGCGACGGTTGCCAGCTCCTGCCCCGACATCAGGAAATCGCCGTCGCCGGCCAGCACGATGACTTGGGCGTTCGGATGCAGGATCGAGGCAGCGATCCCGGCCGGCACGCCATAGCCCATCGCGCCGGAGGTGGGGGCGAGCTGGGTTCCGAGCTGGCGGTGATGATGAAAGCGGTGCAGCCAGGCGGCGAAATTGCCGGCGCCGTTGCAGAAGATGCTGTTGGCGGGGAGTGTTTCGGACAAATGGGCGACGATGGCGGCCGGATTGGGACCGTGGCTGACGCTGGTGGGCTGCGTCCACGCGACATAGTCGGCACGCGCTGCGCTGACCCAATCGGCGTGGCTTGCGCTTCCGCGCAGGGCGGCCAGCGCGGCCAGGGCTTCGGCGATGCCACAATGCGCGGCGAGCGCCGGTTGCCAGACGCGGCCCAGTGCATCGGGATCGGGGTGCAGATGCACGAGGGTTGGCGCTTCGCCAGCCGGGCCGAACAGGGTGTAGGCTTGCGTGACATTTTCGCCGAGCCGGGCACCGATGGCGAGCACGAGGTCAGCGGCTTTCACGCGCGCCACGAGCGCGGGATTGGCGCCAAGGCCGAGCTCGCCGGCATAGTGGTGGTGGTGATTGTCAAACCGGTCCTTGCGCCGCCAACTGGTGATGACAGGGAGGCCCCATCGCTCGGCCAGCGTGGTGGCGGCTGTGACATCGGCTTCGGTCCACAGCGGGCCGCCGAGCAGGAGGAGCGGGCGCTCGGCGCGGGCGAGGCGGTCGGCGATTGCCTGGGCCGCGGTGGCGGCGAGGGCAGGGGCCGCGATTGTGGCTGGTGCGACGGCGGGAGCCACCGCATCGTGCAGCAGCCGGTCTTCCGGCAGCACAACAACGACCGGGCCAGGCCGACCGGAAAGCGCGCAGGACAGGGCGGTTGCCATATGTTCGGTGGTGCGGGCAGGTTCGGAGATCAGGATAACGCGCTTGGCAATCGTGCCGAAAACCGCGCCATAGTCCACTTCCTGGAACGCCTCGCGGCCCAGCATGTCGGTGCCGACCTGGCCGACGAGCAGTAGCATGGGCGTGGAATCCTGCTGTGCGGTGTGCAGGCCGATGGCGGCATGGGTGGCACCGGGGCCACGGGTGACCATGGCGACGCCGATCTTGCCAGATAGCTTGGCGCTGGCTTCGGCCATATTGGCGGCAGCGGCTTCGTGGCGGCAGGTGATCAGCCGTATGCGGGATTGGCCGTGCAGGGCATCCAGCACGGGGAGATAGCTTTCGCCGGGAACGGCGAATGCGTGGGTCACGCCGGCAAGCGCCAGCGCATCCACCAGGGTTTCGGCAACGGTTCGGGTCATGCAGATGGCAAACCGTTTGCGGCGTGGCTTGTCAACCGCCGACACTTGCTGCTAACCGCGTCGGCTCGCAAAGCAACCGGAGCGGTGGCCGAGTGGTCGAAGGCGCACGCCTGGAAAGTGTGTATGGGTCAAAAGCCCATCGTGGGTTCGAATCCCACCC
>JAIMJL010000127.1 GCA_020693225.1 Sandarakinorhabdus sp. | reverse complement strand
ATGGCCTGGAAGGCTTCCGGCGCTTTCTCAAAGGGAACGACCAGCCCGATCTGCGGCCGCAGGGTGCCGTCGGCTGCCAGCTCGTCGATCGCAACAATGTGGCGTCGGCCGGCTTGCGGATCCTGTCGGCCATATTCGCCGGCGCGGACACCGAGCAGCTCGATGCCCTTCAACAGAGCAAGATTGGTGGGCAGGCCAACGGGCGGTCCGCCGGTGAAGCCCACCACGAGATAGCGGCCTCCCCAGCGCAGTGTTTTCAGCGCCGGCAGAACAAGTGCGCCACCCACCGGATCGAACAGGATGTCGCAGTCACCCTTGAGCGATGCGAAATCGGGATGGGTGCGATCCGCATGCACGGCCGTGTGCGCTCCGGCGGCAAGCGCCAGTGCGCGCTTTTCCGGCGTGGAGGCGGCTGCGGTTACCCGTGCGCCCAGCGCGCGGCCCAGCGCCACGGCGGCAAGGCCCATGCCTCCGCCCGCGCCGAGCACCAGCAGATGGTCACCCGCCTTGAGGCGACCGCGCACCACCAACGCCACCCAAGCGGTGAGCGCACCGGTTGTGAAACCGGCGGCCTCCTCGTCTGACAGGGTATCGGGCGCCGGGCGCAGTTGGTGCAGCGGCAGGGTGACCCGTTCCGCCAGCAGGCCGGTGCGGCCTCCGACCATCATGCGCACGCCGAGCAGATCGCCGGAAATGCCCTCCCCTAGCGCCAGCACACGTCCAACCCCTTCCATGCCGGGCGTGAAAGGCAGCGGCGGCTTATATTGATAGCCGCCGGACAGCATCAGCAGATCGGGATAGTTGAGTCCCACCGCCAGCATTTCGACACTTGCCTCACCCGGCCCTGGTGCTGCCGGTTCATCGACTTCGGCAAGCGCCAGCGCCGCTATCCCGCCCAGCTGTTGCACCTGCCACGCCCGCATGCGCGCCCCCTTTCCCCCCCCTATCTAGGCGGTTGCGCAGGGTGACGGCAATGGCGATGAAGTCGGCAGGAGCAAGGGAGAGCAAGACGATGATGACCTTCGGGGCCATCCTTCAGGCACTGGGCGGAACGCTGGGGGCGGCACCGGCGCTGATCCATGGCGATACGGTGATCGACTGGCAGACGTTTGATCGGCGCAGCAACGCTTTGGCGCATGGCTTTGCCGCAGCCGGCGCCGGACCGGGGGACAAGGTGGCCCACCTGATGCGCAATTCACCAGCCTATCTCACGACAACCGCTGCCGCTTTCAAGGCACGGATGGTGCATGTGAATGTGAATTACCGCTACACCGGGGAAGAGCTGCGCTACATCCTGGATAACAGCGATGCCGCGGTCGTGGTGTTTGATGCAGAATTTGCAGAGCTTCTGGAGCGGCTAATGCCATCGCTGCCGCAGGTTAAGCTGTGGTTGCAGGTGGGGGGCCGTGCACCGGAGTGGGCGCAGGATTTCGATGCCGTGGCTTCGGCCGACGCTGCGCCTTTCCACGCCGCGCATGACGCGGGCGACCAGCTTTTCATCTATACCGGCGGCACCACCGGGATGCCGAAGGGCGTGATTTGGGAGCAGAGCGCGATCTTCACGCTGATGGGCGCGGGATCGAGCATGGCAGGCGAAGCGCCGCCGGCTTCGCTGGCCGAGCATGTCGCGCGCTGCCAGGCGGCAGAGGCACGGCGCAAGGCACTGGTGCTGCCGCCGCTGATGCATGGC
>JAIMJL010000099.1 GCA_020693225.1 Sandarakinorhabdus sp. | reverse complement strand
GACAGCGCCAAATCCTTCCTGCTGCTGGAATTCGTGCGCGGCATGTGGCTGACGCTCAGCTACTCCGTACGCCCGAAGGCCACCGTCAACTTCCCGCACGAAAAGGGCCCCATCTCGCCCCGCTTCCGCGGCGAGCATGCGCTCCGCCGCTATGCCAATGGCGAGGAACGCTGCATCGCCTGCAAGCTGTGCGAGGCGGTCTGCCCGGCGCAGGCCATCACCATCGAGGCCGAACCGCGCGCCGACGGCAGCCGCCGCACCACCCGCTACGACATCGACATGACCAAGTGCATCTATTGCGGCTTCTGCCAGGAAGCCTGCCCGGTAGACGCCATCGTCGAAGGCCCGAACTTCGAGTTCGCCACCGAAACCCGCGAGGAGCTGCTCTACGACAAGGACAGGCTGCTGCTGAACGGCGAACGTTGGGAGCGCGCCATCGCCGCCAACCTCGCCGCCGACGCGCCCTACCGGTAAGCCACATGATCCAGGCCCTTGTCTTCTATCTCTTCGCCGGCATTGTCGTGGCCTCCGGCCTGATGGTCGTTGTTGCGAAGAATCCGGTGCATTCGGTGCTGTGGCTGATCCTCGCCTTCTTCAACGCCGCCGGCCTGTTCCTGCTGATGGGGGCGGAGTTCCTCGCGATGATCCTGGTCATTGTCTATGTCGGCGCGGTCGCCGTGCTGTTCCTGTTCGTGGTGATGATGCTGGACATCGATTTTTCCAGCCTGCGCACGCAGGTTTCGCGCTATCGCCCGCTCGGTATCGTCCTCGGCCTTATCCTGGCGGTCGAGCTGGTGCTGATCGGCGGCGCCTGGGCGCTGGGCGACCTGGCGGTGGCCGCGCGCATGGCACCCGTCGAAGCCAAAGCCGGCCTCACCAACACCCAGCAACTGGGCACGGTTCTGTACACCGACTATGTCTTCATCTTCCAGGCCGCCGGCATGGTGCTGCTCACCGCGATGATCGGTGCCATCGTGCTCACCCTGCGCCACCGCCCCGGCGTCAAGCGCCAGTCGATTGCGCAACAGAACGCCCGCACGCCGGCCACCGCCATTTCCGTCGAGCGGCCCACGGTGGGTGCAGGCGTTGACACCAGTGGCGGCGTGCAGTCGCTCACCAACAAGGCAGGCGTGCAATGATCGGCCTCGGCCACTATCTCGTCGTGGCAGCGATCCTGTTCACGCTCGGCGTGCTCGGAATCATCATCAACCGCCGCAACATCATCGTCATCCTGATGTCGGTCGAGCTGATCCTGCTTGCCGTCAACATCAATTTCGTCGCCTTCTCGGTTCACCTGGGCGACATGGTGGGCCAGATCTTCGCCATGTTCGTGCTGACCGTCGCAGCGGCCGAAGCCGCGATCGGCCTTGCCATCCTTGTCATCTACTTCCGCAACCGCGGCACGATTTCGGTCGATGACGCAGCCGTGATGCGGGGCTGAGGATGACCGACGCTCACACACTCCCGTCATGCCAGCGAAAGCTGGCATCTCTCACCGCGCCGGTTGAACAACGGTGGCGGATCCCAGCTTTCGCTGGGATGACGAATGGGTTTGGGCAGGGCGCAATCTGACATGATCCAGGCACTCGTCTTCCTGCCGCTGCTGGCCTTCCTCATTGCCGGGATCGGCAACCGCGCCATCGGCGCAGTTGCCGCGAAATCCGTCACCACCGGTGCGCTGTTCATCTCCTGCGCGCTCTCGTGGATCACCTTCCTCGGCCTGATCGGCGGCGCTCCGGCGCAGGATGTGCCGCTGGTGGAATGGTTCCGCAGCGGCGACCTGTCGGTCAGCTGGGCGCTGAAGGTGGACATGCTGACCGGTGTGATGCTGGTCGTCATCACCAGCGTATCGGCCCTCGTCCACCTGTATAGCTGGGGCTATATGGACGAAGACCCGGATCAACCGCGCTTCTTCGCCTATCTGTCGCTGTTCACCTTCGCCATGCTGATGCTGGTCACCGCCGACAATCTCGTGCAGCTCTTCTTCGGCTGGGAAGGCGTTGGTCTCGCCTCGTACCTGCTGATCGGCTTCTGGTTCAAGAAACCGTCGGCCAACGCCGCCGCCATCAAGGCCTTCGTGGTCAACCGGATTGGCGATTTCGGATTCATGCTGGGAATCTTCGGCCTGTTCATGCTGTTCGGCACGGTGGATATCGATGGCATCCTTTCTGCCGTTCCCAATGCCAAGGGGGCGACCTTCCAGTTCCTCGGCAGCGAGGTGAATGCCATCACCTGCCTCGCCCTGCTGCTGTTCGTCGGCGCTTGCGGAAAATCTGCGCAGCTGCCGCTGCACACCTGGCTGCCCGATGCGATGGAAGGCCCCACCCCCGTCTCGGCGCTGATCCATGCCGCCACGATGGTCACCGCCGGCGTGTTCCTCGTCTGCCGCATGTCGCCTCTGTTCGATGCTTCCGAAACCGCGTCCACGGTCGTCACCTATGTCGGCGCCGCAACTGCGCTGTTTGCCGCCACGGTTGCCACCACGCAGAACGACATCAAGCGCGTGATAGCCTATTCCACCTGCTCGCAACTCGGATTCATGTTCTTCGCCGCCGGCGTCGGAGCCTACGGCGCCGCCATGTTCCACCTGTTCACCCACGCCTTCTTCAAGGCCCTGTTGTTCCTGTGCGCCGGCTCGGTCATCCACGCCATGCACCACGAGCAGGACATGCGCTATTACGGGGCGCTGCGGAGATCCATTCCCTGGACCTTCGCCGCCATGGTCATCGGCACCATCGCGATCACCGGCGTCAACTTCACGTCGGGCTATTTCTCCAAGGATTCGGTGCTGTTCGCTGCCTGGGAATCCGGCTCGGAGGCCGGCCGCACCGCCTTCTTCGTCGGCATCTTCACCTCGCTCCTCACCAGCTTTTATAGCTGGCGCCTGATCTTCAAAACCTTCTTCGGCGAAGCCCGCTGGGCAGCATCCGAGCATATCCAGCATGCCATGCACAGTGAACCGGGGCACAGTGAACCGGCTGCCACCGGCACCGCCGGCTATCACCCGCATGAAAGCCCGCTGTCGATGATGATCCCGCTGGCCCTGCTCGCCATCGGCGCGCTGTTTGCCGGCGCCATCTTCAACGACCTGTTCGTCGGCGGCGAAACCGCCTTCTGGCGCGGCGCGCTGGTGCATGATGCCGCCTTCTACGAGGCGCTGCACCATGTCCCCGGCCTCGTCCACTGGGCGCCCGCCATCGTCATGGCGCTCGGCTTCCTCATCGCGCTGCGGGTTTACATCCTGAAGCCCGGCTCATCGGAAACCTTCAAGGCGCAATGGTATCTGCTGCACCGCTTCCTCAGCAACAAATGGTATTTCGACGAGCTTTATGCAGTGCTCTTCATCAAGCCCGCGCTGGCGCTAGGCCGCCTGTTCTGGAAACGCGGCGATCAGGGCGCGATAGATCGCTTCGGCCCGGATGGCCTCGCCGCCGTCGTGCGCTCCGGCTCCGCCGCCGCCGGCCGTTTTGAATCCGGCCTCATCTATTCCTATGCCTTCGTGATGCTCGTGGGCGTCGCCGGCTTCGCAACCTGGTTCATCCTGCAATAATGCTCAGTCTCATGATCCTCCTGCCGCTGGCAGCGGCTGCGCTCGCCCTCTGGCTGCCCGGCGATGAAGCCGCGCGCGCCGGACGTGCCAAGGCCATCGCCATCGCCACCACGCTCGCCATGTTCGCAGCCGGCCTCATACTCTGGTCCCGCTTCGACACCAGCACCGCCGCCTTCCAGTTCACCGAGCGCGCCGAGCTGTTCGGCGGCCTCTTCTCCTGGCATCTCGGCATCGACGGCATATCCCTCATGCTCATCATGCTGTCGGTGTTCCTCATGCCGCTGTGCGTGCTCGCCAGCTTCGGCAGCGTGAAAACCCGCATTCCCGAATATATGGCCGCCTTCCTGGTCATGGAATCGCTGATGATCGGCGTGTTCGCCTCGCTCGATCTCTTCCTCTTCTACATCTTCTTCGAAGCCGGCCTCATTCCGATGTATCTCATCATCGGCATCTGGGGCGGCAAGCGCCGCATCTACGCCAGTTACAAATTCTTCCTCTACACGCTGCTCGGATCCGTCCTCATGCTGCTCGCCATGCTGTGGATGGCCGCAGACGCCGGCACCACCGACATCCCTGTTTTGATGGCCCATGATTTCCCGGCCCGCGCCCAGCCCTGGCTGTGGGCCGCCTTCTTCGCCAGCTTTGCAGTGAAAATGCCGATGTGGCCGTTCCACACCTGGCTGCCCGATGCCCACGTCGAAGCCCCCACCGCCGGCTCCATGATCCTGGCCGGCGTGCTACTGAAAATGGGCGGCTATGGCTTCATCCGCTTCTCCATGCCGATGTTCCCGGAAGCGTCGGTTGATCACATGTGGATCGTCTTCGCGCTCTCGATGATCGCCGTCGTCTACACCTCGCTCGTCGCACTCGTGCAGGAAGACATGAAGAAGCTCATCGCCTATTCAAGCGTTGCCCACATGGCGTTCGTCACCGGCGGCCTGTTCGCCTTCAACACGCAAGGCGTCGAAGGCGCGATGGTCGTCATGCTCTCGCACGGCGTGGTTTCCGCCGCGCTGTTCTACTGCGTCGGCGTGATCTATGAACGCCTGCACACCCGGGACATCGCCCGCTACGGCGGCCTCACGGAAAACATGCCGCGCTACGCCGTCTTCTTCCTCCTCTTCACCATGGCCTCGGTCGCGCTGCCCGGAACATCCGGCTTCGTCGGCGAATTCCTCTCGCTCACCGGCATCTTCCAGACCAGCACCTGGGTCGCCTTTGTGATGGCCAGCGGCGTCATCCTGGGCGCGGCCTACATGCTCTGGCTGTTCGCCCGCGTCGCTTACGGCAAGCTGGTCCACGCCGATGTCGCCGCCATGCCCGATCTCACCCTGCGCGAGTATATGGTCATGGTGCCGCTCGCCGCTGTCGCGATCTGGATGGGCGTCTACCCCAAACCCTTCATGGAACCCCTTCGCGCGCCCGTCGCCAGCCTGATGGCCCGCATGGACCGCGCCGAGCCCCCTTCCACGCCGTTCACGCCTCTGGTGAGCGAGGTGGCCAAATGATGGCTCTTCTGCCTCCGGCGGGCAGGGGGATAATCCCCCTGCACCCCTGTATTGCGGCTTCGGTGCACAGTCGGCCAGCGCGGCTGTCCATCAAGAGATATTGTCTGCGGCGCTCGTACGCTGCGCCGCAGGCCTTCTCACCGGCACCCTATTCCGTCACCCCGGGCTTGACCCGGGGCTTGGCTATTCCTGGCAAGCTGAACCGCACAAACGATCCCGCCCGTTCGCACGCCCCGATGAAAAATGGGGGTGAAGGGGTTTCAATCCCATTCCTGCCGGAGGCTCCTTTCTTGAATCCAACGCGCGGAACCGCCCAATGAGCGCCGTAGAAGCCGCCATAGAAACCCTCGCCCAATCGCTCAGCATCGGCGCGCCCGAGGTGGTGCTTGCCGCCGGCTCGCTGGTCATGCTGATGATCGGCGCCTTCCGCGGTGACCGGTCGCTGGCGGGTCTCAGCTGGGCCGCCGTTATCCTGTTCGGTGCGGCGGCGGTTCTGGTGATCGATGACAGTCCGGCCCGCGTGCTGGCGTGGAACAGCCTGTATGTCGCCGATGCGCTATCGGCATACCTCAAGATTCTCATCCTGCTGGGCGGGGCGGTGTCGGTGTTGATGGCGATCCCGCATCTGCCGCGCATCGGCAGTGCGCGCTTTGAATATCCGGTGCTGATCGTGCTTGCCGTGCTCGGCATGTGCATCATGGTATCGGCCAACAACCTGCTGGCGCTCTATATCGGGCTGGAGCTGATGAGCCTGGCCTCCTATGTTCTGGCGGCCTTTCACCGCGACGATCGCCGCAGTTCCGAGGCCGGCCTCAAATATTTCGTGCTGGGCGCGCTGTCGTCGGGCGTGCTGCTCTATGGCGTCAGCCTGGTCTATGGCTTCGTTGGCTCCACCGATTTCACCGCGATTGCTGCCGGGCTTTCCGCCGGCACGGAGCGCAATCTCGGCGCGCTGTTCGGCCTGGTGTTCGTGCTGGCCGGTCTCGCTTTCAAGGTGTCCGCCGTTCCGTTCCACATGTGGACGCCCGATGTCTATGAAGGCTCGCCCACGCCGGTGGCCGCTTTTCTCGCCTCGGCCTCCAAGATCGCCTCGATGGGCCTGTTGCTGCGCGTTGCCATGGATGCGTTTGGCGGCATGGCGGCGGATTGGCGGCAGATTGTCATTTTCATGAGCATTGCCTCGATGCTGCTGGGGGCGGTGGGTGCCATCGGCCAATCCAACATCAAGCGCCTGCTGGCCTATTCGTCGATCAACAACATCGGCTTCGTGCTGATCGGCCTTGCCGCCGCCACGGCGCAGGGCGCGTCGGCGGTGCTGTTCTATCTCGCGCTTTATCTGGTGATGACGCTGGGGGCCTTCCTGTGCGTGCTGGCGCTCACCGATGCCGATGGCCGGCCGCTGGAATCGATTGACGATGTTGCCGGCCTCGCCCGCACCCGGCCCTGGCTCGCCACCGCGCTTGCCATCTTCATGCTGAGCCTTGCCGGCCTGCCACCGCTGTTCGGCTTCATGGCGAAGCTCGCCGTATTCAACGCAGCGGTTGCCGCCAATCTCTGGCCGCTAGCGGTCATCGGGGTGCTCGCCAGCGTGGTCGCTGCTTATTATTATCTGCGCCTGGTGAAGGTGATGTTTTTTGATGCGCCTTCGGATGTGCCGGTCACCGGCGGCACAAGGCTGAACGGTGCAATGATGGCTGCAGCCGCCATCTTCTGCTCGCCAATCGGCTATCTGCTGCTCGGGCCATTGTCTGCCGCCTCGCGGCTCGCAGCCAAAAGCCTGTTCTGAACAGGCTGCCTGAAGGCGGGGCTGTCCTACGCTTGGCCGATCGTGCGAATGGTGGGTCGCTGCCAGTCCACAAGGGAACCAGTCCACAGGGGAAAAAGCGTCACACGCCCGCGTACGAGCGTGAAATATGTGAAATATGAACAGAATTGCGCAGCCGTCTGATGCAAATGCCCGAACCTTTCCACCTGCCCGAAACCCCGTCCACCAACGACTGGATCCGCAGCCATCACGCC
>JAIMJL010000098.1 GCA_020693225.1 Sandarakinorhabdus sp. | reverse complement strand
CATGTCAGTTTCCGTATTACGAATAAATGCTTAGCGGAATGACGGCGCAAAAATCTCACTTAAGGGCCGGTTCGGCACAGGCGCGCACCTGTGCCGGATCAGGGTGCCATTTGGCGGAGGTCCGCCAGACTCCTATCAGATCAAGGATCCTGGGCAGCGTTTCGGTGGTCAGAACAAGCCGCCCGTTTTCAACCAGCGCCTTTGTAGTGACATCATTCTGCAGCCATTTCGCCAGCGCCGAAAAGCCGGCAATGATTTGGCCGGTGCATGCCGGTCTCAGCGGTGGCTGGTTGACAAGCCCGATCCGGCCGCCCTGCAGGATCAGCACCGGTGCCTCAGGAATGGCGACGACCACCGGCAGGCCGAGGGCATTGAAGATGCGGCTGCTTTCGATGACTCCATCGACATGGATGAGCCAGGTTTCGCCGGCCTTTTCCGCGCGCCAGTGATAGGGGAACAGCATCGAGCCGGCGATGACGTCGAACCGTTCAAGCTCGGTAATGGCCGCGACGCCGTTGACCAATGGTCGCCCCATGTTGAGTTGAAAGCGCGCATCACGTGCATAAAATGCCATGGTCGCGGCGAGGTCATGGCGATTATGGGTGTCGTGATAGCTATGGGCTAGGGCAATCGCTTCGGCGGCTGTCGTCTGTGCGGCAACGGGCGCCGCAAACAGCAACGCCAGCCCTAACCGCCAGACCTTCATTTCAGCGACCTCGCGAAGGCCATAACATCGGTATTGAAGCGTTCGGCCTGTTCGGAAAAGGGTGAATGGCCGGTTTCGGGATAGGCGATGCTGCGGGCATCGGGCAGTTTCGCAGCCGCAGCGGCCACGGTTGCCGGGGGCACGCTGCGATCGGCAAGGCCGTGGATGAACAGCACCGGCAAGGTGAGTTTCGGGGCCAGATCCTGGTTATCGAGTTGAAGCCCTGCCATGGCGCGGCGGACCATCGGTGGCATCATGGTGATGGTCATCATCTTCTGCATGGTTTCAAGCTGCGATGGCGGGGCGGCGGTCATGATGCGGGCCAGCCAGTTCGCGGCCAGAAACAGATCATGATAATTGTCAGCGCGGGCATTGCCCTGTGGCGGCGGCATCGCCGGGTCGGGGACGACCTTTGCCGGGGGCACAAGGCCTGCGACGCTGCCGGCGAGCACCAGTCCGCGCGCGCAGCCGCTGCCGCATTCGCGCAGATAATTGAGCGCGACATTGCCGCCGAACGACCAGCCGACAATGAGTGGGCGTTCAACCTTTAGCGCCTTGAGTACCGCAGCGATATCGGCCGCCCAGATGGCGCGGTCGGAATAGGCATCGGCCGTCCATGGCTTTGCGGACAGGCCATGGCCGCGCAGATCGATGGCGATCAGCCGGTGATTGCGGGCGATTTCGCCAATCTGGTTCTTGAAGACAACAGCACCAAATGAAAATCCATGGATGAGCAGGATCGGCGTGCCGTTCGGGTTGCCCCATTCCTGCACCACCAGCGGCACCTGGCCATGGCCCTCGACAAGGTAGGATTTTGGCTGGTTGGGGTCGATTTCGGCGGCGGTTACCGGGGCGGCAAGCAGCAGGGCGAGCGCCAGCAGAATGGGCTTAATCATGCAGTGCATCGCCATGATTGGCCTCGATGCGCGTGCGGAGCGGTGCCGGGAGCTGGTCCCAGCGTGCCAGTTTGATGCCATTGAGGCGCATCATTATGTCTCCGGTGGCGGTACCCATGTTCATCCAGGGGCGAAAACTGTTGAGGGTCGTATACTGCATGGAGGCGGGCACAAAGTCTCGCGAGCTTTCGATATCCGCCATGGCGGCTTCGAAATTGGCCAGCGAGTTGAGGATATTTGCGCCGCGCCCCGGCTGGGTGGCGGTTGCCGGTCGCGGTGGCACATGGATAAAAAGCTCCTCGGCCATCCATAGCCGGCCAGTCTTGATATCGGGCGGGGTGATACGGCCTTCATAGCGCATACCTGGCGGCAGCGGCCGGGTTTCGGGTAGCACGCGCAAGTCGCGGGTGAAGCGGATCGACTGCGGCGACAGGTAATGCTGCGGCGTTATCGGGGCGCCGGTCAGGCGGTTGATGATGGCAGCATCGGCAATGCCGCCGCCATCCGGATCGCCATAGTAGCCGGCTTCGATGAGGTTGTAGATGACCGAGCCGTCGGGTTGGCGCTGGATGCGGCTGCGGCTGGCGCCGATGACGCTGAGGATCGGGCGCATCGGCTCGCGATCGACGCGGCCGAGCATGTGGCCGCTATAGGACCAGAAGCTGTTCTGCCCTTCAGGCGAACAGCGCAGGCGCAGGAACAGTTCGAGCGGGTCGGTGGCGGGCGCTGCCTGTGCCATCAGCCGGCTGGAAAGCGTGGGCAGCATCAGCGATGCCCCAAGGAAGCTGCGGCGCGTCGTCATTGGACCGGCGACACGGCGGGCGGTTGCGGCAGCGGCGGTTTCGGCGTGCGGGTGCGCATATAGCGCGCCAGCGAGCTTTCGGCCTTGGTGATTTCGCGGGGTGCATCGAGAAAATCCGGGTAACGGGCCCGTGCCAGCGCCACGATCTGCGGCGGCATCCTTTCAAGGCTCGCCGATGAGCCGGTAAAGCAGCTGTACTGGATATGGCCTTCGGCCTGGCCCATCAGCATCCATGGCTGCCAAGGGCGGCTGTGCACCCAGTTGCCAAAGCTTTCGACCTTGTCGAGCCTGGAGTTCTGCAGGTCGGCAAGCGTCACGTTGAAGCTGTTGGCGTCCGATATCGAAATCTGCGCGCCGCTGCTTTCGCGAGGCCATTTGGCGGGGTCCAGCGGGTTTTTGGCACGAATGTGGGTGTGCATTTCGGTCATCGCCCGGTCACCGACCTGGATCCAGGGCAGCACGAACGGCTTTGTCTTCTCGGGAGCACCTACGGCTTCGTACAGCCCCTGTTCGCGCACATAGGGCTTGATCGTCGAATTGATTGCCGGGTTGGCCAGATGCACGACCTCGACCTCTTCGTCGATATAGGGATTCCGCCAGCGATCGATTACCTCGCCGCTTTTAGAATCGACAAAGAAGCCCAGTTCCTTGCGCAACATTGTCCATCCCGCCTCGCCCTGCAGCGGCAACAGCCGGACGGCACCCATTCCGATGATGCGCATCAGGTCGCGCCCGGCCTCGCCGGGGCGATGCCCACTGACGCGCCCGCTGTACCAGCTATAGCTGGTGACCTCGGGGTTGAGGTTGCCGGCGATCCGCGCATAGGCCCGGGCATTGCCCTCGGGCGTCGTCAGATCAAGATGCGGGCCGGCGAGGCTGGGTTTGCCGCCCTTTCCAACGGCGGCAAACGCGGGCGCACCTGCCATGGCGGCACCCGCCACCAGCAGCATTCTTCGGGAAGGCGCGATCATTTAAAGTTGGCGCGCAATGTCACGCCGAACTGGCGGCGGTTGGGCAAGATCACTTCAAACGCGCGCAGTGCGCAGGCGCTTGTGGTGGCGCAATCGGCATTGCTGCGCAGCGATTCGAAGGTACTGTCCTGGAACAGGTTGGTGACGAAGAAGGTGGCGCTGTAGCGGTCGGTCTGGAAACCAAGGCGGAGATTGGCATCAAAGCTGCTGCCGGTTTCGGTAAGGTTCAGCGTATCGGCAAAACGGCTGCCGACATAAATGCCTTCGGCGCGAATGAACCAACTGGCGCTCTTGCCAAGGCTGCCGCCATACTGCCCAAAGGCGGTGCCGCTGAATTCCGGCGTCTGCGGCAGGCGTTCACCGTTGGGACGGGTCTGGCGGAGAAAACGTACCTGTTGAGACTCGCTCTGGTCGCCGGTCAGTGTCGTATGGTTCCAGGCGAAATTGCCGCCCAGGGTGATGGCCGAGCTGACACGGAAGCTGGCATCCAGTTCAAGGCCATAAGCTTCGATGTCGGGTCCGTTGACAGTGACCAAAGTGCCGACCGGAACGCCATTGCCATCGATATCGGCAAGCAGCGACCGCAAATCCTGCGATTCACTCCAGTAGGAGTAATAGGCATTGGCATTGAAAGTCATACGGCCATCGAGCAGCGTCGACTTGAAACCGAGTTCATAGCTCCAGATCGATTCGGGCGGCGCCAGAATGTCGATTTCAAGTTCCGGAAAGGCTGCTTGGATGCGCTCCTTTTGCGCATCGGTGCGCGCGGCGAATTGCGAATTGATCGTCGTCGGACGCAGGCCCTTGGCGGCGCTGGTATAGACCATGATGTCGTCGTTGGGCCGCCATTCGAGGATGGCGCGCGGCAGGAAGGCGTTGGTGGCGGCGCTGATCTGCTGGCCGGTGGTGCGGCTGAGCGTATCGGTCAGCTCGTCGCGTTGCCAGCGGCCCTCCACCGATGCCGATACCTGGTCGCTGAAGCTGTAGCCTACAGAGCCGAAGACGGCATAATTGTCGATGTTGCGATCGACGATGACGCGCGGGCCGGCCCCGACGAACACCGAACCCGGGAAGCCGGCAAGGAACGGAAAGGCGTTCGATCCGAAGATGCCGCCGGGATCTCGTTCAAAAAGCTTCTGATTGAAATAGGCGGCGCCCAGCAGCCAGGTGAAGCGGCTGTCACCCGGGGATGCGATCTTCACCTCATGGGAGTTGGAACGCGAATCTGTGCGGCGGCTACCGAAGTAATTGTTTTCAGGAGATAGTTCGAAATCCCACAGGCGTTCGGCATTTTCGTCGGAATAGCCGCCCAGGTAGCTCAGTGTATAGCCATCGCCAATTTCATAAGTGAGGTTCAGCGATCCGAAGAAATAGTCGCGGTCAAGCCCGTTGCGCCGCAGCCCGAGCCGGTCTGACCCTGGCGTGGTGTTGAAGACAACGGGCGCCGGGAAAGGCGGAAACACTAAGACCTTCGCCTGGTCGGTTGGGAAATTGTTCTGCGACGGCGGCGCGCCGGTGGGGCGCAGCACACCGCAGAAATAGCTGTTGCCGTTGGGCAGGGTACAGTTGTGGGTTGGCTGGCGGCCCACCAGCATCGCAGCGGCAGGGCCATCGTTCTGATGCGTGAAGGTTCCGGTCAGCTTTGCCGAAAAACGTTCGCTGGGGGTGAAGTAAAGCTGCGCCGTGAGGTTCAGGTCCTGCTGTTCACCGAGCGGCGTATTGTCGAGGGCATTGGTGTACTGGCCGCCGAAATCACGAAAACGACCCGACACCCGAGCCGCGAGCACATCGGGAATCAGCGGCAGGTTCATGCTGCCGGCGATCAGATATTCATCGAACGTGGCAATGGTACCGGTCAAGTCGGCCGCCAGGTCGTTGTCGGGAGTCTTGGTGATGAAATTAATGGCCCCTGAAAAGGTCGATCGGCCGAATAGCGCACTCTGCGGGCCGCGGATGATTTCGACACGTTCGATATTATCTGTTGAAATTGCGGCGACGCCGCCGGTGAAGTAAATCCCGTCGATGAAGATGGAAGCCAGTTCACGCGTGGTATCGCCGACCGGCGGCGTGTTCTGCAGGCCACGGATGAAGACCTGACCATAGCCACGGTCGACATTCTGGAAAAGTTGCACGCCCGGGGAAAAGGCGGCGATGTCTTCAAGGTTAAGGATGTTGGAGGCTTGCAGCGCTTCGGATGTAAAGGCCTGTATCGAAATCGGCACATTCTGCAGCGACTCCTCGCGCTTGCGCGCCGTGACGACGATTTCGGCACTCGCGACCTGCGTGTCCGCGTCACTGGTCTGCTGCGCATGGGCAGCCGCCACCGGTATCATCAGCGGCAGCCCCAGGCAGGTTGTGCCAAGCATAAGCATCGCGAGACGCCGGCGTGAGCGGTTGGTATGTGCGGTCATGGTCTGGCCCCTTTGATTATATTTCGCTTTTTCAGCCACGCAGTTCAGGGTTGGAAACAACCCTATGCTATCATCGGGCACCCTGAACCGGCCTTGTCTCAGGATTGAGCGCATGTTCGCACGGCGGCTCAACGCTATTTTCACCGTCAGCACTGACGCAGCACGATTTAAGGGTGAAACGGTGGTCCACCAGCACGAGTGGCATTCATGCAGCACCAATTGCCAACCGGTCGCGATAGTGCGAGGTTGATACGTCAAAGGCGAACGAAAGGAGGCAGGATGATCCTGGGGAGCCATTCCCCCGCGCACCGCGACATGACGCGCGATCAGTATCTGTTGTTCCTGTTGCTGCCTCCCCTGATGCTCGGACTGGTTGCCGGTGCCAGCAAGTTCGGCAGTGCGCAGTTTGACAATCGGTTGGTGCATTTCGCGTTCAGCCTGGCATCGATCGTGCCGGACTGGCTGTCGCTTGAGCTGGGATCGGTCCTTGCTGCAATTGCGCTGCGGCCGTGGCGCCTGCCGCTTTGGGTCGCCCTGGTGCTTGGCACAGCCTTTGCGGCGCTGGCCCATGCACCGCTAACGCTTTTGCGGGATCCGCTGTTCGAACCCTATCTACAGCCGGGTGCCAGCCTGTTCCCGTCCTGGCCCTGGAATTTTCAGGATGGCCGCTATGCGATGGAGAGCGCGCTCGCCCTGCTCGGGCGCCTGCTATTCTGGTTGCCGTTCAATTTTGCGGTTGTGCACCTCCTGGGTTTCCGGCGGCTGGGTCATGACCATTTTTTCCACGTCGGACTGGCAGTCATCGACTCGGCGCAGGCGGCAGCTTCGCCGGGGCTCGACAGCAAACCCAGCCTGGTGCTGCTACTCCGTCGTCTGCCGCCGGGCGTTGGCAGGGACATCCTCTGCCTGAAGGCCCAGGAACATTATACCGAAGTTGTCACTAGCCAGGGCAGCGCGCTGGTCTACATGCGCTTCTCCGATGCTGTTGCACTCGCGGCGACCGGCATCGACGGTGTGCAGATCCACCGATCCTATTGGGTTGCCTACGCCGCCATGGCGGGGTTCGATCGCACGGAAGGCCGCATCTTCACTCGACTTATAAACGGCGAGACCCTGCCGGTCAGTCGCACCTATCAGGCCCGTGTACTGGGGTTGAATGCATCTTGAGCAGGCACCGGGCAGTGTGCCAAGCGCTCCGATCGCAAGATGTTCGCAAACGGCCCAACCTGCGCCATTTAACGCCACTGCTCGAGCATGTGTGCAAATGTCCGCTCCCGGCGGAAGCTGACGCTCAGCGACCTCGCCCGCAATGGCAACAATGT
>JAIMJL010000012.1:42316-47837 GCA_020693225.1 Sandarakinorhabdus sp. | reverse complement strand
TTCGGTATCTGTGGGCATCCGGACTGGCAGGCGATCTGCCTTGGGGAGCCTCGGCGGGGCACCGGCAATATTTCGGGTGCGGTGGTAAAGGTGCTGATCGGGGTTGTCCTTCCGGCGGCCCCATAGAGATTCCGTCCAGGCGCGAACTTCGGGCATGTTGGCGGTTTGTAGACATGCGGCTGCCTTCGCAAAATCGCCAGCCAAATGGGCTGTAGTTGCCTCATCAAGCAGGCGTGCGGCTTCAAAGATTGCGGCGATTGGCTCCCGCATGCAGGGGCGGGGTTCCCAGAAGTCCGGGGGTTGATCGGCTGGCGTCATGCAGGCTGCTGCGGCGCGCCGTGCTCAACGAGGGCTATTCCGGCTTCTGTCAGTGTGAAGACGGGGTCTTTTCCCTTGTGTTCAAAGCGGAGGTAGCCGTCGCGGGTGAGGCGGCTGATGACGGAGCGGTCCATCCACAGGCGCTTGCGATCGAGGAGGATGCCGGTGGCGTAGAGGGGCATGCCGACTGCAATCCGGATGTATGCCCTGAGGTAGGCGATGTTGCGCTTTGTTTCGGAGCTTTCGTTGGGCGGCGTGTTGGCGTGCCACCAGCGTTCACTGGTGGCTTCGTGGCGGGGATCATCTTCGAAGGTGAAGGTGGGTTCTGCCTGCCATCCGACTGCAGCCAGTTCCTGAGCCAGAATGGCGCGGGCTTCGGTGGTGCGAAGGCGCCGTATAGTCATTTAAGTGCGTTCTTTCCCTGGTAGCTGCAAACAAGACGGACGGGATTTTGCTACGCCGCCTTCACCATCAATCCGACCCCCACATCCCGCAGCGCCCCCAGCACCGCAGACAGCCGATCCTCGGCAGGCAAGGCGCGGGCATCAAGACCGCGTGCGCGGGCGACATCATCAAACGCGGCAGCGATCAGGTCCGGGTCGCCGTCTTCAAAGGCGGCTTCGAGATAGGCGCGGATGGCGGCGGGGCTGGTCAGCCGGTCTACCGGGTCCCATAGTGTGGTTTCGAGTCCACCCATGCTATTCAAGCCACCCGCCGCCCCTTGAGCGGAATCACCAATCGCGCATTCTCGAACCATTCATCCGTCAGCTCCGGCGCGGCGTCTGGATTGCTGGCGATTTGCGCGGCGATATCTTCGTCCGTCATGGCGTCGAGGATGGCGAGACGTTCAGGGGTCATCCATGCTTCCGCTTCCGCCAGAATTTCAGGCGTTATGCGCACGGTACGCTCGGATTTCTTTGTCACTGGCACGCCTCACGCTGATCAATCGCCGGATTGCTCCCCGCCAAGTGTATGTCACGGAGTAGAGTTTGTCACCATCGGGCGGGATGGGGCCGACGGCTACCAGGCGGGGTTCGCCGTAGGGGTATCTTGTATCTTCTGACTCGATGAACTGGCCGCGGAACACGAGCAGGCCGTAGGCCAGCGCGATGCGGTGTTTTCTGCGGTTAATGGCGTCCTTGTCTGGGTCGAATTCGAATTGCATTGATTGGTTTCGCACCCTCACCCCGCTCGGCCTTTAGCCGAGTCGCCCTCTCCCGCTAGCGGGAGAGGGATTTGATCACTCGGCCGCCCCCACACCCGTCAGCAAATCCGGCCCCTCCACCAAATCATTCGCCACCGGCCCCGCCTTCGCGCTCTGCCGCCGATCGAAGCTGTCCCACACCTCGTTCCAGTTCCCCTTCGTCGCGGCCTTGGAATACTCCGTCGCCCGCGTTTCGAAGAAGTTGGCGTGCTCGACGCCGCTGAGCAGCGGTTGCAGCCAGGGGAGGGGGTTTTCTTCGATGAGGTAGATGGGTTGCAGGCCGAGTTGGCGGAGGCGCCAGTCGGCGATGTGGCGGATGTATTTCTTGATTTCCATCGCGGTCATGCCGGGGACGGGGCCCATCTCGAAGGCCAGATCGATGAAGGCATCTTCCAGGCGCACGGTTTTCTGGCAGACGTCGGTGATGTCGTCTTTCACCGATTTGGTGAGGCACTGGCGCTCGGCGCAGAAGGCGTGGAACAGTTTGGTGATGCCTTCGCAGTGCAGGCTTTCATCGCGGACGGACCAGCTGACGATCTGGCCCATGCCCTTCATCTTGTTGAAGCGCGGGAAATTCATCAGCATGGCGAAGCTGCCGAACAGCTGCAGGCCTTCGGTGAAGCCGCCGAACATGGCCAGCGTTCTTGCGATGTCAGCATCGCTGTCGACGCCAAAGGTGCTGAGATAATCGTGCTTGTCGCGCATTTCCTTGTAGTTCAGGAAGGCGGAATATTCGCTTTCGGGCATGCCGATGGTGTCCAGCAGGTGGCTGTAGGCCGCGATGTGGACGGTTTCCATGTTGCTGAAGGCGGTCAGCATCATCTTGATTTCGGTGGGCTTGAAGACCCGGCCATATTTGTCGTGGTAGCAATCCTGCACCTCGACATCGGCCTGGGTGAAGAAGCGGAAGATCTGGGTGAGCAGGTTGCGCTCATGCTCGTGCAGCTTTTGTGCCCAGTCGCGGCAATCCTCGCCCAGCGGCACTTCTTCGGGCATCCAGTGCACCTGCTGCTGGCGCTTCCAGAAATCATAGGCCCAGGGGTATTCGAAGGGCTTGTAGACGCGGGAGGCTTCGAGGAGGGACATGGGCTTTTCCTTTGGAATAGATATGAAACGGGGGGCCTCCGGCGGGAAGGGGGCTGGACCCCTTCACCCCCGAATATTGGAGGGGCTTGATGACGCGGGCATTTTCAAATCGGCTAGGTGGGAGACCCCGGCTTTCGCTGGGGTGACGCTGTCGAAGGATGGGTGGGCGAGGAAAGCTGGGCCCCGGGTCAAGCCCGGGGTGACGACAGGAAAAATGGGGGTCTGGGGCCTCAGGCCCCTGCCGGCGGCTTCTACTGACATGCAAGGCACTCGTCGTAATCGTTCGGCACTTCGATCTTGCGCAGTTCCGGCGTGTTGTCGGCTTCCACGCCGCCGCCGATGTCCGAGCCGACGAAGCCGGCGCGCTGGATCGATTTGCTGCGGAGATAATAGAGCGATTTGATGCCGAGTTCCCATGCGCGGAAGTGGAGCATGAGGAGGTCCCACTTTTCGATGTCGGCGGGGAGGAAGAGATTGAGCGACTGCGCCTGGTCGATATAGGGGGTGCGGTCGCCGGCGAGTTCGAGCATCCAGCGTTGATCGATTTCGAAGGCGGTGCGGTAGACGGCTTTTTCCTCTGGGGTGAGGAAATCGAGGTGCTGGACGCTGCCGCCTTGTTCGAGGATGCTGCTCCAGACGGCGTCGGAGTTTTTCGCTTTTTCGATCAGCAGCTTTTCCAGATAGGGGTTGCGGATCGAGAAGCTGCCGCTGAGCGTTTTGTGGGTGTAGATGTTGGCCGGGATCGGCTCGATGCAGGCGCTGGTGCCGCCGCAGATGATGCTGATGCTGGCGGTGGGCGCGATCGCCATCTTGCAGGAGAAGCGCTCCATCACGCCCATGTCTTCGGCGTCGGGACAAGGGCCGCGCTCGGCGGCGAGCAGCATGGAGGCTTCATCCACGCCTTGCCGGATGTGGCGAAACATCTTGAGATTCCAGGACTTTGCGAGCGCGCCTTCAAACGCGATATTGCGCGCCTGATAGAAGCTGTGCAGGCCCATGACGCCCAGGCCCACCGAGCGTTCGCGCATTGCGGCATAGGCGGCGCGGGCCATTTCGGGGGCGGCGCGATCGATATAGTCCTGCAGCACATTGTCGAGGAAGCGCATCACGTCTTCGATGAAGCGCTTATCGGTGTTCCACTGGTCCCAGGTTTCGAGATTGAGGCTGGAGAGGCAGCAGACCGCGGTGCGATCCTTGCCGTGATGGTCGGGGCCGGTGGGGAGGGTGATTTCCGAGCACAGGTTGGAGGTGCTGACCTTCAGGCCGAGATCCCTCTGGTGCTTGGGCATGGTGCGGTTCACATGATCGATGAAGATGATGTAGGGCTCGCCGGTGGCGAGGCGGGTTTCGACCAGCTTCTGGAACAGGGCGCGGGCATCGACCTCGGCGCGCTTGTCGCCGGTTTTGGGGGAGACGAGATCGAAACTGCTGCCGGCGCGGACGGCTTCCATGAAGGAATCGGTGAGCAGGACGCCATGGTGCAGATTGAGCGCCTTGCGGTTGAAATCGCCGCTGGGCTTGCGGATTTCCAGGAACTCCTCGATTTCCGGGTGCGAGATGTCGAGATAGACGGCGGCCGAGCCGCGGCGGAGGCTGCCCTGGCTGATGGCGAGGGTGAGGCTGTCCATGACCCGGACGAAGGGGATGATGCCGCTGGTTTTGCCGTTGAGGCCGACCGGCTCGCCGATGCCGCGCACGCGGCCCCAGTAGGTGCCGATGCCGCCGCCGCGCGACGCCAGCCAGACATTTTCGTTCCAGGTGTTGACGATGCCTTCGAGGCTGTCTGACACGCTGTTCAGATAGCAGCTGATGGGGAGGCCGCGCCCGGTGCCGCCGTTGGAGAGGACGGGGGTGGCGGGCATGAACCAGAGCTTCGAGATGTAATCGTAGAGGCGCTTGGCATGCTCGGCGTCGTCGGCATAGGCGGCGGCGACGCGCGCGAAGAGATCCTGCGCGGTTTCACCGGGAAGGAGATAGCGATCGGCCAGCGTGTCTTTGCCGAAATCGGTGAGCAAGCTGTCGCGCGAAGGATCGATGGTGATGGGGAAGCGGGGGCCGAAGATTGCATGACTGGACGGCGTGCTGCCGGCGGTGCTTGCGCTGGCCTCTGCGGGCGTTTCCATGCGTGCGAAGTCCATGTCAGTCCCCTAGCTCTCTTCAGTCTCTGGCAGTTCAAGCGCCGTTGTGGTGCGAACCCCCAGCCATAGCAGCCCCTGCCTTACAACGCGACCGATTCGGTGATTTCGGCTGCGGGCCGAAAGCCGGGGTGGCCACAAGGGATAGCGGGTATGCTGCCCTCCAACGACTACAGATAGTGCCAAATCGGATTCGATGCGCAAGGGGAAAAATGTCGCGCGCACGGGTTTCTTTGCAGCCGGAGGGTGATTTTTCTGCGGGGGTCAGCGGGTTGCGTGCGGGCTTTGAAAAACATCTGCACAGCATACGCACAGTATACGCATGGGGGGGGACTTTGCGGGCGCGGCGCCAGGGTTTAGGGCAAACGCCGAGCGCGCGGATTGCGCCAAATGCAGCAGGCCCAAGGAGTTGGACGATGGCGCTGATACGAAGCGATGACGTGATCGAGAGCGTGGCGGATGCGTTGCAGCACATCAGCTATTTCCACCCGCTGGATTATATCGTGGCGCTGGGGCGGGCTTATGAGCGCGAGGAAAGCCCGGCGGCGAAGGATGCGATTGCGCAGATTTTGACCAACAGCCGCATGTGTGCGGAGGGTAAGCGGCCGATCTGCCAGGATACCGGGATTGTGGTTGCCTTTGTGAAGGTGGGCATGGGGGTGGTGTGGGATGGCGCCATGACGCTGGAGGCGATGGTGAACGAGGGGGTGCGGCGGGCGTATCTGCATCCGGACAATCGCTTGCGGGCGTCGATTGTGGCGGACCCGGCGTTTTCACG
>JAIMJL010000012.1:31395-42307 GCA_020693225.1 Sandarakinorhabdus sp. | reverse complement strand
GCGGGATAACACGCCGGCGGTGGTGCATGTGGAGATGGTGGCGGGGGAGGGGCTGGAGATTTCGGTCGCGGCGAAGGGAGGCGGATCGGAGAACAAATCGAAGTTCGTGATGCTGAATCCCTCGGATTCGCTGGTGGATTGGGTGGTGAACACGGTGCCGCTGATGGGGGCGGGGTGGTGCCCGCCGGGGATGCTGGGGATCGGGATTGGCGGGACGGCGGAGAAGGCGATGGTGCTGGCCAAGGAATCGCTGATGGGGCCGATCGATATGGCGGAGGTGCGCGCGCGGGGGCCGAAGACGGCGATCGAGGAATTGCGGGTGGAGATTTACGATCGGGTGAATGCGCTGGGGATCGGCGCGCAGGGGCTGGGGGGTTTGGCGACGATATTGGATGTGAAGATTCTGGACTATCCCACGCATGCGGCTTCAAAACCTGTCGCGATGATTCCGAATTGTGCGGCGACGCGGCATGCGCATGTGCACCTGGACGGATCGGGGCCGGCCTATTTGCCGGCGCCGGATCTGTCGCTTTGGCCGAAGGTGGACTGGAAGCCTTCAGATGAGGCCATTCGCGTTGATCTGGATGCGTTGACGCCGGAGGTGGTGGCATCATGGAAGCCGGGGGATCGGCTATTGTTGAATGGGCGGATGCTGACGGGGCGGGATGCGGCGCACAAAAGGATGGTGGACATGCTGGCGCGCGGTGAGGCGCTGCCGGTGAATTTCACCAACCGGGTGATTTACTATGTCGGGCCGGTGGACCCGGTGCGCGATGAGGTGGTGGGACCGGCTGGGCCGACGACGGCGACGCGGATGGACAAGTTTACCGAAACCATGCTGGCGGAGACAGGGCTGATTGCGATGGTGGGCAAGGCGGAAAGAGGCCCGGCGGGGATCGAGGCGATCGCGAAGCACAAGGCGGCGTATCTGATGGCGGTGGGCGGGGCGGCGTATCTGGTTTCCAAGGCTATCAAGGCGAGCCGGGTGGTGGCGTTTGAGGATTTGGGGATGGAGGCGATTTACGAGTTTGAGGTGCGGGATATGCCGGTGACGGTGGCAGTGGATGCGATGGGCGAGAGTGTGCATCGGACGGGGCCGATGGTTTGGCGGGAGCGGATTGCGGCCGGAGCGGGCGCCGAATAGCGTGCAGCGCTATCTCGCGACTCCGCGCAGGCCCGGCCGACGATCGGGCTTTGCCCGGAACCCGCCTTCCTGGCCTTTCGATGCCATGCGGACTCGGCGGCTTTGCCGCCGGCCGCTACTCGCCAGATGGGGACTATGTGATGCAAAGTGCCGCACACTTTCCGTATCGGACGCGCGTCGCCTCTATTGAGGTGGACAGGCCGAGCAATTCACAACGCTCGGGGTAAAAGATCTGCGTGAGGCGCATTGCCCATATGCGATCGGCGTGGCGCCTGGTCCGCGGGAGGTCCCAGCTTTCGCTGGGACGACGGTGATATTTTGGGGGTGCAGGGGCATCATGCCCCTGCCCGCCGGAGGCTCTTTCTTGCTTTTTACGGGCGGGTTGGCTAAGTGCTTGGCCAAGGAGATTGGCCAATGAATGCGCAGGGGAAGTTTCCGGGTGCCATCACCGTGGGCGAGGCGAAGACGACGCTTTCGAAGTTGATTGCGCGCGCCGAGGCCGGGGAGGAAGTGGTGATTTGCCGTGGAAATGTGCCGGTGGTGAAGCTGGTGGCGGTGGCGCCCAAGCGTACACCGCGGGTTCCGGGCCGTTACAAGGGTGAGTTCACACTGACGGATGCGTTTTTCGAGCCTTTGCCTGACGATATTCTCGATGCCTGGGAGGGCAAATATTCCGGCGATGGTGAGCGCGAAGGCTCGTGAGGCTGTTGCTGGATACCCATGCCCTGATCTGGTGGTTTCAGGACGACAAAAGGCTTGGACGCAATGCCAAGGCTGGAATCGCGAATCCTGAGTCTCAGGTATTTGCAAGTGCGATCAACGCCTTCGAGATCACGACGAAGCATCGCATCGGCAAAATGCCGGAAGCGCTGGGGATGGTTGCCGAGCTTGAACTAAGGGTGGCGCGCGAAGGTTTCGAAACTTTGCCGCTCAGTTTCGCTCAGGCTCGGCATGCTGGCATGCTCGAAGATTTGCACAAAGATCCGTTCGACCGGATGCTGATCGCTCAGGCGTTTCTAGAGGATATGGTGCTTGTGTCGAACGAAGAGATTTTCGACCGCTTTGGCGTGCAGCGCCTTTGGTAGCTCAGACGAATTTTCCCGGCACGGTCGGGTGGCTGGAGCTGAGGCCGCCGTCCACCGCCAGGTGCTGGCCGTTGACGTAGCTGGCTTCGTCTGAGGCGAGGAAGACGGCGACGGCGGCCGCTTCATCGGCCGAGGCGGCGCGGCGGAGGGGGTTTAGCTGGCCGAGTTTGGCTTCGGTGCCGCGGGCGCGGGCGCCATCGAACATGGGGGCTGTCATGCCGGTTTCGGTGAGGCCGGGGCAGATGCTGTTGATGCGGATGCCGGTGCCGGCGAGCTGGTTGGCGCAGGTGGCGGTGAGGCTGATGACGCCGGCTTTCGACGCGGAATAGGGGATGCCGCCGGCGCCGGAGCGGATGCCGGCGACGCTGGCGGTGGTGACGATGGCGCCTGTGCCGCGCGGCACCATCACGCGCGCGGCTTCGCGGATGGCGAGGAACACGCCGATAAGGTTGACGCGGAGCAGCTTGTCCCACTCATCGACCTGCACATCGGCGAGGCGGGCCATGCCGCCGGAGATGCCGGCGTTGGCGAACAGGACATCGAGCTGGCCATAGTCGCTGACCGCGCGATCGACCATTTGCGCGACGAAGGCTTCATCGCCGCAATCGCCTTGCAGCCAGATGGCCTTGCCGCCGGCAGAGAGGATTTCGGCGGCGGTGGTCTGCACGGTGTCGGCCCAGTCTACCGCAACGACGCTTGCGCCTTCGCGCGCGAATTGCAGGCTGGCGGCGCGGCCGATGCCGGAGGCGGCGCCGGTGACGAGTGCTGTTTTTCCCTGGAACCGCATGGTGTTTCTCCCTTGTTGCGCGCTTCATCTGCTTTTGCGCGGCGCGCTGCAAGCGGCTAGCAAGGGGCTATGACGCATATCCTGGCAATCGATTCCGGAACCACCTCGACGCGGGCGCTGGCCTTTGCGCTGGACGGGCGCATTGCAGCGGTGGCGCAGCACCCGCTGACGCAGCATTTTCCGCAGCCCGGCTGGGTGGAGCATGATGCGGCGGAAATCTGGACGTTGACGAAGCGGGCGGTGGATGCGGTGCTGGCACAGGTTTCGGATGTGGCCGCGATTGCGATCACCAATCAGCGCGAGACGGTGGTGTTCTGGAGCCGCGCCACGGGCGAGCCGCTGGCGCCGGCGATCGTGTGGCAGGACCGGCGGACCGCGGATGTGACGGCGCGGCTGCAGGGGCAAGGGCATGCGGCGCGGGTGCAGGCGGAGACGGGGCTGCTGCTGGACCCCTATTTTTCGGCCAGCAAAATTGCCTGGATGCTGGCCAACAATGCCGCGGTGAAGGCGGCAGCCGATGCGGGCGACCTGGCCGTGGGCACGGTGGACAGCTGGCTGGTGTGGAAGCTGACCGGCGGCGCCGAGCATCTGACGGACGCGAGCAATGCGTCGCGGACGCAGTTGATGACGCTGGCTAGCGGGCAATGGTGTCCGGCGATGGCGGAGCTGTTTGGCGTGCCGCTGGAGATTTTGCCGCGCATCGTCGCGACTTCGGGAAGCCTTGCGCATTCGACGCTGTATGATCTGCCGATTACCGGCATGGCGGGGGATCAGCAGGCGGCGACGGTGGGGCAGGGGTGCCTGGTGCGGGGAGAGGTGAAATGCACCTATGGCACCGGGATTTTTATGCTGGCCAATGCCGGTGCGGTGCCGCCGGTGAGCCGGCATCGCCTGCTTTCGACCTGGCTGACCGAGGGGCATTATGCGCTGGAGGGCTCGATTTTCGTGGGCGGCAATGCGGTGAAATGGCTGCGCGACGGGCTGGGCATATTGGACGCGGCGAGCGAATCGGAGGCGCTGGCGATGTCTGTGCCGGATAGTGGTGGGATCAGCTTTGTGCCGGCCTTTGCCGGGCTGGGCGCGCCGCATTGGGAGCCCCTGGCGCGAGGGCTGCTGACCGGGATTACCGGTGGCACGACGCGGGCGCATATCGTGCGGGCGACATTGGAGGCGATGGGGCAGCAGACCGCGGACCTGCTGGATGCCTTTGCCTCGGACGGGGTGGTGCCCACGGCCATCCGGGTGGATGGCGGGATGGTGGCGAACACCTGGCTGTGTCAGGATCTGGCGGATGCGACCGGGCTGCCGGTGGAGCGGCCGCGCTGTATCGAGACGACGGGGCTGGGGGCGGCGATGCTGGCGGCGGTGGGGGCGGGGCTGTTTGCCGATTTGCCGGCGGCGGCGGAGGCGATGGTGCATGCCGATGCGCGGTTTGAGCCGCAACAGTCGGCGGCGGACCGCGCCAGCCGGCGGATGCACTGGAAGCGCGCGGTGGCGCAGACGATCGCCGGGCTTGCGCATAATGGCGATATCGCTAGTGCCGCGCCATGAGGATGCGCGATTTGGAGAAGGCGGCCGGCGTTTCGCGCGAGACGATTCGCTTTTACATCCGCGAGGGGCTGCTGCCCGAGCCGCATCGCACCAGCCGCAACAGTGCGCTTTATGCCGACGAGCATCTGGCGCGGCTGCTGACCATCCGCCGCTTGAAGGACGAGCGGTTTCTGCCGCTGTCGGTGATCCGGTCGCTTTTTGCCGGGGGTGGCGAGGCGGACTGGCTGGAGCCGCAGATGCTGCCGGAAATCGACCATGTGCTGCGGCAGCGGCTGGACGCGGACGGGGAGCGGGTCGATCTGGCGGCCTTTTCGCTTTCGGACGGCGGCGATCCGGATGAGGTGCAGGATCTGATTGCCTGCGGGGTGATCGCGGTGGCACCGGATGGCACGGTTTCGCCGCGCGATGCGCGCATCCTGAAGCTGCTGGACGATGGCGTGCGGATCGGCTTCAACCGCGAGCGCGGCTATGCCGCGACAACGGCGAAACGGCTGGCGGATGTGATGCACGAGCTGGCCCAACTGGAGCTGAGGGAGTTTTTTGCCCGCGTGGCGCCGCATGTGGGCGAATTGGAAGCAGCCGACATGGCCGAGCGCGGGGTGGGGCTTTTGAACCAGTTGATGGCGGAGCTGTTTACCCGTGAGGTGCTGGCTATTCTGGCAGAGCGGCGACGGGTGGCGAACGACAATCCGGCGCATGGCACTGGGCAGAATGGGGATGCCGGACAGAAGACGGCGGAATGAGTGCGCCGCCTGGAACGCATCGGCGCTATGATCTTTCGACGGCGGCGCCGGCGGCCTATCGCGGCATCGCGGGCGAGCTGTTTCGCGGGCTGTGCCGGTTGATCCTGTTTGTGGGGCGGTGGAAGATTGCCGGGGACTGGCCGGCGCATCCCAAGATGGTGGTGGTGGCCGCGCCGCACACCTCGAACTGGGACGGCATCTGGATGCTGGCGGCGGCCGGTTGCTATCGGGTGACGCTGCGCTGGATGGGGAAGAAAAGCCTGACCGAGGGGCCTTTTGGCGGGTTTGTGAAGTGGGCCGGGTGTGTGCCGATCGATCGCAGCAAGAGCAATGATGTGGTGCAGGCGATGGCGGACGCCTTTGCCGGGGCCGACCGGATGCTGCTGGCGGTGCCGCCGGAGGGGACAAGGGCGGCGACGCGGGAGTGGAAATCCGGCTTTTACCATATCGCCCGGCTGGCCGGGGTGCCTTTGGTTCTGGCGGTGATGGATTATCGCACGCGAACGGTGCGGATCAGTGGCGAATTTTGGCTGACCGGAGATTATGCGGCGGATCTGGAGATTATCAAGACGCACTATGCGGGCGCGCAGGGCAAGCATGAAGAGAAATTTGTGGTTGCCTCCTAGAATTCGCCGGACACGGTGAGGGCCGGGCCGGAGGCGGGGAGGGCGTTGCCGGCCATGCGGAAGCGATAATCGATCTGCGCGCTGAAAGGCCAGGGCTTGACGGCGATGCGGCTGCTGGGGCCGATGTCGAAGCGGGTGGCGGTGACATTGTAGCTGTCTTGCGCGGCGGCCCAGGCGCCCACCCCGGCATCGATCGAGACGCGCCCGGCGGTGAACAGCGGCGTGGCGGCGCGGCCCTGCACGCCGGCATAGAGATCGGGCAGCTTGAAATTGATCATGCCGGCTTCGCCGTAGGTTTCCAGCGTGACGCTGCGATTGAAGGCCTTGGTGTGGCCGCCGATGCCGCCCGAGACGCGCGCCGACCAGGCGCTGCGGGCGAGATCGCCGAGCGCGAAACGGCGTTCGACATCGATGGCGAGCGGGACATTGGGCAGCGGCTGCACCCGGATGCCGAGCGCGGCTTCGGCAGTTTCGCGGGCGACCACGCCGGATGGGCCGGTGGCGGCGACGACGCGGCCGACGATGGATATGGGCCTCCGGGCGAGCGGATCGAAGGTGTAGGCCAGCGCAGCGCCGGATTGCCCGCCGCCGAGCACCGGCGAGGCGGCGATGGGATCGCCGCTGCCGCTTTCGCGGGCGAGGGTGTAGGCGGCGAGGGTCCACTTGCGGGTAAGGCGCTTCACGTCTGCTGCCCAGGCGGCGGCTTGCGGAGCGGCGGGATCAAGCAGCAGCGCCTCGGACAGGCGGGCCACGCCTTCGCGCTTGTCGCCGGCTTTCAGCGCGGCATAGCCTTGCGATGCTGCGGCATGGGCGGCGAGCGCGTGCGTTTGTGGCGGCGTTTGTGGCGGCGGGGTTGACGGTGCGGCGGGCGGCGGGCCGGGCGGCAGGCTGTAGGGGATGCTGGCGACCTGCGGCGGCGCGGCTTCGGTGATGACGCGCACCACCGTTTCGGGTGCCCGGCCGGGGGCGGGCTGCTGCAGGATGATGGTTTGCGGCGGGGGATTGCTGCGCGGGCCCCAGCCGGCGGCGATCAGACGGGCGACGGTTTCGTTGGCGACCTGGGCTGCCACTTGTGCTGCCACCTGGCTGGCGATGGTGGCGGCATCGATGGGGGCGGCAGCGGCATTGGCGGCGGCTTGTGGCGCGGGCTGCAGGGCGGCCATCAGGCGATCCTGCTCGGCGCGATTGTCTGCCAGCAGCGCGGGAACCCGGCCGGCCAGCCAGCCGATGCCGAGCACGAACAGGATTTGATAGAGGCGCAGCGCACTGCCGCTGCGGGTGCTGGCCGCCGGTTCAGCCATGCGCGGCGCCCGGGGAGGCCGGGAAGCGGTGCGCGGTTTTTTCCCAGGCCGGGCGTTCGCCGCTGAGCAGCGCTTCGCGGTAGCGGTGGACGGCGCGCCAGGCGGCCAGCGCGTTGATGATATTGGCCACGACCGCGCGCGGGATGGCGCGCAAGCCTTCGGCAAGCCCATGTTCGCGCGCCGTGAAGCCGAAGCGCAGCAGCAGCCGCCAGAGCAGCAGTGCCGCATTGAACAGCAGGAAGGCGGGAAGCGCCGCATTGCCGGAATCGAGGAGGAGCGGCGGCAGCGCGGTGCCGGCACTGTCTGCCACAAGGGCGCGGACGGCCAGCTGCGCGACGACGAGGCCGAGGGCAGCATAGGCGATGACGGCGACTGCGGCGGTGAACAGGCCTTTGCGATCGCGCAGCAGCATCCAGCGCGCGGCGGGCCCGCCGTCCCAGCCCAGCCGATCCCAGCCGGAGAGGGCAATGCCGGTGAGCCAGCGGCTTTTCTGGCGCACGGCGGCCTCCAGCGTGGCGGGGAAATATTCGCGGGTGGCGATCAACGCGCCCTCATGGCGATGACGCACCATGCGGCCAGGTAGCCCGAGCCGGTGCAGCTTGTGGCCGATTTCATAATCCTCGGTGAGGCTGGTTTCGTCGAACGGGGTGTCGCTGCCGGCTGCCAGCCTTTCCATGGCGGTGCGATCGATGGCGGTGGCGACGCCGGCGGAGGGAACGGGCGTGCCGAGCAGGGCGCGCACCATCATATCCTTGGCGTGGTTTTGTGCGAATTCGTCGAGATAATGGCCGGCCACCCAGCGCGAGGCAGGATCGGCGAACGGCACGACCGGCAGTTGCACCATGGCGAGCGCCGGCATGTGGCGATCGAACAGGCGCAGTTCTTGGGCATGCACCACGTCTTCGGCATCGTGCAGCACGATGGCGGTGAAGCGCGTTGCCGCTGCGGCTTCATGGGCGAGGGCGGCCCGCCAGAGATGATTGAGGCAATCGGCCTTGGTGGTGGGGCCGGGCCGGCTGGTGGTGACGGCGATGACGCGGCGGTCTGCAACGCTCGCGACGGCGTGCGCGGTTTCCGGATCATTGGGATAGACGCCGACGAAAGCGGTGTAGCAGGGATGATCCAGCGTTTCGGTGAGCCGGCGCAGCATGGCGGCGATCACTGCCGATTCGTCCCAGGCCGGAATCAATATGGCATAGCGGCCCGGCGTTTGCGGCTCGGCGGGCAGCTGCGGGGAGGGGAGCGGCGGGGAGGGGCGAAACGCGACGCCGAACAGCCACAGTGCATCGACGGCAAGATCATCGAGATTGGAGAGCAGAATCGCAATGGCCGTGAGCCAGAGCAGTTCGCGCGTGAGGGTTGCCAGCAACGCGAGGGCCGGCACCAGCTCGGCAGGGTTCACGGCGTGTGTTTCACTGGATGTGGTTCACTGGATGTGGTTCACTGGGCAGGTTCGCGGTGGGGAGCTGACATCATGCCACCGGATTTGCGGCTGTAGCCGGCCCCGGAAAGGTTGGACGCCCCGCTGCGGCCGGCTTGCGGACCACGGGGAGGGCCGTGAATCCGTGCCATTGGTGAGCGGCGGGGCGTCCGAGGGACCGGAAGGCTTCAAGCGGCGCAGGGTCGGAAATCGCCGCATGAAGCCACCGTTCCCTATTCCGACAGATCGAGCCTGAGAACCGGCTCGCTGATGGCGAATTTGCGGCGGAAAAGCTGGAGGGTGGAGGCGTGCACATTGACCTGGAGAGCGCCGAGCGATTGCCCGCCGATATCCTTGGGCAGGCCCAGCGGCTCGACATCCCAGCCGGTGGCCAGAAGCTGTGACAGATAGGCGGTGTGGGTCATCATGGTGTAGCGGCTGATGCCCATGGTGAGCGCATATTCGATGAGCGCGGTTGCCAGCTGCTCGCGGATGGCGTTGTGCGCCTCCCAGTCAGCGAGCTTGGGCGAGGTGCACAGGCGGGTGATTTCCCAGACATCCTCGCCGCGCGGGACTTCGCCATCGATGAGCGTGGCGAAAATGTCGCCGACAAGGTGCTTGCGGGTGGTGGGCAGCAGGCGGACGGAGCCGAGATGCTCGCCAGTTTCCGGGTGAGTGGCGATCAGATAGACCGCATGCTCGTTGTCGAACTCGTCGATTTCGTAGCGGCCATCGACGACGGGGACATTCCACTTCAGCCGATCGACGAACACCGCCTTGCGGTCGGCGTGCATCGCGGACAGGGTTTCGCCGTTTTCGTCGCGGTTGTTATGGTCGATTACCTGGATCATCTGGTCACCTGTTTCATCGTGTGCGGCTTTCATCGCGTGTGGCGCGTTGGCCTCGTGATTGGTGTGTGCACCTTTGGCCGCGGCGTTGAAATATCCCCGATCGGGGATAGTGGGCGCTTTTCTTGCCGCGTGCGGGTCGCTAGGTCGAGGGCATGGCAGCCCATCCTGAAACCGCCGTGCTCGATCTCATGCGCCAGGTGTGGCGGACGGGATCGGAGCGGCACGACCGCACCGGGGTGGGGACGAAGGCGCTGTTTGGCGCGATGTTGCGGTTTGACCTTTCAGACGAAACGGTGCCGCTTTTGACCACCAAGCGGGTGTATTGGAAATCGGCGGTGAAGGAGCTGATCTGGTTTCTTTCCGGCGAGACCAATATCCGGTCGCTGGTGGCGCAGGGTGTGCATATCTGGACCGACTGGCCGCTGGATCGCTTCCGGCGCGCAAGCGGCGAAGCGCTGGACCGCGAGACATTCGAGCAGCGCATCCTGGCGGATGATGCTTTTGCCGCTGAATGGGGCGATCTGGGGCCGGTGTATGGCAAGCAGTGGCGGCGCTGGCTGGGGCCGGACGGACGCGAGCATGACCAGATGGCGGAGCTGGTGGACGGGCTGCGGCGCAATCCGGCCAGCCGGCGGCACATCTTTACCGGCTGGAATGTGGCCGAGCTGGCGGCAATGGCCCTGCCGCCTTGCCATATGACGTACCAGTATTTCGTGGACGGCACGCGGCTATCCGGCATTTTGTACCAGCGCAGCTGCGATCTGGGGCTGGGCTTTCCCTTCAACATCTTCGAGGCGGCGCTCTTGTTGCGGATGCTGGCGCAGCAGTGCGACCTGGAGCCGGGCGAGATTGTGTGGATGGGGGCGGATGTGCATCTCTATCTGAACCATGCGCATCTGGTGGAAGCGCAGACCGCGCGGGAGCCGCGGCCGTTTCCGAAGCTGATCCTGAAGCGCCGGCCTGCCGATCTGTTTTCCTATGCGTTCGAGGATTTTGCCATCGAAGGCTATGATCCGCACCCGGCGATTGCCGCGCCGGTTGCAGTCTGAATCCGAAGCGGCTAGCAGCGCCCCATCGATGCAGGTGCCTGGGTGTGAATCCGGGTGAAAAGGGAAGCCGGTGCGGTGGGATTCGTCCTGCTTAGTCCGGCGCTGTCCCCGCAACTGTAACCGGGTAGGCCTTCTGCCACATGCCACTGTCTGACAAGATGGGAAGGCGGCAGCGGGGCCGTTGATCCGGGAGCCAGGAGACCTGCCTGCATTGGTCGTCCAGTTGCGCCGGCGGGGAGTCCGGAGCGGCCGATGGCGTGGCTTGCCGGCATCCTTTTCGGGTGGGGTGGGCTTCCGTTTCGCACGGGCGACGTGTGTGCCGGGCTGTTTTGCAGCCCGGTTGTGTCGCCACTGC